>CAZCPL010000466.1:0-3088 GCA_964500255.1 uncultured Solibacteraceae bacterium | reverse complement strand
TGACCAGCGAACTAATGAACGGCCCGCCGACGGCAAGCGTCAGCACCGCCCAAATCCAAGGGTCCACCACAAACGTCGTGTTGAAACTGAGCCAGTCCGAATGCAGTGGCAGCAACGCGCGGACGCCGTATGAGTTTGTCATGTCCAGCAGGATGTGGCTGACCACGCCGATTAGCGAGAGCAGGTACGCGTACAACCAGGGATAACTTTGCCTCACGAACAACCGATGAATCAGCACCGGCAGGATCGCGATGAGCGGAACCAGCATCACGGAGTGCGTGTACCAGCGGTGATAGTGAAGGTGCGATGTCGCGCCTCCGATCCAGGCGATGGCGTCCACATCGGGAGCGTTGGCGGCGAGAATCAACAGCATGTCCGCGCGTGGCGTGAGGCGGTTGAGGCCGACCCGTGAGAGCATGAGTCCAACGAGCGAGTGTGTGGGGTTGTCCAACCCGGAATGATACCAAGCCGCTGTGAAGCGCGACACAGAGGTTCTCGGTACCGTTTGGCGGCCAAAAGCAGGGATTCTGAACTCAGGTGCCTCTGCGTCGGGACTTCTTCCATCACGGCAGTTCTCTCAACAGCACCAACGGCTGCAGGCGATCTTTGCGCTTTCGTGACGTCCGTTCTACTTCATAAGGACCACAAACAACGCGATAATCACAGTATTCACAGGCATCCGGCTTGGGCGCAGCCGGCAGGAAACCAGTGGCCACAGCCTCATCGATCGTATGCAGAACCGTCTCCAGATTGTCCTGCGCCTCGCGAGTGAAACGGATCTGGACATCCTTGTAATCGCCCTTGCGCGTGCAGTAATAAAGCCGTCCAGTCTGCACTGGCGCATCGAGTAGCTTCGCTACCGCCATAGAATACAGAACAGGCTGCAGGATCGAGCCTCCGCCCGTATAAATCGGCGGCTTCTGCGGAAAGCTTCCGGTCTTGTGATCGGTGATGCGCAAAACGCCGGTTGTATTGTGGCGTTCCACCAGATCGATGGATCCGCGCACGATACCTGCGCCTTCGAGCGTCACTGGTTCGAGCGAACTGGAACGATCGCGGTTGTCTGCTGCTTGCAGGCCAAACGAGAGCTCGAAATGGATCGGCGTCCATTCCGTCGAACGTTCGGAGACATCGATCAACCAAGCCCGGAGATCGGTTTTCAGATCATCGATTTCGTTCTGCCAGACGCGCGGAATCGCGGGTGCCAGATCGTCGAAATACTTCTCCGCGATCGCGTCCAGCACGCGATTGGCGGCCTCTAGCGCAATGCCGCGATTCTCGCGCGTCACCGGCAACGCCTTGAGCACCGAGAGTTCCTGCATGAGACGGAACTGCGTGGCGTGAAAGATCTCGCCGCGCGTCAGCGGATCCAACTGCTCGATTCCCTCTGGCTCTTCGCGCTTTTCCAAACGATGTATTGCATGCAGCAGAAACTTATACGGACATGCCGCGTACATCTGCAACGATGACGGCGAATACGCTCGCGCCAGCAGCCTGTGCCGGGCCAACGCCGCGGTCACAGCCGCATCCGGATTGTCAACCACCAACCCATCGGAAGGGAACCACTTCTTGCGCCAGCGTCCGGCTCTGGCGCGCATCGAGCGCAGCAAATGCGGATTCGCTTGCGTCAGATAATACGCACCGCCAGGCTCTGCTCCGCGTACTTTCGCGAGATCGAATTCGGCTTCGTCAATCGCGTCTTCGCAACGCTTCGGCGCAGGCCAATCCAGACGCGTGGGAGCATTCTCCGCAGCCTCGTGCTCGAACATGCGCAGGTCGGGCAGCTTGCCGCGCGTTGCGCGCAGCAGTTCCAACGCATAGAACGAAGGCACTCGCGGACGATTCCGCATCACGTCCATGCGCGGATACGAATACACCAGATGCTCTTCTGCGGCACCGACCGCCATGTGCAGCAGCATGCGTTCCTTGCGCACGCGCTCAAGCTGATCGACCATGGGATTCACAAGCTGCGCTCGGTAGGTATCGAGCAGAATGGGATCCTCAACCGCACGCTTCGGAAAAAGACCTTCCGCAAGGCCAGGCAAAAAGACGGCTTTGAAGCTGCGTCCGCGGATCTCGCCGATGCCCGCAACGAAAACGCGTCCATAGCGCGATCGTGCAGGTTCACGGCGTAGAAACCTCATGCGCTCCTTGAGAACGCCGTAGACCTCGGCGAGATCCACGGGACCAACCTCTTCCATTGCGCGCAGTTCCTCAAGCGCGGAGATCACCGACTCCGGCCGCTTCAACGCCGCGCGGGCAAGCGTTTCCAACTCATCGAGCCACTCGCCCCAACGGCCTGCGACCGGAAGCAAATCGAGCTGCGCGATCAATGGCAGCGCGAAAGCGGCAAGCGAACGCAACTGCTCGATCTGCCGTTCCACTTGTGCGGCGCGCGGCGAGTCTTCGCGGGTGAGGGATGCGAGCTTGAAGCGGAACTCGGATTCGAGTCCGCGAAGGCGTCGTTCCCAACGTGAGCGTCCACCGACGACGGCGGCATCGACGAGCAGCTTTTCCCAAGCGAATGGCGCGGAAAGGAACGTTGCTTCCCCTTCCTCTTCGACCGCGGCTACAGCCACGGCGGTTGCCGATGCGAAGCTCGCGAGCAACTCGTCGTCGGAAGCCGGCAGCGGGCTTTCCGAGCGCTGTTTGCCTGCGACCGGTGTTTGTCCCAACGACAGATACTCCGCAAATCGCGTCGCCGAGCATTGCTCTTGCGCGCAGGCGAGAAGTGCCAGAAACGCCCGTCCAGCGGGGTCGGGACGCGCCACCCCGCGCGTGAAATACGCCGGGATATCCGCACGCCGCAGAGCCTCTTCCATCAACGGTTGATAGCGTTCGGGACTTCGCAACAAGACGACGATCTCGTCGAAGTGAATCCCGTCACGATCGATGAGCTTCCGGATGTTGCGCGCGATTTCCACGCATTCGAGTCCTTCGCCGGCGGCGGAAAAGAAGCGGACATGACCCGGCTCTGCGGGGCGTTCGATTTCAGGGGCAAACAAAGATTCTGCGATTTGTTCCAGCGGCGTTTCCAGTGTGACTTCCTCAGCTTCGACATTGAGAATCGTTTCGAGCGCCTTGAGAT
>CAZCPL010000465.1:0-3124 GCA_964500255.1 uncultured Solibacteraceae bacterium | reverse complement strand
ATTTCATCGATCGCGCCGCGCTTTCAGAAGTCGGATTCAACTTCTTTAGCCGCGATCCGAAGCTGCTCGGCTCTGGAACCACGCAGCAATTTGCCACGCCCCGCTTCAGCCAGTTGCAGTTTCAGAATCAGGAATTCGCCAACAGTACGATCAATTTCTCAGACTTGTTGAACTTGTTCGTCTTCCGGCCCGACCTCAACATCGGTGCCACAATCCGGGCGTTGCAAGGCCGAAATCTTTTGCAAATGCTCGCGGAACCGAACCTCATTACGCTCGAAGGCAGAGAAGCCAGCTTCCTCGCCGGCGGACAGTTTCCGTTCCCCACACTCACCGCTACGACGACCGGCGGTGCGACTGCGCCAGTGATTACTGTACAGTTCAAGAACTTCGGCGTGGAACTTGGATTCACGCCAACGGTGACCGCAAGCGGCGCGATCCATCTCAAGGTCGCCCCTCAAGTTACTGCTCTCGATTTCTCGAACGCCGTCACGCTGCAGGGAACGCTCATCCCGGCGATTTCCGCGCGCAAGGCTGAAACGGAAGTAATCCTCCGGGATGGCGAGAGCTTCGCCATCGCGGGACTCATCGACAGTCGCGTCCAGTCGGTGATGAACCGTGTCAAGGGACTCGGCGACATCCCCATCCTTGGCTTCTTCTTCCGCAGCAAAAGTATGAAGAAGACCAACGACGAGTTGCTGGTGGTTGTCACGCCGCGCTTCGTCAAGCCGGTTCCAGCGGACGAGAAGGTGAAACTGCCGGACATGATGGAAGCTTTCATGCCAACGGTGACCGAGGATCAAGCCGCGAAGATCAAGAAGCCTAAAGAAAAGAAGCCGAAGACCGTAGGAGAAAGTGGTTATCAAAAGCCCCGGAAATAGGCCTTCGGCACGAAGGCTCGGCGACGAGAAAGGCGCAACTGCGATCCAGTTGCTGACCCTTTTTGTCCCCGTGTTTCTTGGCATGATGGGATTCGCAATCGATCTGGGCCGCCTGTATATGTCCCGCAGCGAACTGCAATCGGCCGCCAACGCCATGGCGCTAGCCGCCGCGTCGCAATTGATCGGAACCGATGCGTCTACCGATACGGCAACCACTCGCGCGCAACTCGCTATCGAAACCGAATCCGGATACGGCAATCGTTACGACTTCGGTGGCAATGCCGTTGGTCAAACCACAGGATCGATGAGTAGCGTCGTCAGCGAGCCCGTTTATTTTGGAACTCTCGCCGAAGCACTCGGCGATTCCGGCACGGGCACCGGCGGATCCGCTGCGCGCTACGTACGAGTCAACATCACGGGTGAGACTCCGATCGTCTTCTGGGGTATGCTTTCCGTCGCGCAAGACCGCAAAGTGGCTGTGCAAGTTTCGGCCGTCGCCGGTCGCAGCGGTGCTCTGTGCCAAGTTTGTGGAACCGAACCAATCGCGGTTCCCGCGCTTGACGCCAGCGATCCTACCGATTTCGGATTTGTGGTCGGCACGCGCTACACATTCGGATACAACTGCTCAGGGCAGGGAACTCCAGCCATCCTTCCCGGCGGCGGCTCCCGTGTCGACTATGTCCTCGTCAATCGCCTCAACAGTGAGACTCAAACGTTCACGGCGGAATCCACGCAAGTGTTCCGATCTGGCGCTGCGGGACTTCCTCCCACCACAAATCGCGCACTCGGTTGCTTTAGCGTCAACACCGCGGAAACATTGTGGGTCGGTGCAGATCCGCTGCCCTGTTTGCAGAATTCCGTTCCCGCGCTGGTGCAGAATTTCTTGTGTGGCATCGCCATGCGCTTTGACACCGCCCCCGCGGGAGTCTGCTCCGCCATTCCGGAAATCGATACGCTTACCGCCGCTTACGCCGCCGATATCGACGTCGCGGATGCCGCCGATTATGCGGCGTACACTGGCAACGGCAAGCGCATCATCACCGTACCGGTGGTGGATGCGATCACCAATCTCAGCGCGATGACGACGCTCGGCTTTCGCCAGTTTCTGGTGCAGCCCGCGCAGGATGCCACCAGTATCAACCCCGCCGATCAGAACGGACGCTTTATCGTGACTTATATCGGTAGCGTCGCTCCCATCAAGCAGGGCTCAATGAACGGATGTTCGCAGACCGCGGGCCCGGGCAAGGTGGTCTTGCACCAATGATGGTAAGACGTAAGAAAAACGGGCAAGCTTTCATCGAAGCGGCGCTCTTCATTCCGATCCTGCTGCTGCTGCTCATCGGGATGATCGAACTGGCCAAAGTCGTCGTTGCCTATTTTTCTCTGCAAAAAGCCATGTATTCGATCGCGCGCTATGCCGGAACCTCGCAAGGCGCGAACTTTTGTGACGACGCCGATGCCGTCATCGTGCAAGTGAAGAATGTCGTCCTTACCGGCACTCCCGAAGGCGAAGGCGACTCGCTGATTCAAGGGCTCACCGCCTCGCAGGTGCAAGTACGTCTGGAACGTTTCGCCCCGGATTCAGGGGCTCTCGCGGAATGCGCATGCTCGATCGACGGTTGCGACACCGCAGCCGGCGGACGTTCACCCGACTTCATCGTCGTCTCGCTTCCCAATGGCTATCAGGTGCGGCCGGTGTTCCCGCTGTTTCAAGTGGATCCCATTCCGTTGCGGCCACGCGTGCGAGTTCCTGTAGGTGGTTACTGATGAGAATCAAGCGCAAGGGCCAAGCCACAGTCGAGTTCGCGCTCGTCTATGTGGGCCTGATCATCCCGCTCACCTTTTCGATCGTTTTCACCGCGCAGATGCTCTGGGTTTGGCACTCCGTCAATGAATGGACCCGTGTCGGCGCGCGCTACGCCGCTACCCACTGCTGGATGGGTGCCGGGGCGAACGTGCAAACCTTCATGCGCAGCAACGTCCCGGTGAACATGGATCAAGATCAGTTTCAGAACGGTCAGGCGGATCTCGAAATTCTTTTCTACGCACGCGACGCCGAGACCGGTACGCTTTCTGAGTTCTCCTGCGATAGCGAATGCTCGCCCTCTTGCATCCCCGATCTGGTGACCGTACGGGTCAACAACTACGAGTTCCGGCGCTTTCTCAACTACCTCGGTCTCGCTCCGATTCAGATGCCGAACTTTTCCACCACCGTGCCGATCGAAGGCGCGGGCTGCGATCCGGAG
>CAZCPL010000464.1:0-3149 GCA_964500255.1 uncultured Solibacteraceae bacterium | reverse complement strand
TTGCGCTCGCGATCGAGCAATCGGCCACGCAACAGCGGCTGCGTGAAGTTGAACGAGAGCTGCGAAGACGAGTAAGGATTCAAGCTGGCAAAGGGATTGTTGGTCCGCTGGCGAAAGTTGTCGAAGCTCAGAGAAGCAGTCGATCCCCACCAGGGGGTGTGTCCGAGAATCGTCGCGTTTTGCGTATTGACCCGATCCGCCAAAATACCATTGACTCCCGCCAGTGGCGAGGGAGTCGGCTGATTGCGATGATCGTAGCGTGGCGTGTAGCGGAACACCGGATCGAAAACGCCTAGCGCGCCCTTGATGCCTTCCGATGCCAACGCCTGATTCGTACGTTCGATCTCGATGTCGAGATTGTTCTGCATTGCCATTTTGACTGCTTCTCGCAGCGTCAGCTTCGTTTCCGTCACACCGACGCCGACACGTTCCGCAGCCGGCAGCGAGAGCCCCAGCAAGAGCATCGCCAGGGGAGCAGCCACCGCGCGACGGAACGTGATCCAGCGCCCAAACTTGCCCCACAGCGGCGAATGCGCTATGTCGTCGAAGAAAGAGTACGCCACGGGTGTCACGAGCAGCGTCAACAGCAGGCAGAGCGTCTGTCCGCCAATGACTGCGATGGCAACCGTACGCCTCGTACCCGCGCCTGCGCCGGTGCCGAGGGCCAGTGGGATCATGCCGGCCACGAGGGCCGCGGTCGTCATCAGAATCGGACGCAAACGATCTTCGCAACCCTTCAAAATGGCCTCCAGTCGCGGCATGCCTTTGCGTCGCAACTGCTTGATGTGATCGATCTGCAGAATCGAATTCTTCTTCACGATGCCGAACAGCACCAGGATGCCCAGGCTCGAATAGATGATCGAGAAATTCTCGCCCATGATCAACAAACTCAATACAGCAAACGGAACCGACAACGGCAAGCTGAGCAGGATCGTAATGGGATCGATGAAGCTCTCAAACTGCGCCGCCAGAATCATGTACATGAAGATCAGCGAGAGGATCAGCGCGATCGCATAGTTCTGACCCGCGCGGCCCAGTTCTTTCGAACGTCCCAGCAGGCCTGTCGAGTATTCATACGGAAGATTCATCGAGGCGACGGTTTCGTTGATCGCGTCGATCGCTTCGCCGAGCGATCCGCCGGAGGCGATATTGCCCTGCACGAGAATCTGGCGCTGGCGGTTGAAGCGTTCGATCTTGGTTGGGCCGGTGGCGGGCTCGAAGTGCGCGAGATTCTCTATCGGAACGTTGCCAACGGTTGAGGATGGAACCGACAAGCGTGAAAGCACCGAGGGAGAATTGCGAAACGCCTTGTCCACGCGCAGCATCACGTCGTAGCGATCTTCGCCATCGCGGAAGGTCGTCGCCTGTTCATCGCCGCCCACCAGCGTACGCATCGCGGTTGCGACCGAAGCAACGCTGACGTTGAGATCCGCAGCTTTCTCGCGGTTGATCTGAATTCGGAGTTCCGGCTTGCCCGGTTCATAAGAGCTTTCGAGATCGACCACACCCGGCAAGGTCGCGACGCGTTTCATTACGGCCTCGGTAATCTGCGCGAGCTTCTTCAGATCGGGACCCTGAATCGCAAACACCAGTTCGCGGTCGGATCCGCCACCGCTGACAGCCGCCGGATACTGCACGCCGAGCGTCACATCGCGATACTTCTTTAACGCTTCACGGGCCATGCCCATGATCTTTTCCTGTTCGAACTCGCGGTCTTTGGGTGCCACCAGTTCCACGAGGATGCCGCCACGGTCCACCTGACGTTGGAAGTCCGCACCAATGGTGGAAAGCAGATGCTTCACACCGGGCAGCTTGCGCAGGTCTTCTTCGATCTGTTTGATCACCTGATCCGTACCTTCGAGGGAAGATCCCGGGGCAGTGCGAATCGTCACCTCGAACTCGCTCTGATCGGAGTTGGGCAGAAAGCTCTTGCCGATCTTCATAAAAAGCGGCACTGTCGACAATACGACGCATAGCGAAATGAGTCCGATAACCCAACGGTGATTCATCGACCAGCGCAGCATCGCGGCATACGGCGCTGCAAAGACGCGGAAGATGATTGTGTCTTTCGTGCTGGCTTCCGAATCTTCTTTGTGATCGAGCTTCAGGAACTTGGCTGCAAGCATAGGGGTCATGGTGAAGCTGACCACCAGCGAAATCATGATGGCGAACGCGGCAGTGTATCCAAAGCTGCTCATGAAGCGGCCCACAATACCGGACATCAGGGCCACGGGTATGAAGATGATCGCCAGGGACAAAGTCGTGGCAAGCACGGCAAGGCCGATTTCGCGCGTTCCTTCGATCGCCGCTTCCACCGGGGTACACTTCTTCTCCTCCGCCACCTTGAAGATGTTCTCGAGCACCACGATCGCGTCGTCGATCACGATGCCCACCATCAGCACGAGTGCGAGCATCGTGATCTCGTTCAGCGTGTATCCCATCAGGTAAATCAGCGTGAACGTCGAGATGATCGAAGCCGGGATGGCAATGGCGGCAATCGCCGTCGCACGCCAGTTGCGGATAAAGACAAACACCACGAGCGCGGCAAAGATTCCACCTTCCACAAGGTGGGCCTTCACGGCGTCGAACGATTCGACGATGAAGGGCGCGAGATCGCGTGTATAGGTGATCTGGAAATCGGCGGGCATTGTCGGCTTCACTTCCTCAAGCCTCGCCTTCACCGAGTTAATGACTTCGAGAACATTGGTTCCAGACTGTTTGCGCACTTCGAGCACAACAGCGGCCTTGCCATCCAAGCGAGCCATCGAGCGAGGTTCTTCGACACCATCGACCACATCGGCCACATCCGCAATACGGATCGGTGAGCCGTTGGGCGAAGCGACGATCACGCGCTTGAAATCCATCGGCTTTTCCACCCGGCCAAGGGTGCGCAGCGAGACTTCGCGATTGCCTTGATCGATGCGCCCACCGGGGATTTCGACGTTCTGCGCCGCAAGCGCCGCGCGAACTTGATCGATGGTGAGGTTGTAACTATAGAGGCGGTTGCCATCGAGAGTCACCTGGATTTGCCGCTTGCGGTCACCCACAAAGCGAACTTCGCCCACGCCCGGCAGGCTCTCAATGCTCTTCTTGATCTTGTCATCGGCGATCTTGGTGATCTCGCGAGCGTCACGCGGCGAGGCGATGAC
>CAZCPL010000463.1:0-3153 GCA_964500255.1 uncultured Solibacteraceae bacterium | reverse complement strand
AGGGATACCCGCGCCCATGGTCAATGCCGCAGCAGCCACCATGCAGGCGCTTGCCAAAGCCTATGAGGCTTGCGACTGTTCGTTGGCGGAAATCAACCCTTTCATCCTCTGCTCTGACGGACGCTCGGTCGCCCTCGACGCCAAGATCACCATCGACGACAACGCGATGTACCGCCACAAAGATCTGGCCGAACTCCGGGACATCAACGAAGAAGATCCGCTCGAAGTGGAAGCGTCGGAGTACTCACTCAACTACATCAAGCTCGACGGCAACGTCGCCTGCATGGTAAACGGCGCGGGACTCGCGATGGCCACCATGGACATCATCCAATACGCCGGCGGAAGCCCGGCGAACTTTCTCGATGTCGGCGGCGGCGCGTCGCCCGAACAGATCAAGAACGCGTTCCGCATTCTCACCTCCGACCCCAATGTGAAAGCGATTCTCATCAACGTCTTCGGCGGCATCCTGCGCTGCGATCGCCTCGCTACCGGCGTGGTGGCCGCTTGTCGCGAGTTGAATGTCTCGCTGCCAATTGTCGTCCGCATGGAAGGCACCAACTTCGAACTAGGCAAGCAGATTCTCGAAGAATCCGGATTGAAATTCACCGTTGCCAACGGCATGAAAGACGCGGCGGATAAGGTTGTGGCCGCAGCAAAGGAGGCCGCATGAGCATTCTCGTCAACAAAAATACCCGCCTGATCGTGCAAGGCTTCACCGGCAAAGAAGGAACTTTTCACGCTGAACAGGCCATCGCTTACGGAACCGATCTCGTCGGAGGCGTGACGCCAGGCAAGGGCGGTCAAAAGCATCTCGACAAGCCCGTGTTCAATACCGTCGCGGATGCCGTGAAGGTAACCGGCGCCAACGCCAGCGTCATCTTTGTACCCCCACCGTTCGCTGCCGAAGCCATCATGGAAGCTGCCGATGCGGGCGTCGCGCTCGTCGTCTGCATCACCGAAGGCATACCGGTCAACGACATGATCAAGGTGCGCCAGTATCTGTTGTCGCATCCTGGCACTCGCCTCATCGGACCCAACTGCCCCGGTATCATTACGCCCGATGAATGCAAGATCGGCATCATGCCCGGCCACATTCATCTCAAGGGCAACGTCGGCGTGGTGTCCCGCTCGGGAACCCTGACCTACGAGGCCGTGGGACAGTTAACCAAGCTCGGCATCGGACAATCCACCTGCATCGGCATTGGCGGCGACCCGATCATCGGAACCAACCACACCGACGCGGTTCGCCTGTTCAATGAAGATCCGGATACGCACTGCATCGTTATGATCGGTGAAATCGGTGGCGACGCGGAAGAGAAAGCCGCAGCCTACATCAAAGAACACGTGAAGAAGCCTGTCATCGGTTTCATCGCCGGTCAAACCGCGCCTCCGGGACGCCGTATGGGCCACGCCGGCGCGATCATTTCCGGCGGATCGGGCAAAGCCGAAGACAAGATTCAGGCCATGGTCGATGCCGGCATCACCGTGTGCGCCACGCCCGCTGAGATGGGCGAGAAAGTGAAGAGCAGACTCTAGGCGCAAAGGGTGCGGCGCACCTTCTTTGCGCGTTCAAGGAACTTTTATGGAACGTACATTTGCAATTATCAAACCGGATGCCGTGGCCGATGGCCACACCGGCAAGATCCTCGACATCGTCCTTTCGAACGGCTTCAAGCTCGTCGGCATGAAGCTGAAGCATCTGACCCGTAAAGAAGCAGAAGGCTTCTACGCCGTCCACAAAGAACGCGGCTTCTTCGGTGAACTCGTAGAGTTCATGAGCGAAGGCCCAGTCGTGGTCCTCTGCATGGAACGCGAAGGCGCAATCGCCAAGTGGCGCGAAGTGATGGGAGCCACCAACCCCGCAAACGCCGCGGAAGGCACCATCCGCAAGCAGTTCGCCGCCTCGGTGGGACGCAACTGTGTCCACGGTTCGGATGCTCCTGAAACCGCCGCCGTCGAAGTGCCGTATTTCTTCGCCGCCACCGAACTGGTCTAACTTCAAACTACAATGGGCGAGTGATCACAGCGCTGCTCCTCGCCCATTTCCTATCTCAAGATCTCCGCACCAACCTTCCGCCCATCCCGCGCTACGAAGTCAAACGCGCCACCTCTAAAATCAACATCGACGGAAAACTGGACGACGCAGCCTGGGCCAACGCCCCTGTGATAGATTTTGTGTTCCCGTGGGATGCCCAAACAGGAGCGAAACAGAAAACCCGCGCGCGGGTTCTCTGGGACGATCAGAACCTCTACGTCGGCTATGAGGCCGAAGATGTCGATGTCGTCGCGCATCACACCGAACGCGACGACCCGACCTACAAAGACGACGCTGTCGAGATCTTCATCAACCCCAACCCCAAGCAGCAGGACTTCTATTACGGCCTCGAAATGAACGCCAAGGCTGTGATGTACGACTATTTCTACGCCTTTCCGAAGTTTCTGATGAAGCGATTGAACTTCACCAACTGGCACATGGCGACGTTCCTTCGCGGAACACTGAACATGCGCGGCGATAGCGACGAAGGCTGGGGACTCGAGATATCCATCCCGTGGGAAAACTTCGAAGAACTGACCGGCAAGGCGACGGCGCCCGCAACAGGCTCCGTCTGGACTGCGAACCTCAACCGCTGGGATGGAGTGGAACCCAATCGCCGCTTGAGCCAATGGTCCGACTCTGGGCAGGTGAAGCCGAATCCTCACTTCCCCAGCCGCTTCGGCGAGCTGGTCTTCGTCAAGTAGTTTTGCCCCAAAGGATGATCCATCTCATGAGAGCGTTCGCGGCATTCCTCTTCCTCTTCCTCTCCCTCCCAACTGAGGCTCAGGATCTCGACCTCGTCATTCGCAATGGCAAAGTCCTCGACGGAACGGGCAACCCCTGGTTCCTAGCCGACCTCGGCGTCAAAGACGGCCGCATCGCCGCCGTCGGAGATCTCTCCAAAACCAAAGCCCGACGCACCATCGACGCCCAAGGACACTTCGTCACCCCGGGCTTCATCGACATACACTCGCACAGCGAAGCCGATCTGCGAGACTTGCCCACGCGATTCAATCACAATATGATCGCCCAGGGCATCACCCTATCCGTCGTCAATCAGGACGGCCGTTCCCCGATCTGGCCTCTCACGTCGCAGCGCGCGGCTTATGAAAAACAAG
>CAZCPL010000462.1:0-3168 GCA_964500255.1 uncultured Solibacteraceae bacterium | reverse complement strand
GGTTCATACGGCCTTCTGGCGGAACGGGAGCATCGGGAGGCGCGTTTTCCCTCGCCACATGCAGTTTCCATTTTCCCAGCCGGACGCATTGCAATTCGAACTCTCGAAAATAGACGAACATTGGCCGCGGCACAGATTCCGCAGCACCGGTCAGTACAGGCAGAATGCTTACGCCATCGAGTGGATTGTCAGGCAATTCCGCACCGGTCAGTTCCGCCAGCGTCGGCAGAATGTCCATCGTGGAAGCGAACGAATCGATCGTTTTCCCGGCAGGCAGAACCTTCGGGAAACGCGCGAGAAACGGAACCCGCATGCCGCCCTCAAAAGTGCCACCCTTGCGGCCACGCAATTTTCCGGGGCTGCCTTGGAACCAGGGTCCGTTGTCGCTCGAAAAGATGACGAGTGTGTTGTTGTCCAGCCCGAGATTGGCTAGCGTTTCAAAAATTCGTCCAGTGCTCCAGTCGATTTCCATCACCGCGTCGCCGTAAAGCCCCAGCTTCGATTTGCCCCGAAACTCCGCCGAAGCCGCCAGGGGAGCGTGCGGAAAGGTGTGCGGCAAGTAGAGAAAGAACGGCGCATCTTTCGAGCGCGTGATAAAGTCGATCGCGGCCTCTGTATAGCGCTGCGTCACTGTATCCTGATCGACCGGAGCCTCCACCACTTGCACGCCGCGCATCAAAACAGAGGGTTCCTGATCGTTGCTATACGGGATGCCGAAGTACTCGTCGAACCCTCTGCGGGTCGGCATGTGAGCGCTGGCTGTACCCAGGTGCCATTTGCCAATACAGGAGGTTTTGTATCCGGCACCCTTCAGCATGTTCGCGATGGTGGTTTCTGACGTGGCCATTCCATAACTGTCGTTCGGGTGCATCACGCCGGGGACGCCAGTGCGAACGCCATAGCGCCCGGTGAGCAGCGTCGCGCGGGAAACCGAGCACACGGGGCTGGCGCAAAATTGGCGCAGCATCACACCCTCGGCTGCCATGCGCGTGAGCACCGGTGTCTCGATCTTCGAGCCATATGGCCCGATATCGCCGTAACCCAGGTCGTCGCAATAGATCAGAACAACATTTGGAGGACGACTCGTTTTCCCCTGTGGTTCCTGCGCTGCGACACGCGAAACCAAAGCCGTCACCCCTACGTTACGAAAGAGATCCCGCCGAGTCATCTGCCACCCTTCATGCGCCTCAGTGCGGCGCAGTGTAAAGATCGGTCATACGAAAACTACGGTACACCAAACCGCGCGCCTCCATCTCATAGAGCTTGCGCCCCGCCCGATCCACTTCGATCGCGTAGGCGGCCAACGAACTATTGGGTTGAATCACATAGCCCGCCTCAAAATGATAGTTGCCGTTGGTCAGCCTCTGCGCCGAACCAACCGCAGCCGCCAATACTCCCAGATCGGCATTCAGCTTCAATCTCGCTACGTGATTGACCTCATCGAGCTCAATCACCTGCCCTCGGCTTTCCGCCTCGCCTGTTTCAGACCAGCGAGTGTTGCCATTGTCGAAAACCAGCAGTTCCGCCGGGTTCCCACTATCGAAGTTCCCATCGTGCTGATGCGAAAACCAGGGCCACGGATCTTTGCTGTCCATCGCAAAGTCTCCGTTACGGCCCAACTTCCACATCACGTGACCATCACCCTCACCACCCTCGTAGGCAATCTTGATCAACCAATCCTGATGACGGGATGAGTAGATCAAATTACCATCCGGCGTCGGTTGCACCGAATTGCCGTGAGTCCAATCGTTCGCTACCGAAGTCAGATAAAACGGTGGGCATCCGCCTTGGTACGCTTCACAAGTTTCACCCAGAACCGCCGCGCGATTGATATCCAGCCAGTCGAAGGTGTCCCAAGCCCACAGCACCGCCAGATTCCGATCTAAAACGAGGATCATATCACCAATCACATTCACATCGCCAGCGCCTTGTTTGTCGGTCACGATTTGTTCAACGGCCGCGAGTGCAACGATACGGCCATCGGCCAGCGGACCCACCTCATGATGAAACGAACTGATCGTTCGTTTGCCGAGTGCACGCAACTGATGATTGATTTGTTCGGCGTTGGTTTCGCGAACCACAATGCCCGCCAAATCGAACTTACGAATCCCCTGGCGCGAAATGTCCGCGCCCGGATCTTCCACTACTCCCCAAAAGTATCCGCCAGATTCAGGCCTCGTAATCAGCGTCACCGGTGCCGCACCGGACCAGAGCATGGTGCCGTTGAGATCGGTCGCGTAGCCATTGCTTGCCAGCAGTAGCGGTTGCGTGGAATTCGGCAAGGGCGACCGGGTCACGGTTCTGTGTTCCGGGACGTCCACCGCTTCACTCGAGAGAAACGTGATGGCGGGGCCCGGAACGGCAACGGCTGCGCTGTCTTCCACCACGGTGTTCGCCGCGTATTCGGTATTGGGAAGCAATCCCGCAAGATAGAAATTCATGGTGGTCGCGCCGTTGCACTCTTTGTATCCGGTCGCCTGCTGGGGCAAAGAAGCGGCTGTCGTGGGCTGGAAGGAGATCTTCATCCGGCTTCCCTGGGCACAGGCAGCGGCACTGAAGAGGAACAGGTTGGAACGGTCCATTGAGGTGATGAGCGATTGGGGTCCACGAACGCGAGGCAACACCTCTAAATGGTCGATTACGAAGACTGTATCGCCTGTTTGGGTATTTGTTGCGGTCATTTCTACCAAAAATTGACCTTCGCGCTCTGCAGGAAGCCAGTAAAAATCCGGATTGGGGCCAAAATCGCGAATCGATTCATAATGTCCGGAGCCATCTTCCTGCATGACAGTGAACCGAAAGCGCATGGATGAACTGTTTTCGTCTTCAGTGGAGGCAGTCCACTGGACGAGATCACCAACCAGGGCTTGAGGATCGACAGTGGATTGGAGCGATGCTTTTAGCTTGCCCGAAGGCCGGGCGGACAACGCAGTGACACAGAGCATCGACACAATTGCCGACGCTCGCATCGCAAAATGGAATTGATTCATATAGAGTGGACATGAATCCGGACAGAAGCGTTACGAAACACGGTAAAAGTTTACAGAACGTTCACCGCAGGGCCGCTCGTGCGGCAATATCGACACCCCAAGGCTCGCCAACGAGCGGTTTCTGCGTGCCAACCTTTGCCAGTACGAGTTGCGCGTCGCCAATGTAGCGCTCTCGAAA
>CAZCPL010000461.1:0-3172 GCA_964500255.1 uncultured Solibacteraceae bacterium | reverse complement strand
GTGTCGGCATGTAGGTTGTCCTGTTCGATGTCGAGCTACCGGTTCGGTACGGCAATGACGCCGGGCTCACCCCGGCCAAGTCCTCCGCGTCGTCAGCAGCCGCGAAGCCTGCCTGCGGGCTTGTCAAGCGTTTTGTGTAAACGGCTGAGTTTTTGATGCGTATCCCTGGTGACTGAACGGACCTGAGCGGAGGGAGGGCTCTGCCGAGCGCCGACTCAGGGGCCAGAAATCCAGGCGCGAAAGCGCTAAATCCCGGGGCTTGGGGCAGAGCCCCATCCCATAAAAATTCTTCTTCCGATTTTTGTTTTGCTTGTTCGTTCGAAGTTGAAAGACGGAGGCAGGGATCCTCTCAGATTGCGTTGACGCGATTTGAGCCGGCCTCTTGTTCGACCGGGTGGGTCATTTGCTTTTGCAAGGTTGGGCGGACTGAAGTCCGCCGCGGGCTGGAAGCCCGCCGTACCTGGCTGGTGCGCGTCTGCGGTCGTGACACTCGGATCTGAGTAGTCTGCGCGTTCGGCGATGATGGCTTCCGCCAAGGGGCCCTCGATGGACGAGAGTTGCCTACGGTTTTCTTTATGATACTCAGGGGGCGTCTTTGCGCTTTACCGAATACTTACATTGCCACTATAAGCAGCTTACAAAGAGATGATATTGATGGATAATGAGATCTTGCCTGCTTGTCGCCGTCATGGCCGCCGCCCTTGGATCGGCCCAAACTTACAACTCACTGTGGATCCCCGACGCGATTGCGGGATCCAGCTTCGATCTCACGCTCCGCAAAACCACCAAGCAAGTCCGCCCGGGCGATCCGACCGTCACCTACGGTTACAACGACGCCGATTTCTGGGGACCAACCCTCATCATGACCAAGGGCGACTTCGTTCAACTCAACGTCAAAAACGAACTCACCGAAGACACCACCACTCACTGGCACGGCTTCCACATTCCCGCTGAGATGGATGGCGGGCCGCATCAGACGATCGAAGCGGGAACGGTTTGGTCGCCTTCGTTCGAGGTCAAAAACAATGCCGGGACCTACTGGTATCATCCCCATCTGCATGAATCCACCGCCAAGCAACTGACGTTGGGTGCCGGCGGCTTCATCATCATCCAAGACGAGGCGGAGGCCGCGCTGGCGCTGCCCCGAAGCTATGGCGTGGACGATATCCCGATTGTTTTGACCAGTCGGCGGTTTCTCACAAACAACCAGTTCGACACCAACATGACGATCTCGCCTTATGGCGATTTTATGCTGACCAACGGAATCCTCAACGCGCAAGTGACGCTTCCCGCCGGACAGTTTGTGCGCCTCAGGCTGCTCAATGCGGAGATCGAACGCGCCTACAATCTAGGCTTCGCCGATGGGCGCAAATTCTATGTCATCGCCAACGACGGTGGCCTGCTCAACGCGCCGGTGGCCGTCACGCGCGCGAAGCTGTACGTTGGCGAGCGCCTGGAAATTCTGGTGGATCTCACCGGCGACAAGCCTGGGGCGCAGCTCGATCTGCAGGCCTTCAATGGCGGATTTTCACTCGGCTTCCCCGGCGGAGAACCGCAGCAAACCGGCTTGTTCGGCAGCCTGCTCAACAACAAGACCTTCAACCTGCTTCACATTGTTGTAGGGGAAGCGGCGGCGGGAGGCGCTGTCACGGCACTGCGCGAAAAGCTGGCTGAAAACACCTACTGGACCGACAAAGATGTCACCAACCGGCGAACGATCCGCGTCGTGGATCGGGGCCCTGGGACACCATTCACGTTCGATGGCAACGCCTATGACATGGATCGTATCGATCAGATTGTCGAACTCGATGCGGTCGAAGCCTGGACCATCGTCAACAACCGCACTTTCGGCCACTCGTTTCATATCCACGACGTGCAGTTTAAGATTGTTGCTCGCAGTTCAGGCGTGGTGGCGGACTATGAGCAGGGCTGGAAGGATACGGTCTCGATCCCGAACAATGAGTCCGTTACAATTATCGCTAAGTTCGACGACTTCGCCGACGACAAGCATCCGTTTATGTACCACTGCCACTTCTCGAATCATGAAGACGAAGGGATGATGGGGCAGTTTCTGGTTGTCGAAAAAGCAAAGTCTTCCGCAGCATCGGAGGCAAAACAGGCGCACAAATCAGCTCGGTAGACCTCGCTTGCCGGGCCTGGAAGGGTTACTACCGCGAGACGTTGAGCGCGAGTCTGGTCCCGTGTCCTCTCTGGCCGCCTTCGAGACCTAAAATATCGGCTCAACGCGTAGTCCGCGATGGACGCTCAGCGAAGCATGCTGTCGAAACGGTATCGTGCGCAGCGCGCCCAAAGGGATCCACGCGTGCCATGGAGAAGCACTTCCAACGCGCCCTTCCAACTGGGCATGCCGACCAATCCGTCGAGACGACAGCAAACAGCAAACTATCGATGCCCGACCGTACCGTGGCCAATTGAGGGGACCTTCGCGGAAGGGACGAGGAGGACAAGACTGAGGAAGATGAAAGCGAGGTCGCCCATTCTCAGTGCCCCAGTGCGATGAGTACCCGTTCTGTGATTTCTTTGATCAGCGCCGGCATGGCGGCATCGAGCGCCACGGTTACTGCGGCTTCCACCCGCTCCGGATCCACCACCGGCTTGGGAGGCGCTGCCGGGGCCGCAAGCAACGGAGGCTCAGGAGTCGGTTGCTCGTCTTTGATCTGGTCGGCGAAGAGTCCGCGGGCGAGTTGCGCTTCCAGCACCAGCGCGGCGACGGTCTTGGCAACCGCCGATGCCTCGAACGGCTTGCGGATCAGCGCATCGCTGCCGCAGCGGCGCACTTCCTCATCGTCCACCACTTCGAGAAGGCCCGCCAGCAGAATCACGCGCGCGTGCTGATGCTGCGGCGTGGATTTCATGTAGCGGCAGAGCTCATAGCCGGACTTACGCGGCAGAAAGGCGTCCACCATCACGAGGTCGGGATCGACGTCTTTGAGGCGGAGCAGGGCAGTTTCGCCATCCGTCACGCTGACGACTTCATAGCCCTCTTCGCGCAAGATCATTTCGCCCATGCGTTGCGCATGAGGGCTGTCATCTGCCAGTAGAACGCGCGTCACTTGCTTGTTGTGGCGTTCTTCTTCGGCCTCTTTTCCTTCTTGACCTTGCCGGGCTTGCCGACTTGGCGGTTGCTGGGCGGCGGGTCGTTGGGAGCGGC
>CAZCPL010000460.1:0-3179 GCA_964500255.1 uncultured Solibacteraceae bacterium | reverse complement strand
TTTTTACGGTCTGATTGTCACGCTCATCGCTCTTCACTCCTATGCGATGGCGCCGACTTCTGATTGAGCCAGTCTAGCAAATCAGCGGTGCGGAACAGCACACGCCGACCAATGCGGACGATGCCAGGCAACTGGCGGCGCTCCGTCATTGCGTAGATCGCGCGGTTCGTCGTCCGCAACAGTTGAGCCACGTCATCGATCGTCAACAGCACCGGCAGCGGTTCAGTTCCGCCGGCAGTAAGCACGCTGCGGTGGATGCGCGGCAATCGTGTGACTCACAACGCGAACTTGGTAGTAAATGCCGACGCCGACCAGGTGATCATTGCAAACGTTGACCCTGGAACTCGCACCGGATTGCCGAACATAACGTACGTTTCGGGCGGCCTTGAGGAGGAGTCGATTCGGAAACAAGTTTGTTCAATTCTTGAAGGAGGCGACACCGCGTTCAAGGAGAGAGCGCGACGATTGCGGATTGCGCTTCGCCGTCAGCCGTAGCCATCGCCCGAACCTATCGCTCCTCATCAATCAAGGTCGGCGGCAATCGCTCCAGCGGTCCTCGCCACTTCCATCGCTCATCCGCAGTAATCCCTTCTTGTATGTGCTTGAGAAGCGCTAAGACAGCCTGGAGACCCTCAAGAACTAACGGAGCTGAGGTTGCGAGGTTCATCCGGTAGAAGCCGTGTTCCTTCGAGAACTCAGTTATGAACCCGGGAATCTCCATCTCCTTGAAATGGGAAGACTCGGGGTGTCCGTCATGATGCAATATTAGGTTCCTGAGTCGGGCTAGGTCTCGAACCAGTTTTGCCGTCCGCTCGTCGCTTGGCCAAAGACCGAAGCCCAGTAAGAATTCGAAGGTGTTATTGACATCACGACCTTTCCGCGCCAACAAAGACGCGCGGGTTGTCATGATCGCCCGAAGCATCCGGATGTCGCAGGCTTGGCTTTGCGCCTTCTCGCGTTCCGTCCCGTGCTTCTTGAGAAACACACGAACATCGTGGTCCCGTGCGAACGTGGCGGTGCTAATCATGTTAGTCAGGTATCGATCCAGATACGCGACCATCATGACCACAACCGTCTCCATCAGGAATCGCAGCGACTCAATGTCTTTGGCAGCAACCAACGGGTTCATCGTGACGTCGATGAACTTGGTCAAGCGGCGAATCTTACTGTCGAATTGAAGGGTCTCGGCATCGAACTTGGTTTGCGGGGTCATGGGTCCATCTCTCGAAGGAACAGATTGCAGGCCGTGCCGGCCTTCAGCGAAGACGTCGCCATCAAAGACGATCGGCAATCTCCCCGAGGAGTCTCGCGGTCGCCGGATAGGTGGGGATCACGCCTTGAGCACGAGCAGGCCTTCTTTCGAGCGGCCTACAGTTCCCGCCTATCCAGTCTGCCTCCATGACTCCTCGCTTCGTTCGTCGCAATGTCGGCAGAGAAGTTCTGGGGCGCAAGCGGCACCAACTCCCCGGCATCACGATGAGTCTTTGTTAGGAAGTCGAGCAATTCAGCTCGATTTTCCCGCCGCCCCCACAATACTCCACGGGATTCGGTTCCCATCTCGAGCAGCCTGATTGCTGCGTCTAACGCTGCAGGACTCAGATGCATGTAACGCTGCGTCGTCGCCAAGTCCTGATGTCCCGCGAGTTCCTGAATCGCCCGTGCTGGCGCGCTACGCATCGCCAGATGCGAACAGAACGTGTGCCGCAGGATGTGAACACCAGGCTTCACCTTCGCCCTGCTGGCCGCCCTTCGCATCATCACCTGGACCACCTTCTGCGTGACTGGCTGACCGTTCGTCTCACAGAGAACACGCGGGCCTCGTAGATGACGCGCTTCCCGTAGAGCCTCCGTGAGCCGCTTGGTCAGGGGCACGTACCTCAGCCGGCCGCCTTTCGGCACCGTAACGTTGTCGAAGCATTCGGCGACTCAGGGCTGAATGGTTTCGATATGCGCATACCGCCTGAAGTCATCGCCATTGAACGTGACGATACGGCTAATCCCGTAGACATTCATCGCGGCGACGAGACGGGCATCGTGAACCTGCACACCTTGCACGTCGTGCGCGGCGACCAGGCGCTTCCACTCTGCGTAGACATCCTGTGATTCGGCGAGAACGGAAAAGAAGCCTTCGAGGCGGCTCCATTGCTGGCGCGCTTCGTCCGTCGATAGACCGAGACCGTTCGCAGCGACAGGCCGCGTTGCGACATTCCAAAACTCCGCTGCGACCTGCGGCGTGATGCTCAACGTCTCGTTGGCTTCGATCAGGCTGGCGATGCTATCGACGGCGGCTTGGTGGAGGGGATGGGTGGGCTGGACGCTGCGCAGCCAGACGTTCGTGTCGACAAAGATCATTGACCGTCACGAATCATGTTCTGCCGGCTGACCGCCTCGTCGGACAGAGGCGCCGTGTGCCGCTGCGCGCGCGCCAACGCTCTGAATGCTTGGGCCTTCTGAGCCGCACCGCTAGGTGAAGCCGGTTTGGCCGCCGCGCTACGTTCGCGCAGAAGCTTTTCGGCGTAGGCCTCCAAAGACAGGCCCTGCGCCTTCGCAAGGGCCGTCAGGCCAGCCTCGGTTTCGGGTGTCAAATCGAGCTTGACGGTCATGCTCCCACGGTAGGGACAAGCCTTGCCGCTGTCAAGACCCCGGGGTCACCGGCGTAAACCATACGTTTTGATTGATCCAACCTTGTCGTAGTTTGGCTACGACAATCGAGTACGCGCCAAACATTGGTCGCGAGTATCACGGACGCTCGAACAGACCTCGCGTCAGTTCGCCCCGCGCACTCGGTGCGGCGCAAGGAGCAGGAGCCGGTCGCCAATGTGGTTGGGAGGCAGAGCTGCCATACGGCGGTTCAACTGATCGACGACGACGCCGACGTCTTGGTGACGGAGATGCCGTTTCTCTTCAACAAGGTAGCGAACGAGCCGACCGGCCGTCTTCCATGTGAGCACGGCGTCAAAGCGATCATGGGGTCTCGCTGGCGTACGGATCGTAGCCTTCGGCATCCACCTCTGAAGATAGGGGTGGTATGGCTTAAGGATGGGCGGCCGGGCGGGCGCTGCCATGTTCTTCATACTACAGTGTTCATTAATAATGAACAAGACATAAACATGAACACATTCGAGCTGCTGTCCCCGCTGCCGGTGACGCCTCCGACGTGAGGCGTCGTCGCGGTCATG
>CAZCPL010000459.1:0-3182 GCA_964500255.1 uncultured Solibacteraceae bacterium | reverse complement strand
CAGGCAGCACTGTTCGGATAGCGGACATAAGCGCCGGCGACGATTCGCAATCGATCGTAGACTAGCGGAGTGAGTGTCGAGAGTGCCTCTTGGTCACCGTCTCGCCACTTCTGCGGAAGCACTGTGATCTCTCCACTCAAGCAGTCCCTGCAGTGTAGGCGTTTCCAATCGCCCCGTGTCTTAGATCGGAATTCACTGTAGTTTAACGCTTCGTGCCAACCACCCGCGATATCATCAACCAAGCATGATGATGTTCACCCGCAGCCGCACCTTGATGGCCGTCAGCGCCATCGCTCTTCTGGCAGGCACCGGAGCCTGGATCCTCACCTCTCAACCCGCGCAGAAACCCCAAACCCTAGGACCCACCACCGACGGCGGCTACCTCATTCCCAACGGCTGGAAGGTGAAACCCGTCGGCACACAGACGCTGCTCGACACCTATCCCATGGCCTCGCTGCTCACCAAAGACGGCAAGCATCTCATCGTGCTCAATGGTGGCTTCAAGCCCCCTTCGTTGATCGTGCTTGACGCCGCAACCATGACGGAACTTTCCCGCACACCCGTATCCGACGGCTGGCTGGGCTTGGCATTCAGTAAAGACGAGAAATTCGTATATGTGGGCGGAGGTGCCCGCGCCTCGGTCTTCGAGTTCGCCTGGGATAGCGCCAAACTCACGCCCGCGCGGACCTTCACCATCGTTCCCGAAGCCGGCCGCGCACCCGAGGACTTCATCGGCGACGTCCAGACCGATGGCCGCCTGCTCTACGCCGCCTCGCTTTACCGGGATGCGATCTTCGTCATCAATCCGCAAACGGGCCGCGTGATCGAGAAGTTCCCCACCGGCCGCCGCCCCTACCGGATCCTGTTCCACCCCGATGGCAGATCCTTTTTCGTCTCCAGTTGGGCCGACGGCACGGTCTATCATCACAATGCCGTCAACGGCGAGAAACTCGGACAGCAGCGCCTCGGGCCCCATCCCACCGATATGCTGCTCTCTTCCAAGCCAGTCAAGGCGGAAGAAGAGGAAGATGGCGTAAAGAAAACCCAGACATGGAAGCACCGTATCTTCGTCACTGCGGGAAACACCAATCACGTCTTCGTCATCGGCATCGACGAAGCCAAAGAGATGCGCCTCATCGAGACCATCAGTGTTGCGATGTCACCCCGTCAGCCCGCGGGCATGACGCCTTCCGCTCTCGCCTTCAGCCCCAATGAAGAGAAGCTCCACGTCGTTTGCTCAGACGCCAACGCCGTCGCGGTCGTCGACATCGATGAAGCCAAATCGCAAGTGCAAGGCTTCATCCCTTCCGCCTGGTATCCCATCGCCGCACGCGTGCTGCCCGACTACCGCCTGCTCATCTTCAACGGTCGCGGACTCCGCAGCTTTCCCAACCCCGGCGGACCCAAACCCGGTATCCAAGGCTCGCCCTTACACGAAGGCATCAAGACCGATGAGTACGTCGGGCGCCTCCAAGTGGGATCCGTGTCCACGATCGCGCCGTTCGACGCCGAGACCCTCGCGAAGTACACCAAACAAACCTTCGATAACTCCCCTTATCGCGACACGCTGCTCGACAACGCCAACGTCCCCGCCGGATCCGTGATCCCCAACAAACCGGGCGACAAGAGCCCTATTGAACACGTCGTCTACATCATCAAAGAGAACCGCACCTACGATCAGGTGCTCGGCGACATCGGCATCGGCAACTCCGATCCCTCTCTGACGCTGTTCGGAGAAAAATACTCACCCAACCACCACAAACTGGCCCGCGAGTTTGTGCTGCTCGACAATTTCTACGTCAATTCAGATGTCAGCGCCGACGGACATAACTGGTCGACGGCCGCCATCGCACCGGATTATGTCCAGCGCATGTGGCCCAACTCTTACGGCGGTCGTCGCAAGAAATACGACTACGAGGGCGGCGAACCGGCCGCGATTCCTCCAGCCGGATATCTCTGGACGAATGCGCAAGCAATGGGAATCGGCATGCGCAACTACGGTTTCTGGACCGAAACCCTCCCCCAACGCAGCCCGCAAGGCGTCTGGGTCGCACGGGTGAAAGATCCGGTGCTGGCACGCATCACCAATATGAAGTTCCCCGGCTTTCAATTGGATATCCAGGACATCGAACGCGCCCGCATCTACCTCGAAGATCTCGCCGAATTCGAAAAAACGAACTCCATGCCCAAGCTCACGCTTTTGCGCATCGGCAACGACCATACTTCAGGAACCTCGCCCGGCAAATACACCCCGCTCGCCGCCATGGCCGACAACGACTTGGCTCTGGGCATGATCGTCGAAGCACTGTCGAAATCGAAGTTCTGGGGCAGAACCGCCATTTTTGTCGTCGAGGACGATGCTCAGAATGGATCGGATCACGTCGATTCCCACCGCTCGCCGGCATTCGTACTCTCGCCCTATACCAAACGCGCGGTCGTCGATTCGAGCTTCTACAACCAGACGTCGGTTCTCCGCACCATGGAACTTATCCTGGGTCTGAAGCCCATGACGCAGTTCGACGCCGCCGCACGTCCCATGGTCTCCGTCTTCGGAACCGAGGCCAATCTCTCCCCCTATACTTCGGAAAAAGCCCGCATCGATCTCAATGAGCGCAACCCGCAAAAATCCGCCACCGCCGCCCGCAGCATGCACATGGACTTCTCTCGCGAAGACGCCATCGATGACGATGAGCTGAATGAGATCCTCTGGAAGGCGATCCGCGGAGGCGAGCCGCCGGCCCCGGTCCGCAGCTACTTCCCGGGGGTGCCAAGGGCAGTTGGGCCTCGTTAGTTTACTGAACAGCGACACAGCCGCGTGGTGCGGCCCGCGTGCGTTGTATCGCTCGTTCCTCAATAGTGGCAGGGGCCGTCGCGCCCCACCAAGCGGTTCGTTTGGAACAGTCTCGCGGTGGCCTCTGGTATCGAGCGCGTTCGGTTGTTGAATTGCTGGCTGGAACGATTTCTCCGAAAATGGATGCCACCGCGGCACCTCGAGTTGCGTACACCATAGTAGATGCAGCCAGCGGCGGACCTCACCGAACTCAATCGCCTCCTCAGCGAGGCACAGAGCGGTGATCGCGCGGCCTATTCGGCGATCCTGCGGTCGCGGCAGGCGATGGTTTATTCAATCGCGCGGAACTTTCTCCGCAACCCGGCCCACGCCGAAGACATCGCACAGGATG
>CAZCPL010000458.1:0-3183 GCA_964500255.1 uncultured Solibacteraceae bacterium | reverse complement strand
GAGGCCCACTCATCCGCTGGAACGATTCGATTGGAAGATTGCACCAAAGCTTCGAATCCAGCAGCCTTGCCCGACCATTCCCACGGGCGGGGCGACGAACTGGTGATTATTGGTCGGTATCGTACGCGGCGGACCAAGACTGTTTTTATATTGGATGACAGCATCGTTGTTGGGACGATCTGCAATCAATCCGTTGCTGAGTTCGCGCAGTCTGCCTTCGACCTTGGCCCATTGGACAACTGCTGAGATCCCTTCCGACAGCGGGAGCCCGTTTGCGATGCCCGAGAGAGGATCTCCCAATTCCATGTACACCATGGTCTTCAATTGGTTAAAGCTCACGTACGAAGCATTGAGTGCATTGATGAAAAGCCGACGTTGCTCACTGGTGTGTTGGAGATCAGGCACCGCAATTTACCTCTACATGAGAGTGTACGAGAGTTTGGCTTGAAACGTCCAGCAATACGTTCAGGTAACAGTTCAACCCCGTTCACAACCTATATCTCCCTTACTTTCGTCAGCTTGCGGGCTTTCGTTTTTCCAGCGTGGCACCCATCGGCAACAATGAGAGCAGGGAGGAACCGCGGCCAAAGGTCGCAAGAAGGAGATTCAATCCTCATCTGCAATACAGCCTGACCGGGCGGGAGCAAAAAAGTTCGCAGGACGAAGCCAATTTGTTGAGCAGCATTCTCGTTTTTCCAGCGCAGCACCCATCGGCAACAATGAGAGCAGGCGGAACTATGGCCAGCAAAGGTCGCAAGGAAGGAGATTCAACAGAATTCGACACAATCCTCATCTGCAAAATAAAAGATGCACGAACGAACCCAACGCAGAGAGCCGTAAGAGCCCGCGCAAAAAAAACTCGCACAACGAAGCCAAATTGTTGAGGGCGACACATTGATGTCTGCCTGAACCGCCAGACCCCGGTAGCAGGCACGCTTCAACAGAATTCGACACATTTCGACACTTTCGTCACGCTTCGAATCCTCGGCCGCAGAACAACAAATGCACGTATGAACCTGACGAAACCCGCTCCGGGAAGCCAATCTTCGAGTGAGCTCTTCGACAACTGAAAACGCTAGACACCCCCATCCTGCGCGATTATGTTCGTGATCGCGCCCGCGTTTGCCCAGCAGTAGGTCCGAATGCTCCTCGATCTGATGCCACCGCAAAATAACTCTCGAAATCGCCTGCGGCAATTCCGTTCTCGCTCCAGCTAGATCTTCAGCAGGCTCTCCAAGATTCATCAAAGCCTACTTCCGAGTCGCATTCGCCGTGTTTGGACCCGGAGCACCACCCGGCAACTGATAGTTCGGATACGCGGGCCGCTTCGCGGCTGAGAAAGCCGTTCGGAACAATCGCTCTCTAAGCGGGAGCGAGGACGCAGACTTCCAACATCGAATCCTGCATGGCATCCTGGACGCGATCGCTATCGCAGAACGCGCGTGCGACCTTGGGATCGCGGAACAACAGAATCTGCCGCACAGTGTTGCCGAGGGTCTGCGCGACGTAGTTCAACTTCAGCGCGTTCATGAGGACAAGTTCTTCTTCGTCTTCAGTGAGCGTGCCTTCGCTCGAACAGACATTGCACAGTGCGTTGCCTTTCGCGGAATAGCCGTCGATTTCCATGACGCCGCCGCCAGGCAGGGGCAAGCTTTTGGGGTGGAACTCCACGGCCATGAAGCGGCCGAGGCTCTGCAACATGCGCGATTCATCCTGCTGGCGCTGCAAGGCGTTGAGAATATCGTTGGCTTCGAAACCAGGGTCGGCCATGTATGTCATGGCGGTACTATCGGCACAAAGAGCGAACATCTTTACGTAAACCTCAGTTCGGGCGTTTCACCTATGCCGACGCGAAGGTCTTTGCGACCTACTTTTCCGTCCTCGGCAGTGTGATAATAAAGGCGTAATGCGATACGCGATACTTCTCTCACTGTTCGGCCTCAGCGCATTGGCGGAAACCAAGCTTGGCAAACCGCTGACGCTCAAGGAATCAACCCCAATCGAGACCGTCCTATCCACACCCGCGTCATTCACGGGCAAAACGGTTCAGGTCAAAGGCAAGATTACCGAAGTCTGCCAGATGCAGGGATGTTGGATGGCGCTCACCGACACCGCATCCAATAAAATGATCCGCATCAAGGTGAACGACGGCGAGATTGCGTTTCCCACAGAAGCGGTTGGCAAGACCGCGATCGCCGAAGGCACACTCACCAAGATCGAGATGTCGCGCGAACAGGCGCTCGCTTCAGCCAAGCACGAAGCCGAAGAGCGCGGACGCAAGTTCGATCCGGCATCGGTGAAGTCCGGCAAGACAATTTATCAGATCCGCGGAACTGGCGCTGTCGTTCTCGACTAAAGCTGTCGATAACCAATCTCGGAGGTCCGTTTTGATTCGCTTGCGCTCAGCCGCATTGGCTGCATCACTTGTTTTGTCCGCCCCGTCATGGGCTCAGGATCTCACGGTCCTTACCGGCGCGGTCGAGCACCAGATTTTTCAACGGAGTCCGCAGGGCCGCGCCGACATGAAGCTCGCGGGCAACGCGGCTGTGAAGTTCAATGGCCGCTACGTCGAGGTCCGGATCTTGAAGAAAGACGGCGATCCTCTGATGGATTGGAATCCTTCGGCGGAAAAGATCAAGGTCGGCAAATGGCTGGCGGATTTGAAGGGCGTCCCGGTCGGCGGGCCTTTCAAGGTTGAGGCGCGCGTTTCCGGGGTTCCGACTTCGGTGCAGGCGATCGACGATCTCTGGGTGGGTGACCTCTGGGTGCTGGCCGGGCAATCGAATATGGAAGGCGTCGGCAACCTGGTGGATACGCAAGCTCCGGTTGAGGCGGTTCACACGTTCGATATGGCCGATAACTGGGCCATTGCGCAGGATCCGCTGCATCGTTTGCGTTCGAGCGCCGACCCGGTGCATTGGGTCAAAAATGAAAAGGGCGATCCGGAACGGTGGACGGTGCAGCGCGAAGACGAGGAATTGTACAACCGCCGCCGCAAGGGCGCGGGACTTGCGCTTCCGTTCGCTGTGGAACTGTATCGGCGCACCGGCGTGCCGATCGGGCTGGTTCCTTGCGCGCATGGCGGGACGTCGATGGATCAATGGAGCCCGGCGGAAAAGGCCAAGGGCGGTGGATCGCTCTATGGCGCGACCGTTCGCCGCATTGCCGCGGTCGGCGGCAAGG
>CAZCPL010000457.1:0-3186 GCA_964500255.1 uncultured Solibacteraceae bacterium | reverse complement strand
GATTATCGGCGGTGGCCTACCGCTGGCAGCCTATGGCGGACGTCGCGAAGTGATGATGAAGGTTGCCCCCGCAGGTCCGATCTATCAGGCCGGTACACTTGCCGGGAATCCGGTTGCTGTCTCCGCTGGACTGGCGATGGTGCGCTATCTGAAGACACATCCAGAGGTCTACACCAGGATTGAAAAGAGTACGGCTGCACTCGCCGCGGCTGCGCCATCAAACATCACGGTCAACCGCTTTGGCTCGATGATCACGTTCTTCTTCAAGCCCACTCCGGTGAACGACTGGGAATCGGCGAAGACCGCGGATACCAAAACTTTCGGCGAGTTCTTTCATCATCTGTTGCAGCGCGGCATCTACTTTCCGCCTTCGCAGTTCGAAGCGGCGTTTATCTCGGCGGCGCACAGCGATGAGGATATCGCGGTGACCGTCGCGGCGATCGAAGACTTCTTCCGGTAATGCTCTGCGACACCTGCGCGCACTGCAAAGTGATCGTTTCGGACAAAGGGTCCCGCTTCTATTTGTGCCAGAAAGGACTCGAAGATTCACGGTTTCCCAAGTATCCTCGAATCCCCGTCTGGCGTTGCGCTGGCTGGCTTAAGCGAAGTAAATCCACAGAGCCAGTATCGAAGCCGCCACAATCCCCGTAAGCACGATGTCGAAGCGTTTGGAGGGCTCTCTGGGTCCACTGCCCATCGTGAGCCCTTCTAGCTGCGCATCGCTGGAGGCTGTGGTGGCGAGGCTGATACCCACCATCAATAGCGAGCACAAGGCGAAGACGATCACACTGAAGTTGAGAAAACTGAACGCAACCAGGTTGTTGAGCGACTCGCCCAAGTCCATCTTCATGCCATTGCGCATGATGTCCAGCCCGAAACGCGATGCGCCGATGATTCCACCGACAACCAGCGTCGTGATCGCTGCTTTCGCGGTTGCGCGCCGCCAGAGGATTCCAATCAGGAACACCGCCGTGATCGGTGCGCCAACATAGGCTTGCACGCTCTGCAGATACTGATAGACCTCGGCGTTCATGAATCTGATCAGTGGTATCCAGGCGATGCTCAAGACAACGACCGCCGCGGTGGACCAGCGTCCGATGTTGACGAGCTTCGTTTCACTGGCCGTTGGATGCAGCTTCTTGTAGACATCCATCGTGAGGAGCGTCGAACAGGAATTGAAGACTGAACTCAACGACGACATCAGCGCGGCGAGCAGCGCGGCGACCATGAGTCCTTTGATGCCCGGAGGCAGCAGACGCATCACGAGCATCGGATACGCGTTGTCGCCGGTGACTTCGGTGGGCCACAGAACCTTGGCGATGAGGCCCGGAAGCACGAGGATGAACACCGGCAGAATCTTCAGAGCCGCACAGAAAAGCGTGCCTTTGCGGGCTTCCGAGAGGTTTTTCGCGCTCAGCGTCTTCTGCACGATCACCTGATCGGTGCACCAATACCAGATGCCGAGGATCAGGGTTCCGAATATGGTTCCGACCCACGGATACACCGGATGGCTGTTCTCTTTCACGATGTGGAAGAAGTCTGGTGGAAGATTCGCGCGCAGTTGCTCGAAGCCGCCCACCTTATCGAGTCCTAGCAGAGTGAGAATGATCGCACCAGCGATGAGAATCACGGCCTGAAAGAGATCGGTGTAGATGACGGCGGCGAGTCCTCCGGTGATCGTGTAGATGCCGGTGGCGACGACGAGCAGTATGGCGGAGGTCATGTAATCCCAACCAGCGATTTCGCGGATCAGGATGCCGCCGGCGAACAGTGAGACCGAGATCTTAGTGAAGACATAAGCGAAGATCGAGATCGCGGTGAGATACCAGCGACAGGCGGGGCTAAAGCGGCGTTCCAGGAACTCGGGCATGGTGAACACCTTACTGGCCAGATAGTGCGGGACGAAGACCCAGCCCAGCAGGAGCAGACAGAATCCGGCGGACCATTCATACACGCCGACCGCGAGTCCCGTCGATGCTCCGGATCCCGCCAAGCCGATGAAGTGCTCGCTCGAAATGTTGGTGGCGAACAGAGACGCGCCTACCGCGAACCATCCGATGTGTTGACCTGCCAGAAAGTAGTCTTTGGTGTCCCGCTCTTTGCGGGAATGGTAAAAGCCGATACCGAAGACAATGACGAAGTAGACAACGATGATGATGGTGTCGAGCATGAGTTTGTCTAGTCTATCTCAAGTTCCTCAAAAACGTTCTTGCAATCCGAACGAATACGTACTACTTTATTAGTAGGCCTCAATGAGAAAGACAGCATCGACACTGACCGAACAGGAACTGGAGATCATGAAGATCGTCTGGGACGTTGGCCCGGCGACTGTGAGGCAGGTCTATGAGCGGCTGCTGGAACACCGCGAGATCGCTTATACGACCGTGATGACGATGATGCAGGTGTTGGAACGGAAGGGCCGGCTACTGAAGTCGCTCGAAGAGAAAGCGCACGTCTACAAGCCTTCTGAGCCCAAGCAGAAGGTGATTGGCGGCATGGTGCAAGAGTTCGTGAACCGCGTCTTCAACGGTTCGGCCGAACCGCTCTTGCTGCAACTGGTCGATGACGACAAGCTGTCGTCCGCCGATATCGACAAGCTGCGAAAGATTTTGAAGAAGAGGTCCGCATCATGAACTGGACGCACTGGTCATTTCAGGCATTGTTCCTGATCGCCACCGCGGGCGCGACGCTGCACGTAGCTCGTGTGCGTGATGCGCGCTTGCGGTTGTGGACGCTGCAACTGACACTGCTTGCGTGCCTGCTGCTGCCAATGCTTGCTCCGACGCTGCCGTCGATCGTTATTCCGTTCGATGGTGTGGTTTCCGCTCCGTCTGGCATTGCCTCTAGGGTGACGCTGACGTTTTCGCCGCGGTATGTGTGGCTGCTTGGTGCGACTGTCGTGCTTTCGCGTCTGCTGCTGGCAATGATGCGCGTTCGTTCTTTGCGGAAGCAATCGCAACCTTTCGAACAGAGGGGTGCGGTGGAAATCCGCACGAGCGTGGAGGTGGTGAGCCCGGTGACGTTTGGCTTCCTGCATCCGCTCGTTTTGCTGCCGGAAACTGCGCGGACGGTGGAAGTGGAGGTTCGTGAGCCGATGATCGCACATGAGCTGGAACATATTCGACGCAAGGATTGGCTCATGGTGCTGGCGGAAGAGATCATCCGCGCGGCAGCATGGTTCCATCC
>CAZCPL010000456.1:0-3189 GCA_964500255.1 uncultured Solibacteraceae bacterium | reverse complement strand
CCCTTGCCGAAGGGCACATCCACGATACCGTTGAAGGTCATGCGGTGCAGCGGGAGGTGCTTGACTCCGACGTTAGCGAGATGTACTTCCAATATCTCCGTCGCTCGCTCCCTTGGCAAGAAGTAAGTGATGTCCGCGTTCAGCGACACACGCCTGCGGCGTGGATGATATCGTCACAACTCCATCCCCAACGGAAAGACGTTCGCCCTGTCGGGCGAGGATGATATTGCCCCACCTCGATCCCCAAGGCGAACAATACTCGCCTGTCGGCGAGGATGATGCTTCCGTTGCTCGACTCTCGTTGTTCTCCGGCTTGTTTCCGGCACTGGCAACTCTATGTGAGCGCTGGTGGGTCACTTCTGGTGAGCGCCGAAGATCTGACGACCGTGCGGAGCGGCCGGATCGACCGCGCGCATCTCGTCACGCCGTCCGCGCGATTAGGGGTCGCGGATCTGCTCCGACGCCTCTTGCTATAAAATGGCTTAAGAGATGCATTCAATCCGTCGTTTCGTTCCGCTTTTGTTGATCCGGGCATTTCTGGTCGGCCAGACCATCCCTTCGCAGAATCAGTTCGCGGGATTTAAAGGGCATGAAGAAGGACATTCGCTGCACCGGGCGCTGATCAATCCGGCGGTTGCGATTATTCCTGGAACCAGCGACGAGGCCTATGCTGTCGAGGCCTCTACGGGCAAGCTGTTCCGCTTAAACTACGCCACCTTCCGCCTCACCGAAATCAATGTCAGCCTGAAAATCGAAGGCGGATTCGTCTATTCGATGGCCGTTGACAAGGAGGGCGTGCTGTATCTGCCGGACCCCAAAAGCAATCGCGTGTTGCGAATCATGCCCAACGGCACCGCCACCATCTTCCCCGCAGCCGGGGCGAGCCTCGAATCCCCACATGCCACGGCTATCGACCCTTCAGGCAATGTCTACATTGCGGAAGCCCGGTTTGTTCGCAAGGTGGACCCGCAAGGGCGCATCTCGCGATTCGCCGGATGCAGCGATCCGTGCGCGGCGGGTCCTTTAGGAATCAATCGCAGTCTTTCGCCCATCGGGTTGGCCACGGACCGGCGGGGGAATCTCTACGTGACAAACCGCGGGACCGACCCACTGTGGGTGATGAATCCCGCCGGCGTGGTGGTCGCGATTCGCCAAACGCAGGACCCCGCACGGCCCGGTGTTCCGGAAAAGTTCGCGGACCAGGCGCGGGGGAGTTTTGCGGGATTGCAAGTCTCTCCGGACGGATCCATCTACGTCGCCGACAGCCTCCGGCATGTCGTCTGGAAAGTCGGACCGAACGGGTACTGGTCGATTGCCGTGGGCCGCGCGATTGTGGCGATTGACCGTAGGGGCGACGAGGACATTCCCGGCGACTACTACGGCAACGGGCCCCTGACAGGGAAAGAGCACTTTAGCGCGCCGATTTCGATCGCGCTGGATTCCGCCGGGCGTTTGTTGATCTCGGACACTGGAAACTTCGCGATCCGCTTGTTTACGCCGAACGAGTCGCTGGTAACGGTGGCGGGGCAGAGGCGGTGTTGCTATCGCGAAGAGTTGATTCCCGCCAACGAGGCGACCATCGAATGGCCCCGCGGTCTGGCCGCGGATGCGGAGGGCAACGTTTATGTCGCGGATCCGAGGTCCGGAAGGGTCCGCAAGATCGACCGCTTTGGAGTTATCTCGACGGTTCTCGGCAACGGCGGTTTGGATGCGAGGGTGGGTGTGGAGGGAACCGAAACGGGAGCGCAGCCCTATGGCGTGGCGCTGGATTCGAAGGGCAATCTCTATGTCGCCGAGCCCGGATTGCGGATGGTCCGGCGCGTAACTCCCGGCGGATTCGTGGAATCCGTGGCGGGCCCGCAGTCAGGCACATTTCCAATAGCGCCGCTCAACCCGGGCAGCGAGGCGGTGGCGGTGGGTCCGGACGACGCCGTCTACTACCTCGCCGATTGCAGCGTCAACCGCTGGTTTGCGGGGAGAACGGAGGTGGCCGTGCCGAACGCCTGCATATTCGTCGGCGCCACCGCCCGCGACGAGAAACCAGTAGTGCTCGCCGTGGGACGGGACGGCACCATCTATGTCGCCACAGGTGAATATCAACGAATCCGGGCCTATCGCAACGGACTGTTCCAGACGCTCCCTGACGTGTTTCCCTTCGGCAACCTGGCGTTTCCGTACGCGCTCCATTACGGAAAGGACGACCTGCTGTATGTAACGGATGCGTTCGGAGGCGTAGGGCGCACTACGGGAACCTACTACTTGGCTTACGCGCTGACAGCCGGCGCGCGGCAATTGCCGATCTCGTACACATATTCCCTGGTAGAGTTCAAGGAAGTCGCTCCCGGTATTCTCGAATCCGTAGGCACGATCAGAAAGACGGAGCCCTTCGCGACGACGTCTTTAATGGGGATCACGACCGACAGCGCGGGACGGGTGGTTGTTGGACAGCGCTCCCCTCCAGGCCTGCTGATTTACCCGAAAGTGCAGGGGGGCAACTGATGCGGAGTCGCGCGCTTCTCGTCTCTTTGTCCCTGTCTCTCGCGGCGCAGGACCTTGTGGTCAACCATCTGGGCGGCGCCGCCAATACCGGCGGGGGTTTCGGCGGACTCGTCACGGAGAGGGCGGCGATCGGCGTTTCCGCCGATGGCAAGCTGCTGTACGTGACACAGGCTTCACAGGGAGTGGCGCTCCGTTATGACCTTCGCTCTCGCACGGTCGAACGAATCGCCGTGGCCGGGCTGACCCAGAGCACGCCGTTCTATCCAACTTCGCAATCGGTGACCAGCATCGCCGTGAACGACGACGGTACCGCCCTGATCCCGGTGGGCCGTCAGATCGCACGTATTGAACTTGATGGCAAAGTGACGATTCCCGGATTTGCGTTCACCGCGCAGAATTCGGCAACCCGGCCGGTGGAACTGAAAGCGCTGGCCCACCCCGCCACGGGCCCCGGCCGCAACGCCGTCTTGGCGATCCACGGCATTCAGGCCGGCCAGCGTTCCTTTTGGGCGCCCGCGTCGGCTGCGTTCGACAATCCGTTGGGAAGCCTTGGAGATTGCGCGAGCAGCACTTGCAACAACGCCGCGCTGCCGCCGGACAGCCCGCCTGGAAACTTCAAGGGGAGTTTGCCCTGGGGACTGGCGATCGAGAGGGTGATCGGGAATAACGCGCAGGGATCCACGATATATT
>CAZCPL010000455.1:0-3222 GCA_964500255.1 uncultured Solibacteraceae bacterium | reverse complement strand
CAAGTGTTTCGATCGCTACCCTCCGCTGGAGGAGCTGGCGGGAGCAATGAGGGCCCACGATCCGCAAGCGGTCTTTGTCGATATCTCCGCCGATCCAAGCGCGATCCGGGTGACGGGTGAGATGCAGGGCCGGTGGCCCGCTGTGAGCTTCGTCGCCTTTGACGAACGGCCCGATGCCTCGCGTCTGGTCGAATGTCTCCGGGCGGGGATCCGCGAGTTTCTCGCTGCACCGTTTCTTGAGAACGAGTACGCCGCCTGCATTCGACGCATTCTCGAAACGATGGATTTTATGCCCCCGCAGGCAAAACAGGAATCTGCGACCAAGGCGATATTCGCCTTCCTGCCTGCAAAGCCTGGAAGCGGTGCGTCAACCCTTGCGATCAACACCGCCCTCGCGCTCGCACGCTTCGACAACAATCCGACACTTTTAATGGATCTCGACTTCGGCAACGGCGTCACCCGCTTTCATCTCAAAGCCGATCACCCCTATTCCATGCAGGACGCGATCGATCGCGCTCAGACCCTTGAACCGGGCGTCTGGACCGAAATCGCGGGAAAGTGCGGACGGCTCGATCTTCTCGCCACCGCGCCCGCCGGGCCGGGTCTCAGCACCAATCTCGCCGCCGTCGGCCCCCTGTTCGAATTTGTCCGTAGGCAGTACCGGACGGTGGTGCTCGATTGCTCGGGTTATCTGGATACTTTTGCGCTCGAATGCCTCGCCCAGTGCCGAAGAATCCTTCTGGTTGCGGAACCCGACATGACTACTGTGCATCTTGGGCGGGAGAAGCTCCGGGTACTTCAGGCCGCCGAGCTCGAAGACCGGGTGGAGTTGGTCATCAATCAGTGGAGAAAGAACGCCGTACTCTCGCTGGCAGACATCGAAGGCGTGCTGGGCATCGCTGCGGAACACATGGTGCCTGACGATGCGAAGGGCGCCTACCAAGGCGTTCTTCGGGGATGTGGAGCCGACCCGGTCTCGCCACTCGGCAAGGCTTGCCGGACTATCGCGGAATCGCTGGGTGTGCCTGCATTCGAACAGCCTGCCCCAGGCACCCCAAAGCGCAAACGCATGGTGGAGTACTTTTCGGTCTCGCCCGCTCGCTACTCGCTCTTTCCGAACGCCCGCTGATTTTCACTCATACCTCGGGTGGGCCGGACGAAGAGTTCGGTGAAAGGACTCTCAACGCAACCATGGAAAAGATGGTCCGCATTACAATTTGTATCGAACCGGAGACCGAACGGCTCATCCGACTGCTTGCCCGCCGACACGGTCGTTCGATCTCGGAACTCGTCCGCGAGGCGGTTGAAAGTCACTGGGTGAAGGGAAAGAACATCGGAGCCGATCTTCCCTCCCTACAAACGGAATAAAAGCGGGTCTATCTGGACGCCCCAGCCATCTCCTCTTCTCTGGCCTGGTGCCACAGCGAAATGTACGGCTTCAAATCCTTCATCATCTTCGCGAAACCCGGGATATCGAGAGACTGCGCCCCGTCGCTGACGGCTTTCGCCGGACACGGATGCATCTCCACAATCAAGCCATCCGCGCCAATCGCCACACCAGCGCGCGCCAAAGCCGGAACCAACGATCGCTTGCCCGTCGCATGGCTCGGATCGAGAATCACCGGTAGGTGGGACAACTCATTCAATACCGGGATGCAAGCGATATCGCAGGTATTGCGAGTTGCTGTCTCGAACGTGCGGATACCGCGTTCGCACAAGATCACCTGCGGGTTGCCGTGTGCCACGACATACTCGGCGGACATCAACAGTTCCTTCACCGTCGAACTCATGCCCCGCTTCAGCATCACGGCCTTGCCGCATTTGCCGAGCGATTTCAGCAGCGCGAAGTTCTGCATGTTTCGGGCACCGATCTGCAGAATGTCCGCGTACTCGGCAACGAGTTCGACATCGCTGTCGCTCATCACTTCGGTGATGATGCCGAGTCCCGTCGCTTCCTTCGCCTTTCGCAGCAGCTTCAGGCCCTCTTCGGCCATGCCCTGGAAATCGTAAGGAGAAGTGCGCGGTTTGAATGCGCCACCGCGCAAGAACTTGGCACCGGCCGCAGCGCAGGCTTCCGCCGACTCCATAATCTGCTGTTCGCTCTCTACCGCGCACGGACCGCCCATCACCACGAATTCATCGCCGCCGATATCCACCCCGTTTATACGGAATACGCTCCGTTCCTTGCGGTATTCGCGGCTGACGAACTTGTACGGTGCCGAGATCCGCACAGCGCGTTCCACCTGCTCCAAAGCTTCGATCGATTCGAGGCACGGAGTAACATCGCCGACTCCGACGACCGCAATCACCACCCGCTCTTCGCCCTCAATCGAGTGGATCTTGTATCCAAAATGGGCGACTCGGGCGCAGACTTCGTCGATTTCCGCCTTGCTGGCATGCAGCTTCATTGAGATGATCATTGGTTTAGAACTTCCTTATTTTCACACACTAGGAGCAAAAACAAACCGGCCCACTCTGTCTGGAGTGGGCCGGTTCGGTGAATCACAATACTTCTGCGTCTATGCCAGTTCCACTCGTTGGTCAGCGGGTAAAGTACCCGTACCAAAATCGAAAGTAGCTGGCGGTCAAGCGGCGCATGAATCTAAAGTCTATCTCAGATTCATGACCTTTTCAAGGCGCCTAGTTCGGGCGGCGTTTCAAGGTCGGGCGTTCGTCTTCGTCAGAAGTCTTTTTGCCGTCCTTGTCCTCGCCATCTACAGGACCCGATCCCGGGGCCTTGCGCAAACGGGGCCGGTTCGCATCCTTGTCGTCCACCTTGCGGCGGTTGTGCATCGCGAAGAGACGAGTCTTGACATCGTTGAACTCCGAGCGGTTCAACACATATTCCGGCTTGGACTCCAGAATTTCCTGAATGTTCTTCTGCGAATCCTTGATGCGGTCATCGGTCGGAGGATGCGTCGAAAACACCTTGGCCATCGTGCCCGGTTTCTTCTTCTCGAGAGTCTGCAGCTTTTCGAAGAAGTCCACAAAGGCGGTCGGATCGTAGCCGGTCTTGTACATGTACTGGAGGCCCAGCAAATCCGCTTCGCGCTCGAAGCCACGCGAAAACTGCATAAACGTCATAGGCAGCAAGATGCTGGTGGCCTGACGGATGCCGTATCCCGCCCAGCCGCCCATGAAGATCAGCGGAATCGTCGCGAGATTCGCAATCTGTCCGCGGGTCTGCTGGCGTGTGCCGTGGCGGGCCGCGACGTGCGCAAT
>CAZCPL010000454.1:0-3233 GCA_964500255.1 uncultured Solibacteraceae bacterium | reverse complement strand
GCTGTCCTCCGCGTGCCAGATGATTTCGATGATTGTCATAGTAGTTGCGATATCCGAGCGCGTACACCATCGGAAACCAGTGTCCACCGTAATGATAGCCACGGTTGTTCACAGCGTTTTTGCAGGTGTCGTCGTGGTAGTGCTCCGGGCTGCAGGGATCACGAGGCTTGTCATCCCAGCCCAAGGTTCCAGGTGCGCCCTGCGGGGCGATTCGTGGGGGCGCGGACCTGCCGCACGACGCCAGTCCGAGAGCGGCGATGAGCACGAGTCCGACGTTGCCCGACTTCTTCATATCCGAGAATTATGACACGCGATCATCGTCACCGGTGATGAGGCGGGATCCCCGGCTGAAGGTGAAGTATTGGATGCCCCAGCGGATGAAAACGAGGAGACGGCTTTCGAATTCGACGATAAAGAGCAAGTGGATGAAGAGCCAGGTCAGCCATGCGAAGAATCCGGAAAGCCTCAAAAATCCAAAGTCGGCGACCGCCGATGCGCGCCCGATTACCGCGAGATTGCCTTTGTTGACGTAGCAAAACGGCTGCGTGGTTGAACCATGACGGATGCGGTTCGCCACGTATGCGCCTTGCTGCATGGCGACGGGTGCGACTCCGGGCAGCGGCTTGCCATCGATCTCGCAGCAGGCGAGGTCTCCGATCACTAGAATTTCCGGGTGGTTCGCGATGGTGAGATCGGGCTGCACGATCACTCGCCCTTGCCTGTCGAGCTTGCACCCAGTCGCTGTGGCGAGGATCTGTCCAAACGCAGACGCTTTCACTCCAGCGGCCCAGAGCACCGTCTTCGATTCGATGCGCTCACCGGCATTGATCGTGACACCATCGCTGTCGATTGCCGTAACACGAACGCCTGTCCGGGAGCGCACGCCCATGCCAATCAGAGATACCTCGGCTTTGGCGGAAAGCTCTTCCGGATAAGCGGCGAGGATACGAGGGCCTCCGTCCAGCAGCAGGATTCGCGCCTCTTCGGGCTTGATCGAGCGGAAGTCTTGCCGCAAGGTGTCATTCGCGATTTCTCCGATAGCACCGGCGAGCTCGACGCCGGTGGGTCCCGCACCGACAATCACGAACGTCAGCCAGACTTGGCGTTTGAGTGCATTCGTCTCCTTCTCGGCGGCTTCGAAAGCGCGCAGGATTTTGTGCCGCATACGAGTCGCGTCTTCGATGGATTTGAGCCCTGGGGCGTATTCCCGCCACGCGTCATTTCCGAAGTAGAAGTTCGAGGCTCCCGTAGAAATCACAAGCGTGTCGTAGTCGAGGCGGCTGGCACCTCCGTCGAGAATCAACTGTTTGGCCTGCGGATCAATGCCGGTCGCCTCAGCAAGCACGACGCGTGTATTCTTCTGTCGCTTCAGGACACTTCGCAGCGGCGCGGCAATTTCGCCTGGCGCGAGCGAGCCGGTGGCGACCTGATAGAGCAGCGGCTGAAAGAGATGGAAGTTGCGACGGTCAACGAGTGTGATGTCGACCTCGGCGCTCTTGAGCGCCCGTGCACCATAGAGTCCGCCGAACCCGCCGCCCAGAATCACAATCTTCTTCCGTTGACTCATGCTTCCAGTATGCGGCGCGGTTGGGTATCTTCGTCCGATGAATCGCCGCAAACTGATCCCGATCTTTGGGACCGCGCTCGCACTGGGCGCCAATGCGTAAGATCGAGTGAAGTCCGCTTCGGCCTCTCCATCACGGTTGAACGCATTGTCGACGAGATGTCGATCCCGCGGCTTGAGGTGGTGCGGCAGGAACTGGCGCGCGAGTTCGGCTGCGATGCGGAAGAACTTGCCCTGACCCGCAAACCAGCGAAGGCTTGCACAATGTCATTCAGGGCATCCCACTCAGATCCGGTGATGAGGTGTTGACCACAACCCAGGATCATCCGGGCATGCTGGCGAGCCTTGGACAGCGGGCGCGCCGCGATGGCATCGTGCTGAAGCAGTTTGCGTATCCGACTCCGCCGCGCGATCCTTTCGAGTTGACGGAACTCTTCATCCGCAACATGACGCCGAAGACGCGCGCGATTCTGGTTTCGCATCTGACCTTCACCACCGTACAAATCTTTCCCGTCGCTGAGATCTGCCGTGAAGCACGCAAGCGCGGCATCATGAGCATCGTCGACGGTGCACACGGGTTCGCACAGCTCGACTTCAAGGTTCGCGACACCGATTGTGACTTCTATGCGGCGAGCCTGCACAAGCGGCTGCTTGCACCTGTCGGTACATGCTTTCTGTACGTGTGCCGTGAATGGATTCCTAAAGTGTGGCCGCCGATGGGCGTGCCCGAATCGATGGCGGACAACATCCGCAAGTTCGAGTATGTCGGCACGCAGCCGGTGGCGATTCGCAACGCGATTGGCGAGGCGTTGGCATTTCATCGTTCAATCGGGATCGCTCGCAAAGAGCCCCGATTGCGCTATCTACGCAAGTATTGGGAAGACCGGCTGCGGGGAACTCGCGCGTGATTCTTCGCAATTCCGATGACTCTCGTGCACAGACGGTGAGGGGCATGGGCGGTCCGCAACTGACCGGGATCCTGGAGAAGAAGTATCGGATCCATACGCGTGCGCGAGTGATTGCCGGTGAGTTCGAGTGCAGCCGCATGACGCCGAATCTATACACGACGCTGGATGAAATTGACCGGTTCACCAGGGCGGTGCAAGAGATCGCCACAAGGTTAGAGCAGCCGAAAGTTCACCTCAATCGTGATCGGTGCGGCCACGGGACGCCCGTTCGACAAAGCAGGACGAAAGCGCCAACTCGTGACGGCGTCGATGGCTTTTTCGTCAAGCCCAAGGCCTAGCCCGCGAACGATGCGGATGTTATGTGGCCGGCCATCTATGCCGACGTCCACGGCCAGAATGACAGTGCCTTGTTGTTTCACCTTGCGTGCGGGTTCCGAATATTCCGGCTCATTCTTGTAAAGCAACTCGGGCCACTTCGAGGGCTTGGTTGTGTAGGTGGCGGTTCCCATCGGACTCGCTCCCCCGGGACCCGGGCCGGGTCCGTACTTGCCAATTCCACCGATGCCATCGAGTCCGGGACCAAGCGAGGGGATTCCTGATTTGCCGAAGGGATCTCCGACGGGGCTGTTGAGTTTCGGGACGTCCTCGAAGCCGGCTTGCAGGATGAGTTTGGGCTGTTCGTTTTTTGACGAGTTGCGGCGGGATGAAAACCCGTGCTTCGGCCTTTGGAGGTGCGCCCCTGGCTGGGGGAAGAGCGGTTC
>CAZCPL010000453.1:0-3233 GCA_964500255.1 uncultured Solibacteraceae bacterium | reverse complement strand
CTCTGGCTAACTGCAGTAATACCGTCGCTCGCAGCACAACTCGGACCGGTTGTGAGCCGCGCTTCAACAACTTCCGCAGCTTCTTCTGGTGCTTATGGTGGACCTTGATTCGCAGTTCTATCGGATCTTGTCAAGCGGTCGGAGAACCAGTCTCGCGGGCCAGTGCCGCGTGAACCCATTCACTGGGGCGCACTTGGGTCAGTAGGCGACGGAGGTGTCGTATTCTTCGACCGACGCGTCGGTATGCACGATTCTGGCGCGTTTCCCAGAGCGGCGGGCTTCTGCAACAACTTCGTCTGCTTCAGCTAAGTCACGGTCGGGTGCGTAGCCGTTGCCGTAAAGCGAGAACCGGGAGTAGCTGTTTAGATCCGCCGCGAGGGCGGCGTCGTTTGAGGACCACGGCTCTTCCCGATCAGGTAAGCCAATGGTCGCCTCGGAATCGCCGATTTGGATCGTGAACGGCACCTGTCTTTAGTCTACCGCCGGATGGCTGGGAGGAGTTGGTCGACCAGTGTTATTCTGCGGCAGTGGCGACTTCGGCGGGCAAGGTCGCAGATGCTTCCACCTTGACGACGTTGACGCGGATGATGCGCATGAAATAAGTCGGAGCCTCAACCGAAGCGTGCAGTTTGCCGGGCGTGTACTGGATCGTCCGCTTGGTGACGCCCAGAAAACCTTCGGGAAAGTTCGCGGAAAAATAACGATTGACGGCCTCAGCGGGTTCCGGTGATCGTTGCGCCGATCGTAAAGACAACTGCACCGCTGAGTTCAAACGCTCTTTTGTGACATAGAGCATTGCACTATCCACGGCCAAGCCAAGAATGGGCACGAGCGCTACCAGAGCGAGCGCAAACGACAGCAGCGCGAGGCCTCTTTCGGATCGCGCTCTCATAAAACGCTCTTTGCCTTTACCGTCTTCGGGAGCATAGAAACCACAGAGCCGGATTCGGCAAAGACTTCCACTACCCAAGCCTGTTCGCCAGGTTCGAGATCCGCCGCGTCCTCGAGACGCCACAGACCGCTTCGCCAACGCTGAGTATTTCCCATCTGGTAGGTGCGATCCACCCTCAAACCGGCTGGTTCACGAACCAGCTTGGTGATGTAAATCACCGCCTTGCCGGATTCCAACCCCAACCCACGGCCCTTTTCGAGCATCTGCTGTTGGCCACCAGCGGTGCCAAGATCGACGCCCGAATCCGCGAGCAGAGAGATCTGGCGGGCCAGATCGCCAGCCAGCACCGTCCGCACACTCATCACACCCAAACTCAAACCGCCCACCAACAGGCCCACGGCTACGGGCAGGACAAACGCAAATTCGAGGATCGTACTGCCACGGCGTCTGCGGTCGCGAGAACTCATCAATCTGTCTTATCGACGAGCGTAGGGTGATGCGATAGTGGCGAGGTTGCTAAAATGGGCATCAATGGCCAATTTGCTTGCAGACAAGACCGCCGTGGTGCTTGGCGTCGTGAACAAGTGGAGCATTGCTTACGCAATCGCGTCCGCAATCCGCCGGGAAGGCGGGAAACTGATCCTTACCTGCCAGAACGACCGGCTGTTCAAATCCGTCGGAGAGCTCGGCGCGGAACTGGGCGCATCGCGGGTCATCGTCTGCGATGTGACGAAAGATGAGGACCTCGCGTCACTAGCCGCAACGCTGGCCCAAGATACCCCGATCGACGCGATTGTCCACTCGATTGCCTTCGCAAATAAAGAAGACCTGAGCAATCCGTTTGTGCAGACGACGAGGGAGGGCTTTCACATGGCGCACGATGTAAGCGCCTATTCGCTGGTGGCGGTGGCACGGGTTCTGACACCGTTGATGACACGCGGAGGCTCGATTACCACGCTCTCGTATCTAGGGGCCGTGCGAGTACTGCCCAACTACAACGTCATGGGTGTTGCCAAGGCGGCGCTGGAGTCGTCTGTGCGTTATCTGGCTTATGATTTGGGCGCTTCGAATATACGCGTCAACGCGATTTCGGCCGGCGCGATCAAGACGGCGTCCGCGCGCGGCATCAAGGATTTCTCGAAGATGCTCGAAACGGTGGAGAGTAAGTCGCCACTGCGGCGGAATACGGATCCTGCGGAGGTGGCGGATTCTGCGGTGTTCCTGGCGTCCGACTTAGGGCGTGGAGTGACGGGCAATGTGCTGTATGTCGATGCGGGCTACCAGATCATGGCGATGTAGGTTCGTCGCCTTGTCGATTCTGTTTCTTTCGTCACGTGGTACTGCGGGAGCCGAAGGGTTGCGGGTGGTTCCCCTTGGAACGAGGTCCCAGGCAGACTCTGTTCGTGTTGGCCTTTCGAGCGAACACTCGGAGATCGCTCTGCGATTCGTTCAGTTGGACGAAGATCCCGCTTGGGAGGCAGTTCTGGTAGCGGTGGACTTGACCGGTCTAACTCCTGAAGTGCGGGTTTTCGATAAACAGCCTTCCGGTTGGGTCGTTTACTTGCATCAAGCATTGCGCTGCGGCTGAGTTGGTTCAGGTGCAAAGGCTGACACCGATGACTCCACTGCTACCCGTGATGGAAGTCGGGGATTTTCACGATGTCCTCTCTGGCTTTGAGCCCTACACGATTCGCCATGCATTGCTAACTGCCAACGAAATGCACCTTGTGATTCATACCCGCAAGGAGACTGGGAGTGGGACAGACATTCCTGCGCGATCTTCGAATGGAACCAGCCTCGCTTTCAGTTCGTGAAGTCGGCAAGGATAGATCCTCTTTTTGCGATCCGAAAACCGGACAGCCTCTTGAAGGCAACCTGAATCCGGTTGTCTCGTCAAATAGAATGCTACCGTCCATTGTTGGGCGTTGCGGTTTGTTCCGCTGGGGACGACTCTTGAAAAAATGGCGGTTCGTCTTCGTGAGTGAACAATCTGTGAAGAGGAGAGCCGTCGGCTGAAATCTCACGTCCTGGAATGGCGCCGCCATACCGATCGCATCCTTGAGCAGTTTCCGCGACTGTCCATCGTTCTTTAACGCGTGTTCGATCTCGCCGGCAACTGTCAAACTCCACACCAGCGAATGCTGGTACAGCAAGCTTTCTTTATTGTTCGCCACCAACTCCCGATTCGTCCGCAGAGACGATTGGATAACCTCCTGCGCTTGCAGCGGACGTCCAACGGCCAGCAGAGTCATCGCGTATGGGATAGCTCCGCGCGCCCTGCGGAAGTTTGGTGAACTGGAGTCCGAGGCTACTTGGTGCAGCTTTGGCAACACAGTTGCCC
>CAZCPL010000452.1:0-3269 GCA_964500255.1 uncultured Solibacteraceae bacterium | reverse complement strand
ACTTCGGCGCAATTCCGGACCACTGATTACATGGTTCCGCACATCTCCACCGTGCCAGCGAACGCCGGTGCCTGGGTCGAGTTGTTCCTTCGGGAGAAGGTGGACAGGAGCGGCCCGCCCCAGCGCCCAGTCGTACTCATGCTTCACGGAGCGTTAAGCCCGGCTGTCCCTACCTTCGACCTTGGCTTTGAGAACTACAGTTGGATGGAGTCCCTCGCCAACGCCGGCTTCGATGTCTTCGCCTTCGATCACACCGGATACGGACTCAGCCCCCGGCCGATGATGGACAACCCCTGCAATGTGTCCGAGGCCGAGCAGAAGCTGTATCTCGTCGGGACTACCCTCGCGCAAACCTGTACACCGTCTCACCCGTTCCAACTGTCGACCTTGGCCTCGGACGTGGATGAGGTTGACCGCATCGTGGACTACATCCGCGAGCTTCGGGGCGTCGACAAGGTGCATCTGGTCGGCTGGTCCAGGGGCGGAAATCGCGCCGGAGCCTACGCCGCCAAGTACCCGAAGAAGGTCGACCGGATGCTCCTCCTGGCACCCGGGCAGTACTACAGCGCACAGCCTCCCTTTACGCCGCCCTCACCGTTGCCGCAGCCCGGAGTCCCCGTAACCATCACTGGCGTGAACGACATTCACAACGGGTGGGATACGCAGGTGGGGTGCCAGAATCAGTACTCGCCACTCATTCGCGACCACATCAATTGGTTCATTCTCGCCTTCGATCCCATCGGCAGCACATGGGGGCGGAGTGGTGTCCGAAGAGCGCCAACGCTCAATCGCGATCCGATCTGGTATCCCTGGAACAAAGTGGAGGCGGCGAAGGTGGTAACGTCGACGCTTCTGATCAACGGCGATCTGGACAAGACCGTGGCGCCCGTGCAAGTTTCGTGGCTCTACGATGACCTGGTCGCAGTGCAGCAGAAGATTCTCGTTCGGGTCGCCTGTGCATCGCACTTAATGCTCTGGGAAACCCAGCACGAGGTTCTCTTCGACACCACGATCGAGTGGTTGCAGAAGGGTACTTTTAAGGGCCAGACCAGCGGCAGGTTCGCCGTCGACAGCAAAGGGCAGGCCCAACGGGAAGCCACGGCGGTGTCCGGAACCAGTTCGGTCCCGCAGTAAGCCCCGACTGAGTGTCTGGAGCAGCTAAACCCAAAGCCCCTCAAATGGCAGCCATTGAAATTCGGCTGTATGGGGGGCTTGGATCGAAGTACCCTCATTTATCCGCCGGCCGCGCCGCCTGCGGAAGAGAGAACGGTGGGTAACGTCACCAGCCGGCCTCGTCAGAGAGGTTGTTCGGAAGGTCGTTTACGATGCGACCGCCAGAACCGTGAGGATCGATCTCATCAAGCGGCCCGATGGCTCGGCTCGTGATGAAGCTGCAGCAACTGATCGGAACGAAGTGGCCGGGCGGCGTAAGTCCGTCCCTCGTCGTCGCTGAACTCGACTTCGTACACGCCAGGCGCGAGCCGTTCAACGACAGTGCCAACCTGGCCGCGCAGCAGGGTATGGTCCATGATGTCTTCCAGCAATGCGACCACTGATAACAGTTCGAGTTCGCGCATGGCCTACCTCACTCCTACAATACAAAATGAAAAATATCCCTGACGATACGCCAGTTTTCGCCGGCAGCTATGCAAAATGGCAGGAAGTTGCGCGGAAGTTGCGCGAAAGTTGCGCGAAAGAACGTTGAAGCCGATCCCCGTGGAGGCGCCCATGCCGCACGGTCGCGCCGCGTCCCAAGTGAGGCGGAAATCGCAGCTAGACGGATCTCGATGGCCTGTCGGTGAGCAACCAGCGCCGAATTCTGAAGATGTTGATGGAACTGGTGGACCAGAAGAACTTCCGCATCATCTGCGCCACCCACTCGCCGATTCTGCTGGACGCGCCCGAGACCTACGTCATCAACCTCGACGACCACAAGAACAAGAACGTCGCCGACGGCAACATGGGCGGCCAAGGCGCGACAACGCTGCAGTAGCCGCGCGGGCTTCCTAGAAATCGAACTCAACTGGAAGAGGCGATTGGGATCGACGGATTGCTCGAGTTCGCTTTCCCACAGCAAACAATAATGTAAGCGAACGAGCCAAACAGCTTGCCGGCTGAAGGCTGGGGAGGTCTGTTAGATTGTCCCGGCTTTCATCTGGAATACTCCCCCCACTCTGTGGGTAGCGCACCCGGTTCTCTGGACCCATCTTTGTTCACGCTGCGACGGCCTGAAAGTACTGTTGTCTGGCTTGAGCCGGGGAGCGGTACCCCAGTTTGGCAACCAGCCATTGCTCGTTGTATTTCTTGATGAAGTCCCCCGACTGCGACCAGGACCGCCTGGATGTTCTGAAAGACCCTTTCATAGATTGCTTGTTCCTTGAGGGTGCGATTGAACCTCTCTGTGACTCCGTTGGTTTCCGGTTGGCTGACAAACGCAAAGCTGGCGTTGATGCCCCAGTACTTGGTCTGGTTCAAGAAATGGTCCGACAGATACTGGGTGCCATGGTCCAAGCGGAGCGGGAGCCCCCGCGCCACGCCGGCCTGAGTGTCGCCATAGACGTCACCAAGCCCCATCGAGATTGGCTCCAGAGCCGCATAGCGGTTGCCGTACTTGGCCACCTGCCAGCCAACGCATTCGGTGTTCCAATGCTCGACTCTGGTAAACAGCCAAACGTAAGCGTCATCGACGGCGAGGATTCGGGTTCTGTCGGTGCCCCACGTCACACTGGGCGCCTGGGTGATGATGTGGCCCGTGTGCTGGTCGCCCGTCGCCTTCCGGCATCGATACGGACTCAACAGCCGGCTCTCCCGCCTGATGCGGAGACCCCGCTTGCGCGAGATACGAATCTGATCGAGAACACGCAGACGCGCCCACACCTTGCAGTGGCCCTCGCCCTGAAAAGGGGATCGGGCCAAATCCGCCTGAATCCTGCCCAGTAGTTCGGCATCGCTTAGGCCCGTCTTCGGACCTCGTTTATGAGCCGTTGGCGCAGGCTCGCCGCTGCGCTTGTGGTGAAGCCGCCAGGCATAAAAGCTGGAACGCGGCTGCTCCCGAACGGCACAGACGCGTTCGACTCCGTTGGTCTTAGCCCGACTTTCGCAGTTCGCGGGCGTTTTCGCCTATTTTCGGTTCAAAATGGCGACTAAGTTCAATGATTGCCTCGAGGCGATTTCAATAAGGCTGTGGTGAAGACCTACCCCCCTGGCAAAGGCTTAAACATTCTGTCATTCTGCTGTTTCGATGTTTCTGCGTCAAACGAACCGGAAAA
>CAZCPL010000451.1:0-3270 GCA_964500255.1 uncultured Solibacteraceae bacterium | reverse complement strand
GATTTGCTGCGGCGAGTAGCGGCGGGTGGGGCTCGGGCGGGCGCGCCGGTGGTTCTTGTGGCGACTCAGGTAGTGGAGGTCAGTCTGAATGTCGACTTCGATGTCCTGTACTCGGATCCCGCCCCGCTGGAAGCTCTGCTGCAACGCTTTGGGCGAGTCAATCGCAAGAAGGGGGGCAGCACCGATCCGAAGCCGGTTCATGTTTGCGCCAAAATCCCGGAGCGGAGTCCCGTCTATGATGCGCATCTGGTGCAGGTGGCTGTCGATGAACTCCGCGCAGTGCAGGATCGAACGTTGGCGGAAAATCAGGTGCAAGCGATGCTCGACCGAATCTATTCCGGTAGCTATGGCGTGCAGTGGGAAAAAGCAGTTAGCGAGTCGAAGTCGATGTTTATTCGAAACGTTCTTGAGAGTTGCATGCCGCTGCAAAGTAACCCTGAGTTGGAAAACGAGTTCGAAAAGCTTTTCGATGGGGAGCAGGTTTTACCAGTTCAGCTTTGGGATGAGTATCGACTTTTGGAAGAGACACAGCCGCTAACTGCGCCCGAGTTGTTGGTGTCTGTTACTCGGGGACAGATAGGGCAGATGCATCGCGCGGGTCTGCTGCAGCGTGGGGATGATGGGTTGCTCATTGCCAACTGTCCGTACGGGGAGAAGGGGCTTCAGATCCTTCCAATGGCTGGGGTGGATGGGATCTAAGCGGGGTCCACGACCTCACGCAGAGGCTCTTTGAAATCCGCGAGCCTGACGGTCTTTTCGTCGTCGCTATCGTTTCTATTCTGGCCGAAAGCAGGGGCAGTGGTCGAGAATTTCTCTTTACCCTGTCTATTCCCAAGGGGCAATTGCGCCGATTCTCAAGTGCAGATAGGGTTTAAGGACGACCCTCTCCCGGTAGTTTTGCAGTCATTGTTCTTGATTGAGGTGCTTTTTGTATGGCAACCGCTTTTCCCCTTCCTTCTGCGATACCCGCCGCCGGCATCGTTGATCGACATCCCAGCCAACTGAACTGGATTACCAACACCTACGACTTTCCCGCGATCGAGCCGGAACAGTTGACCCTGGCGTTTCCCACGCCGCCTCAGGCGGAACAATCGATTGACTCCGAGTTCGTCTCGCTGCTGGCCACCGAGAATGGGGCCCAGTTGTATGTCTCCGGCTTCGGACTCTCACTTGGCAAAAAATCCGAACGCGTCGTCGTCAAACACAAGGGCAAGGCCTGCGCCGAAGTGCCGTTCTTGAAACTGCAGGAGATCGTGGTTGGATCCCGGGGCGTCTCGATTTCCACCGATCTAATCGACGCCGCCTGCGAGCGCGGCTTGCGCATCGCCTTTCTGACGGCATCGGGAAAGCCTTACGCCCTGCTGACTTCGCCGCTGCTCACCGCCACGGTCGAGACCAGGAAGGCCCAATTCGCTTCCCTCGATAACGATACCGGGGCAACGATTGCGCGATCCATCGTCGCCGGCAAACTTCGCAATCAGGAAAAGCTGCTCCGTTACTTCGCCCGCACCCGAAACGCCGAACAGCAGGCCGCACTCAACAAGACCGCCCAAGCAATCCGCCTGATTCGCAAGAAGGCGGGCGCGGTGGAAGGTGGGTCGACGGCGGCGGTGCGTCCCTCGCTATTGGGGTTTGAAGGTGTGGCAGGGCGCCTCTACTGGGAACAATGGTCCAACATTTTGCCCGAAACGCTGGAATTCACCGGGCGCCGCCACTTGGGTCCCGCCGATGGCGTCAACGCCTCGCTCAACTACGGTTACGGAGTGCTCACGTCCCATGTTTGGGGTGCGGCGATGAATGCGGGGCTCGAACCGTTCGCCGGCTTTCTGCACACCGACCGGAGCGGCAAGCCATCGTTGGTGCTCGATTTGGTGGAGGAGTTCCGACAGCCAGTGGTGGATCGCGCGATCTTCGGGTGGTTGGCTAGGGGTGGGCGTCCTCGGATCGAATCGGGTTCCGGGATGCTCGACGGGCCAAGCCGTGAAGAAGTGGCAGCCCGGGTCCTGGCGCGTTTGAACAATACCGAACAGCACCGGGGCAAGAGCCATCAGGTGCGGTCGATTATCCAGATGCAGGCTCGGACGTGTGCGGCGGCGGTGCGCGGGTTTCGCACTTATCGTCCATTCCCGTTCACCTGGTAGGCGAGCTATGGCGAAACGAACGAACCGTTATGCGGGCATCCTGCAGCCTCGGCTGGTTGGCACGGGCTCGCCCGAGGTTAGCGTTTTGGTTCTCTACGATGTGGAGAATGACAGAATCCGCACGAGGGTGTCGGAGATTTGCCTGAACTATGGACTGGAGCGGATTCAGTACTCAGCGTTTTTGGGCAAAATCAATCGCAATCATCGACAGGAACTGACCCTGCGGATGCAGCATGAGATTGGCGATGAGATGGCGCGGATCCGGGTGATTCCGATCACGGAGGATTCCGTGCGTGAGATGTGGTCTCTCGATCACTACAAACGGACGGTTGATGTCGTTGTTGCGGCCGATGGCGAGACTGCCGGTCCGGTGTTGCCGAAGCTCCGGATTGTCGTCTCAGATTGAGCTTGGAGGAAACAGGGGATGCAGACGAGATCGGAACTGATCACGATAGGGGACCTCAAGAATTGGGGCTATTGTCCTCGAGTGGTGTACTATCGGCGATTCTTGCCGGGGGCGGCTGCGCCGACGTTCAAGATGAAAGCGGGCATCGCAGCGCAGGATGTGATTGAGCGGTTGGAGGTGCGCCGGACGCTGAACCGCTATGGCTTTGAGAAAGCGACGCGCAAGTTTGGTTTGTGGCTGGTGGATGAGGAACTTGGCATTTCGGGCAAGCTGGATGTCTTGTTGGAGCGTTTCGACGATGGGGCGATTGTGGATTTTAAGTTGACTTCCGGGGAGCCGGGGGAGAATCATCGGCTCCAATTGGCGGGCTATGCGCTCTTGGTGGAAGCGAAGATGGACATCACGGTCCCGGTAGGATTTCTGGTGCGGATACCGGATGAGAAGGTGTTTGAGATTCCGATTGACGAGGCGTTGCGGAGCCGTGTGAGGCAGGGGCTGGACGCGATGAAACGGATGATGGAGAATGAGGTGTGTCCTGAGGCGACCGACGTCCGCGGGCGATGTATGGATTGCGAGTATGCGAATTTCTGTGGGGATGTCTGGTGATCGAACACCGATGGGTGCGTGCAGGCAGGCGAAGGAAACCATGGGCGAAGTTTGGGGCACTCAGTTCCATCTCAACCTGGTTTGCAGAAAGTGCGACTATTGACGAGGATTTCGTGC
>CAZCPL010000450.1:1609-3270 GCA_964500255.1 uncultured Solibacteraceae bacterium | reverse complement strand
GGATCCCAGAATGTCTCCTCCGCGATGCGCTTGTCCGAGCACGTCTTGAAGACCTTTAACAGCCCCTCATCTCCCGCAAGTTGCCAAAAGAATTTCTCGGCCGTCTCCGGACCTTCTCCGCACTCAGCCACCCAATGGTGCACCACCTCCCGGATTCGCTGCGGCTTCAGCGGTTCCAGCGTGAGCGTGTCGATTCCCAGGTCCAAATCGCCCTGGTAGTCTTCCAGCCGGCACGAAGCAATGACCTTCGCCCCAGCCGCGTGAAAGTCCTCACACAGCCGCCGGACCTCGGCCGCCTTCGCCTCGCGAAACGCCGTCGGCACCTCATTCAAGCCATCGAGCAGCAGCACAACGCGACGCTCCGGCCGCAATGCCTCCACCGCCCATCCAACCTCCGGGGCCATCGCGTCGAGGAAGTCGACCAATGGCTGGTCCTGCTTGGTCCACAATCCCAACGCCACCAGGATCGGAATCGGCTCGTGAGCATCCAGTTCGGCCTTGTGGGCCAAGTCATAGGCAAGCTTGCGCAGCGTGGTGCTCTTGCCCGCGCCAGGGGCGCCGAGCAGCACGCCTCGCGGCACATCGTCAAAGGCAGAGAGGATATCGGAGTAGGGACGCTCCGGGGCGTCGACCCGCGCGGTAGGGGCCTTCGAGACGCGCCTCAGCCGGATTTGCGCCAGATCCATGTCGCCATCCCACAATTGGGTGAGCTTCTTCCTGGATTCCGGCAGCTTCCGCACAAAGCCCTGGAGCGATGAGAAGATTCTCGCCTTGTTCCGGACATCCACCAACAGCACCGCGAGATGCTTGAGTTCTTCCGCGCGCGACGGCAGCGCGCAACCCTGGTTGAGCACTCGCGGCAGATCGAGATAGTCCGGGTCCGTCTGCTTGCCCCGCGCGTTAGCCATGTGGGTGATCAAAAGAGCGAGATGGTGCTGTCCACGGCCCGCCGATCCGAGCGGTAGCAGCTGGTCTACAGCGTTTGCTGCAAACGCCGCCAACGCGCCTTCGAACTCGATGTGGACGCAGGGGTCCGGATCGCACCCGCCGAGGGCCGCCGAAAACACGGCCTTGCGCTCGCCCGATGGACTGGGCTTGAAGTATTCGGTCAACAATCGGACGGCCAAGTTCCGTGGGCTGTCTTTTCCGGGCATACAGGATATATAGATTATCGCAGCGACAAACTACTCACATGATGGCCGAACACCAGTGATACGCGCGGCCGACGTTTCCGAGTCCTGCGGAGGTTCCAGGCTAAGTGAAGCACCACTGGACAAATCATTGATCCTCCCAAGGGTTCAAGACTATGACGCCGACTCCTTCGAAATCCTTCACATTTCGGGTCACCATCACCGGTTCATGCGTCAGCGCGCCGTTGCGGCAAGCAGCGAATCAATTGCCGGCAAGGGACGCCCTCGCCCTGCGCGATCCACCAGAAGTTCGGCCCACCGGATCGAAACCGAGCGGTCGATTGACAGAATCCGGCCTGCGAACCATTCCTCAAGAGTGATCACACTGGCAAACTGCAAAGGCTTGGGCGTGGTCTCCAACCAGCGCCGGGCGCCAGCATCTGGCTCACCCCCTGGCCGGTTGTACTCGGACAGACCATTCGTATCATTCGTATCAATCAGAAAACCGCCAGAAAACCGCCAGAAAACCGC
>CAZCPL010000450.1:0-1509 GCA_964500255.1 uncultured Solibacteraceae bacterium | reverse complement strand
CATTCGTATCATTCGTATCAATCAGAAAACCGCCAGAAAACCGCCAGAAAACCGCTCATCGAATTTCAATAGCGCGCGGAGAGCCCCGCGACCTTTCCAAATCAAGACCGGCACCCGCGAAAGGCGAGTGCAAGAGGAGATCGGAGAGATCCGCAAACTTGTCAGCCGGGTTCGCTACTGGGCTTGCATCGCGGACCGCCGGGAGTGGGTCGAACGCCCGAAGAGCTTGAAAATCATTTCCTCCGGCGTGGCGAAGTTTCCCGATTGAAGACACTGTTTTATCAGCTCTTCCACTTCTGGCTTGGTGGTTTCGATATGCATGATCGGATTTGCCTCCTATCTCTTCACGTTCGCCAATAAAGGAGTCCCCGTCACCTTTGGCGTCGCGTTCGCATGCTGTGCTATTGCTTGATGGCTGGTAGAGTATTCTGCCAGCACGGGTGCCCTCTGCCGATCTGCACTCTGACTCGGGCGTTCGGCCAGCCAGGCGAAGCGTAAGACTGAAACCCCGACCACGGCGATCCTCCGGTCAGGCCGTACCTGAACTGCTTCTTCACGGTGCGCCCCGCGCTGCTTTCGCTCTGCGGATGTCTTTCAGAAGCAAGAGTAACTGGTAAGGATCGACCGGGGATTCCTCAAATCCAAAGTGCTGATAGAAACGGCGCGCGGCTTCGTCAATCGCGTGGACCATCACCGCACGAACCGCGACAATAGCAGCCGCCTCTTCGATACGGGAGAGCGCGTCGAAGAGCAGAGCCTTGCCCAGGCCTCTTCCTTGTTGCGTTTGATCCACGGCAAGCCGTGCGAGCAGCACGATGCCGATCGGGTGGTTGGCCAATCCCTTGGCGATCCGCTGCGGACTCTCATGCTTGTGGACGGAACCGGTCGTGAGCGCGTAATATCCAACGATTCGATCGCCGTCGAGCGCGACGTAGGTCTTGGCCGAGTCTGCCTGCTGATTCGTCCAGGCGAACTTTTGCAGCCAGAGGTTCAGCGTTGGGTTGCCGCAATCGAACCGACCCAAGTCGTGTTCGCGGCTCAGTTTTTCGATGAAGAATTCGGGCTTCGGCCCGGGTGTCATCATCGGCGCTGCGCAACGTGGGGTTCGGTGAATAGCTGCCGCAAACGGGGTTTGGGCTTCGCTGGCTGGTCCAAGGCCGCCATGAAAGCCTTCCACTGCTTTTCGTCGAGAACGAACCGGGTTTGATCGGCGAGGGTTTGTTCAGCCTTTTCGCAGGCGCTGCGCAGGATGAATTCGGTGACGTTGATTCCTTGCCTCTCGGCGGCAACTTTGATCAGCGTCTCTTCAGAGACCGTGGCTCGCAGCTGGAAACGACGATCACGAGATTGGTCGGGCGTGGAAATGGCCATCCTTACCTCCATTCCAATTGTACTGCCGATGTACACCGCGCGCGGTGCGCGCGGGAAAGACAGCCCGCAGCCGAGTCAGAGTCCAGAGCGGCAGAGATCAGAGGATGGGGGCCGAGCACACCACCCGAAACCCGTAAT
>CAZCPL010000449.1:0-3412 GCA_964500255.1 uncultured Solibacteraceae bacterium | reverse complement strand
GCCTCCGATTCGCGATCCGCGAAGGCGGACGCACGGTCGGCGCCGGCACCGTGGCGGAGATCCTCGCTTAGGCTAATGCTTAGGCATGGCCTTTTGCGCCGTTCAATTCAGTAGTGGTATCGTATTAGTTGGCGGGTTGGTCCCGGGATTGATCCCAAAGCCAGCCCGCCAGCACCTTGTAGGGGCATAGGCTAACGGTAAACCTGCGGTCTCCAAAACCGCCTTTGGGGGTTCGAATCCCTCTGCCCCTGCCATGTTCTAAACCGTAGGAATTCAGGGAAAGAATCCGAAATAGTATGGCAACGGCCCAAGTAATGACACCCGAAACGTCCGAATCGAACAAGCCAAGCAACTGGCTGCAACAGGCCAAGGACTACATCGCAGAACTCAAGAAAGAAATGCGCATGGTGACGTGGCCGAGCCGTGAGCAGGTCATTTCCACCACCGTCGTGGTGATCGCCGCCGTCTTCGCCTTCGCATTCTACTTCGCGATCGTCGATTTCGCTTTCCAAAGCGGCATCAAGAAGCTGTTTGACACACTGACCAAGTAAGGGAGCCGCAGGCAGCATCATGAGCGACCCGCAGGAACTCGACCAAAGGTCGAGTATAGAATCTGAACTCGACGAACAGGTAGCCGCTGACGAAGTGGCTGCTGAAGATGTGCACGCAGCGGAGACCGTTGCCGTAGACGGAGCATCCGAAGTCTCAGCCGATATGTCGGCCGCCTTCGGATCTTCCGAAGAAGAACCCGCAGCAGCAGCCGTTGCCGTCGAGGAACCCAACTACAAGAACTGGTATATCATCCATACCTACTCGGGCTTCGAGAACAAGGTAGCTGAATCGCTTCGCACCCGCTCTCTCGCCTTTGGATTCGCCGACAAGCTGGGACAGATCCTGATCCCCACAGAAGAAGTTATCGAGCTGCGCAATGGCAAGAAAGTCACCAGTAAGCGCATGCTGTACCCCGGCTACGTGCTCGTCGAAATGGAAATGAGCGACGAGTTGTGGCATGCGGTCAAGAACACCCCCCGAGTCACCGGATTCGTTGGCGGCGGTAATACGCCCGTGCCGCTTACTGCCGATGAAGTAAATGGGGTTCTTTACCGGCAGACGACGGCAGCGGAAAAGCCGCGCCCCAAGCTCACATTCGAAAAGAACGAGACCGTCCGCATTGTCGACGGACCGTTCACCAACTTCTCCGGCAAAGTCGACGATGTCAACTCCGAGCGCAATACGTTGCGCGTGATGGTGACCATCTTCGGCCGGTCCACCCCCGTGGAACTCGATTTCCTTCAGGTGGAAAAGATTCAGTAGCAGTACGCAGTCAGTCAGGTTAAGTATCAGTCAGGTTAAGCATTCATGGCAAAGAAAGTAACAGGATCAGTTAAACTCCAGATCCCGGCGGGCAAAGCGACGCCGGCACCGCCAGTGGGAACCGCGCTCGGTCCGCAGGGTGTGAACATCATGGAGTTCTGCAAGCAGTTTAACGCTAAGACGTCGGGCAAGGAAAATGAAGGCCTCATTATCCCCGTCGTTATCACCATCTTTTCGGATCGTTCGTTCACCTTCATCACGAAGACCCCGCCCGTGCCGATTCTCGTCATGCGCGCCGTCGGAGTGGCGAAGGGTTCGCCCATACCGAACAAGAACAAGGTGGGCAAGATCTCAATGGCTCAGGTGGAAGAGATCGCGAAGATCAAACTTCCGGATCTGAACAGTTTCGACTTGCAAGGCGCGATCAATCAAGTGAAGGGAACCGCACGCTCGATGGGCGTGGACGTGGTCTAACATGCCGAAGCTCAAAACGCACAAAGGCGCTGCTAAGCGCTTCAAGAAAACCGGAACCGGCAAGGTCGTGCGCCGACACTCCATGGCACGTCACATTCTGACGTCCAAGAGTTCGTCGCGCAAACGCCGCTTGTCGCAGGGTGTGGTCGCCGATAAGGCCGATCAAGCCGTGCTCAAGCGCATGATTCCGTACTAGACAGAAATTCAACACGCGGTGCGGACCAGGCCTGTTCCTACGGGAATCAACGTTGCACGTTGCCTGTCGCGCCCGCCTTCGCCTCTAACGAGGCGATCAGACTGAAAGGAGAAAATACGTGCCTAGAGTTAAACGTGGTACTCATCGCCGCGCCAATCGCAAGAAGACCCTTGCGCTGGCCTCCGGCTTCTTCCTCACCAAGAGCAAACTCTACCGCGCCGCGCAAGAAGCGGTGGAAAAGTCGCTCAAATACGGATACGTTGGGCGTAAGCGGAAGAAGCGCGACTACCGGTCGCTCTTCATCGTCCGCATCAACGCGGCCTCGAAGGCTGCGGGAATCTCGTACAGCAAGTTCATGAACGGCCTCAAAAAGGCTGGAGTGGACCTGAATCGCAAGATCCTTGCCGACCTCGCGGCCAACGATCCGGGAGCGTTCTCGCAACTGGTGGATCAAGCCAAGGCTGCAATCGCCGCACCGGCAAAAACAACCGCTTAGTCCTGACTTTCATGCCAATACCGGGGCCGGAGTTTCTCTTTAAGAGACTCCGGCCCTTAGCTTTTCTGCCCGCCCTGGTTCTGCTGTTTCTCATTTGCCACTACGGCGTCGCGTCGCTGCATTGGGATGAATGGGGCTGCGAGACGCCGCTGCTTCGCACCTACCTCGACGGCACGCTCAACGCCAAAGCCTGGCTCGCGCAGTGCAATGAATCCCGCCCCGTATTGCCCAAAGTCATCTGGCTGATTCTGACAGTGGTCTCGGGCGTGGCCGATCCGCGCTGGAATATGTTCGCCGGCTGGATCATCGTTTGCATCACCGCCTGGAACATTCACAAGCTGGGACCCGGCATCGGGTTCACCATCCTCGCTTCCGCCCTGCTGTTCTCACCAATCCAGCAGGAAAACTGGCTCTGGGGCGCGCAAATGATGCTGTTTCTGCCCGCGCTCTTTCTCACGACATGGTTGCGCGTTGTCGGTTCGCCGAGGGCGATCCTGTGGGGGACGGTGTTAGCTGTTCTGGCGACATTCTCTTTCGCCAACGGATTCCTTTTGTGGCCCGCACTCTTTGCCGCACTGGGCTTGATCGACCGCACCCAGCGCCTGAAAGCCTCAATCACGTGGGCAGTCGCACTGGCCCTGTCCCTGGCACTCTATCTTTACAATTTCGAACGGGTCGCTTCGTCGCCGAGCTACTCCGCAATCTTCGCGCAGCCCCTACGGGCGGCGCAGTACTTCATCAGCTTCCTCGGAAACCCCCTCGCCTCCGGCGACCTCACCCGAGCCACCATTGCCGGATCTCTACTACTCGCCCTTTTCGCCATCCTTCCGAAACACCGCGTCGGCTGGATCATCCTCGCCGGATACGCGCTCGCGAGCGCAGGACTCGCCACCGTCGGCCGCGTCGCCCTAGGACCCCAACAAGCCCTCGAC
>CAZCPL010000448.1:1811-3416 GCA_964500255.1 uncultured Solibacteraceae bacterium | reverse complement strand
CGCTTCTACAACGCAGTGAAAGAAACCGGCGACCTCACGAAGCGTCTCCTCACCGTCGAGGACGTCATCCACGTGATGAAGCACCTCGTGCGCCTTGCCCAAGAGGAAGTCGAAGTCGACGACATCGACCACCTTGGCAACCGTCGCGTTCGCTGCGTTGGCGAACTTCTGCAGAACCAGATTCGCGTCGGCCTGACGGAAATCGAAAAGACCGCGCGCGAGCGCATGTCGATCGTCGATCTCGAAAACATGCTTCCGCAAAATCTGATCAACTCCAAGCCTCTCGTCACGGCCGTGCGCGACTTCTTTGGTCGCTCCCAACTCAGCCAATTCATGGACCAGACCAATCCGCTCGCGGAACTGACCCACAAGCGCCGCCTCTCAGCCCTTGGACCCGTCGGTCTTTCCCGCGATCGCGCAGGGTTCGAAGTCCGCGACGTTCATCCGACCCACTACGGCCGCATCTGCCCCATCGAAACGCCTGAAGGTCCGAACATCGGTCTTATCTCGTCGCTTTCGTGCTTTGCGCGTATCAACGACTACGGCTTTATTGAGTCGCCGTATCGCCGCGTGAAAGAGGGCATCCTCGCCGACGACATCCGTGTGCTGAACCCGGGCGACACAGCCTACAAGGTTGGCGACGTGATCGAGCGTTCGGCCATGTTGTCCGCCAACGAGTCGATGACCAAGAAGGGCAAGCAGACGGTTGAGTTCGAAGCCCATTGCGACTATCTGTCGGCCTGGGAAGAGGACAAATACCTCATCGCGCAGGCGAACGTCAAGATCGACGAGAACCTGCATATCACCGACGAACTCGTCAACGCCCGCAAAACCGGCAATTTCATGCTGGTGCAAAAGGGCGAAGTCGAGTACATGGACGTGAGTCCGAAACAGTTGGTCTCGGTAGCCGCCTCGCTGATCCCGTTCCTTGAGAACGATGACGCCAACCGCGCGCTCATGGGATCGAACATGCAACGCCAAGCCGTGCCGCTTCTGCGCGCGGACGCCCCCTATGTCGGCACCGGCATGGAACGCGTCACCGCTCGCGACTCGGGCGCTGTCGTGCTCTGCAAACGTTCCGGCGTAGTGGATTCGGTCGATTCCGAACGCATTATCGTAAAACTCGAAGGCAACATCCACGAGGGTCAGATGTCGCGCGAAGTCGGCTCGGACATCTACCAGATGACCAAGTTTAAGCGTTCGAACCAGAACACCTGTATCAACCAGAAGCCCATCGTCAACAAGGGCCAACGGGTGAAAAAGGGTGACGTTCTGGCCGACGGACCTTGCACCGATCAAGGCGAACTCGCTCTCGGACGCAACGTGCTGGTGGCCTTCATGCCTTGGCGCGGATACAACTTCGAAGACGCGATCGTGGTCAACGAAAAGCTGGTGAAAGAAGACTACTACACTTCGATCCATATCGAAGAGTTCGAAGTCGAAGGCCGCGACACCAAGCTCGGACCCGAGGAAATCACCCGCGATATTCCGAATATCTCGGAAAGCTTCCTGCGGAACCTGGATGAGAGCGGCATCATCCGCGTCGGTGCAACGGTGAAGCCGGGCGACATCCTCGTCGGCAAAGTGACGCCCAAGGGCGAAACT
>CAZCPL010000448.1:0-1801 GCA_964500255.1 uncultured Solibacteraceae bacterium | reverse complement strand
CTCAGTTGACGCCGGAAGAAAAGCTGCTGCGCGCGATCTTCGGCGAAAAGGCCGGCGACGTGAAGGACGCTTCGCTTTACTGCCCGCCGGGTATCGAAGGCACGGTTGTCGATTGCAAGGTGTTCTCCCGCAAGGGTGCCGAACTCGACGAGCGCAGCAAGTCGATTCTCACCACGCAGGAAGAGCGGTTGCATCGCAATCTCGACGACGAGAAGCGAATTCTCAACGACGAGCGCGCCAAGCGTCTCGAAGCACTGATGGGCAACAAGGAAGTCCTCGCCGATTTGCACGACGAGAAGACCAACAAGAAGCTCGTCGGCAAGGGCGCGATGCTCACCCGCGACATCATCGAAAAGATGAAGGCTCGCGACTTGAAGCGTGTCCGTCTGCAGACCAAAGATCCGCATCTGAACGAGCGCATCGATGAAATCGAAGAGATGACCTCGCGTCAGATCGCCGTGCTCGAAAAGATCACCGAAGAGAAGATCGCCAAGCTCCGCAAGGGCGACGAACTTCCCCCGGGCGTGATCAAGCTAGTAAAAGTCTATGTCGCCATGAAGCGCAAGCTCTCTGTCGGCGATAAGATGGCCGGACGCCACGGTAACAAGGGTGTTATCTCTCGCATTGTTCCCGAAGAGGACATGCCCTATTTACCCGACGGCACGCCTGTGGAAATCGTACTGAATCCGCTGGGAGTTCCTTCGCGCATGAACGTCGGTCAGATTCTCGAAACGCACTTGGGCTGGGCCGCCAAGGCTCTCGGAGTGCGCTTTGCGACGCCGGTCTTTGACGGTGCCACGGAAAAGGACATCAAGGCCAAGCTCAAGGCAGCCAACCTGCCGAGTTCGGGTAAGATTCAGCTTTACGATGGCTTGACCGGACATGCGTTCGAACAGCCGGTGACCGTTGGCTATATCTATATGTTGAAGCTCTCGCACTTGGTGGACGACAAAATCCACGCGCGCTCCATCGGACCGTACTCGCTCATCACCCAGCAGCCGCTGGGCGGCAAGGCGCAGTTCGGCGGACAGCGGTTCGGCGAAATGGAAGTCTGGGCGCTCGAAGCATACGGCGCCGCTTACATTCTGCAGGAATTGCTCACTGCCAAATCCGACGACGTCTATGGCCGTGCAAAGATCTACGAGGCGATCGTCAAGGGTGAGGCTGCGGCCGAACCGGGCGTACCCGAGTCGTTCAACGTGCTCATCCGCGAGCTGCAATCTCTCTGTCTCGACATCGAACTGATGAAGAAGCCGAAGGAAGTCGTCGATACGGCTTTGGCGGCTGACTAATTATCAAGGGTAGAAAACGAGGATTATCAACTAAATGTATCGTGCTACTCCATACGACCGGGCGAACCTGATTGCCGACTTCGATTCGATCCGAATCAGTCTGGCCTCGCCTGAGAAGATCCGAAGCTGGTCTCACGGGGAAGTGACTAAGCCCGAAACGATCAACTACCGGACGTTCAAACCTGAGCGTGACGGACTGTTCTGTGCGCGCATCTTTGGGCCCATCGCCGACTGGGAATGCCTCTGCGGCAAGTACAAGCGCATGAAGCATCGCGGAGTGATCTGCGACAAGTGCGGCGTCGAAGTGACCTTGAGCCGTGTGCGCCGCGAGCGCCTCGGACACATCGAACTGGCGAGCCCCTGCTCGCACGTCTGGTTCTTCAAGGGCCTGCCGAGTCGCATCGGCTACCTGCTCGACATCACCCTGCGTGAACTCGAGCGCGTGCTCTACTTCGAAGCCTACGTGGTGGTGGATCCGGGTGAAGTCGCCGATCTCAGGATCGCCGAAG
>CAZCPL010000447.1:0-3422 GCA_964500255.1 uncultured Solibacteraceae bacterium | reverse complement strand
ACTTGACAGTCTCTCACAAGCGCAGCAAATAAGCACGAACGGGAAACGTCGCCCAACCCACCCAGGCGATTGGAACCGCGTGCAGCATCCATCCATCACCCTCGACGGATGCAAGGTTCGTCATATGCTCGCAGATCGGAACACCCGCACCGAGCAGCTTCGTATGCGCCGGTCTCGACAGATCCGCCAAATCGTCGATGTTCACCGAATCGATTCCTGCAAAACGAACGCCTTGATCCAACAACAGTTCACAGGCATCGCTCGTGAGAAACGGATTCCGTTCCAGATAACGAGAGTGTCTCCAATGCTGCGAAAAACCTGTGTGGATCAGCACCGCCTTATCGCGAACATTTATGCCGCGAAATGTTTCAGGCCCGATCGCGTCTTCCGTCAAAGCGTGCACCACGACCACCGAAACATGCGCCAGCTTTTCCAAGGGTAGTTCCGAGAGATCCGCCGCCCCCCGATGCCGATGCATCGGCGAATCGACGTAGGTTCCGGTGTTGCCACAGAGGTGCAACGACGCGATGTGGAACTCCGAGAGTCCGCCATAGCGAGAGTGCGATGTGTCGTAGTCCAACACAACCTCCGCACGTGGCACCGGAAGCCCGGGATAGGTCGTCATCCCCACTTCAATCTTATGACTGACTTCGAGGAATTGTGGCATAAGTGGTTAGTGATCGCGATCTGTGACCAGACCCGTGACCGCAAGCAAAGCCCGCTGATAGCGAGACTCAGGAAACTCAAGCATCAGCGCCCGCGCTTTGTCCGTGAAGGCCTGCGCTTTTTCCATCGCCACTTCGATGCCGCGATACTTGCGGATGAAGTGCAGAATCTTGAGGAATGGCACCTGCTCATAATTGCCATCCGCGAGCACGGTCTCAACGAGCTTCCGCTCTTCGGCCGTCGCCAACGACAACGCGTGAATCAAGGGCAATGTGACTTTGCCTTCGCGTAAATCGTTGCCCACCGGCTTGCCGAGCATCTTCTCGCTCGACGTGAAGTCCAGGATATCGTCCACCAACTGAAACGCCATACCGAGGTTCCAGGCAAATTCACCCATGCGCTGTTCGGAGGCGTCATCGCCGCCGCCCACAATCGCACCCAACCGCGAACAAGCGGAAAACAGGCTCGCGGTTTTGCGATCCACGAGTTCCATGTAGTCGGCTTCCGTAATGTCGATCTTTCCAATGCGCTCGAGTTGCAGCAACTCACCTTCCACCATCATCTGCGTCAATCCGATGAGCAGATCGAGAATATGGAAATTTCGTTCCTTCAGCGCTACCGCGAACGCCTGCATATACAGCCAGTCGCCCGCGAGAACAGAGGTATGATTGCCCCAAATGACATTCGCCGATGGACGTCCCCGCCGCGACTTCGCGAAGTCGATCACGTCGTCATGCACGAGCGTCGCGGTGTGAATCATCTCCACCACCGCAGCCATGCGAATACCTGCATCCGTGGTCTGCCCCATCAACTTCGACGACAACAGCACCAATATTGGCCGCAGTCGCTTGCCGCCGCCCGCCTGCAGATACTGAGCGATCGTTGTGATCGTTTCGACGGAGCCGATGGAATCGAGTTGGATCTCTTTTTCGACGCGCACCAAATCGTCACGAACGAGGTCGTAAATCTCAAGAGCGGTAAGCTTTTGCGCGATCTTGCCCAGCATTTATTGAAGCCTCCATTTTAGCAGCCGACGAGTGTTCTCCGACGTTGCCTCTGCGATAGCCTCGATGCTCAGTTCTTTCACTTCGGCCAGCTTGGCCGCCGTCAATGCCAAATAGGCCGGTTCGTTGCGCTTGCCTCGCTGCGGAACGGGCGAAAGATAAGGCGCATCCGTTTCCAGCAGGATCCGGTCCAACGGTGTGACGCGCGCCGCTTCTCGCACTTCCTCCGCACGGGGATACGTTAGTACCCCACCAAAAGCCAAGTCAAAGCCAAGTCCAACGGCCTCGTGCGCCTGTTCCGCATTGCCAGTGAAGCAGTGGATCAAACAGCCCAAGCCTGTCGGAACCCAATGCTTACGCAACACCGACATAGTGTCTGCCCACGCTTCCCGTGTGTGAATCACAACCGGCTTCTTCGACTCCGCGGCGATTCGCAATTGCTCCACAAACACCGAGCGTTGCGTGTCGCGCGGAGAGAAGTCGTAGTGAAAGTCCAAACCGATTTCACCGAGAGCCACACATTTTGGATGCTGCAAAAGTTCCGGCAGGCGTTTGAAAGTTTCCGCATCCGCTTTTGAGGCATCGTGCGGATGCACGCCGACGGTTGCGGAAACGAAATCATACCTGTCTGCAAGCCCCAGTGCCGACTCCAGATCCGGCGGACCCTCGCCCGTTCCGATGGCAACCATATGACTCACGCCGGCGTCGAGCGCCCGCTGCACCGTCTCTTCCCGATCGCTGCGAAACGCCTTATTGTCGAGATGACAATGACTGTCTACGAACATTACTTCAGACGAGCTCCCACCGGGATGTCCTCGTTGAAGCCCGACAATACCGGTAAGCCATCTTCCAGGGATGCCGCCACGATCATGCCTTGCGACGTCAACCCGCGTAACTTGCGCGGCGCGAGATTGGCGACGATCACCACCTTGCGTCCCACCAGTGTCTCCGGCTTATAGGCCAGCGCGATGCCCGCAACGATCGAACGTGGTTCCGGCTCGCCAATATCCACCGACAGATGCAGCAGCTTGTCGGCACCCTTCACCGCCGCCGCCGTCAGCACCTTGCCGACGCGAAGATCCACCTTCACGAAGTCGTCAATCGTGATTTCGGGCGCCAGCGGCACCAGTGGCGGACGCTCTTCCTTCGGCTCTTCTGTGGCCGCGGCGCGACCCAGCAGCAGATCCTGCCGCTTCCGTTCCGCGATCTCACGGTCCATCATTTTTTCCACCGTGAGCTTCACATCCAAGCGCGGGAACACGGCCTCAGTCGGGCGCAACTGCTGGCCTGCTTTGAGATGTCCCCAATGCAAGTCGGCAACCCGGATGGCGTCGGATGCCGTCTCGAAGCCCATCTGATGCCAAATCTTCGAAACCGGTTCCGGCAACACAGGCGTCAACAGGCCGCAGCAGACACGCAACACTTCCGCCACTGTATAGAGTGTGCGGTCGAGCAACTCCGTCGTATCCGGATCCTTGGCCAGCTTCCAAGGCGCGCGTTCCACGATCAACTTGTCGGCCACAGAGATCAACGCCCAGATGCGTTCCAACGCCCGGCTGAACTCAAAGCGCCCGTAAGCCTCCAAAACAAATTCCACGGTCTCTGTCGCAAGCTGCGCGACATGCTGATCGCCGTCGGACTTCGGAACCAGTCCGCCGCGATACTGGTGAATCATGCTCAGCGTTCGTGAAGCCAGATTGCCCAAGCCGTTCGCGAGATCGGCGTTGTAACGCGTGACCAGCGCTTCATAGC
>CAZCPL010000446.1:0-3430 GCA_964500255.1 uncultured Solibacteraceae bacterium | reverse complement strand
TGGCTCCCCATCGTGGATTCGAACTGCTAGCAACGGCATCGCCAAGAACGCATGACACCCCATCCGAAACCCGCAAAAAACTGCCAATTTCAAAATTCGCCGTTCACGTCCGACCAATATTTATCTTCTCAATCCCTGCAATCACTTACAGCCATCTCCCCAGTCAACAAAAATGGTCCGCCACCTGATCCTGGCAGCAGAAAGGATCCCCATGCCCGAAATGCATGACAACAACTCCACCAAACCCAAAGCTCCACGCACCGAAGCCCAAAAGGAAGCCGCCCGCGCCAACGGAACCAAATCCCGCGGACCCGTCACCTCCATGGGCAAAGCCACCTGCTCCCGCAATGCCCTTCGCCATGGGCTCACCGCCTTCCACCTCGCTCTTGTCAACGAAGATCAGGATCGATTCAACCAGGTCCTCAACGACTACATGGACGAATACCTTCCAGAAGGGCCAACCGAGACCAACCTCGTCGAACAGATCGCCTACGCCCAATGGCAGCTCTACCGCGCTTGGACATCCGAAACCGCCATCTACAATGTCGAAATCGAGACCAACCGTCAGAAGATGGATGAAAAATTCACCCACTTCGCCGAACCAGTCCGCACGGCCGACGCGCTCGAGTCCTCCCTCGCGCGCTCAGGTTCGCTCCCTCATCTCCACCGCTGCGAGGCTCGGGTCAACCGCGACTACTTCCGCGCACTCAAAGCCCTGCTCGCCCTGCGCAAAAATGCTGGCAAACCGCCCCGGAGAAGGTCGATAAAATCCATCGAAATTGCAGAAACAGACCCGGCGATGCCGTTGCAAACACAGGAAACCGCGCCCATCGAAATACACCAACCCGGGAGACAACCCGCGCCGGGCCATCGCAGCAGCACAATCGCCGAGGTACTCTCTCCCATCGTCCTCGTCGCCGTTGTACTCTTGACCTTCGCACTCTCCGTAACCTCCGCTCAGCCGGCAGCTTCGACGCGGGGCCGCGCCATGGAAGCTGCAGTCCGCAAATCGTCGCAACAACAAGAAAGCCGGACAGAATGGATCGTCATCTCATCCATCCCACCGGCTTTCCCGGGCTTCCAACCCTCGGTTTCATCATGGCCACAGGTTCTTTTCCTTGGCGGCGGAGAAGAGATGTCACCGGGCATGGTAAGTTCGCGATTGCCGTTGAGGTTGGGACGCCCGTGCCAATTGATGGTAGCCGATGGAAGTGATGTCCGCACCGAATTCGTGCCAGGCGATTCCGTATGATCGCGGGTGCGGATCTTCTCTTCACGTGAACGAAGTCGGGCCATATCAATCCCGTTCTTTCTTCAACCGGCCTGTATCTTTCTCTCTCTTGGAATGTAGTCTCGTTCCCGCCTTTCGGAAACTCTGTAAGCCAGCCGAAGAAACTCGAAAGAAAGCCACTGGATTGCTTTCGCCCATTGCGCGAACTGCGTGTACCATATGAATCGATGGTACCGGGGCAGAACAGTCGTGAATGGCAGATTCGGGATGCGCTTCGGCGCATGCTTGAGCATCCGCAGTTCTCACGAACCAAAGTTCTAAAGTCGCTGCTTCATTATCTCGTCGAGTGTGCGCTCGAAAACGCCACGATCTCGGAAAGCGCCATCGCTAGCGCGGTGTTCGAGATCCCGCCAGCCGATTTCCACCCTTACACTCACCCCAATGTTCGCGTTCAGATGCACAATCTGCGGAAGAAGCTGGATTTATACTACGCGGAAAGCCCTGCCGAGAGCGTTCGGATCTCGCTGCCAGAAAACTCTTATTGCCCGCTGTTCGAAATTGTGGGACAGATTCTCCCGCAGCTGCGCCGGACGCTCAATCAAGCCCGCATCCTGGCGGAAAGCCGCTTTCCCGCGGACTTGCGCGATGCTCTCGAACTGGTCGATGCAGTGCTTGCCGAAGCACCCAGTTCGGGGGTGGCGTGGGCGATCCGCGCGGAAATCTTTTTGATGCTCGCCGTGCATGGGGAGCCACCGCTCGAATGCCTGCGCATCGCCGCCACCGCCGCCGGACATGCCGTGCAGTTCGCGCCAGAGTCTTGGGAAGCGCACTTGGTGAAAGGGGGCGTTTTGGCGACGTTGGAATGGGACTGGGATGGAGCGGACAAGCACTTCCTGCGGGCCGTCGACTTGGGAGGCGGGATCCGGGCTCAAACGCATCCGTGGCGCCAACTGCATCTTATGGCCATGGGCCGCGCCGACGAACTCGCTTCGCTGATGGAACAACTGCTCGAAATGCAGGAAAGCCCATCGCACATGGCCCAAACCAACTACGGCATATGTCTCCATCTGTGCCGGCGCCATGCCGATGCCGAACGCGAACTGCAACTCGCAGCCAAGCTCTATCCCGCCGATCATTCAGCCTTGAGTTGGATGTCCACAGTCCAATGGACCATGGGCTACAGGGCACGGGCACTGGCGACTCAAGTCAAGGCGATGCTCCGGGCGCGCCGTTCTCCACCTGGCAGGCTGTTGTCGATGTCCGCTTCAGGGATGCGAGCGGCCACCACTGGCCACGAGCCGGATCCGCTCACCGCAGAAGTCGAAGGCGGTAGCTCAGAGATGGCCATCGCGTTGACCGCAGTGATCCTAGGGCGTCAAGAGAAAGCGATCGGTGCCTTTGAGCGGATGGCTGCTCATCGCTTCCCGCTACTGCCCTTTCTGGTGCATCTGGAGATCGTGGATGTCCTCTGGCAACATCCACGATTTCTCGCGTTGATCGAATCCCTCAGGCTGCCTGCTTCCGCCTTAACACACCGCCAGCTCGCCAGGAAATGAAAAATCGCCCGGTGCCTCGACGATAGACCTCGTATGCCTCTTTATGTGGACCGCTGGCCAGGTGGTTTTCCTCTTCATTCGCCGCTCTCCAATACACATAGCCCATGACGGCGGGTGCCACTAGCAGCCAAGGGCTCAAGAAGATACCCGCTATCCACATCAGCAAGTACGACGTGTAGAACGGATGGCGGACCCACCGGTAAGGGCCATCGGTCACGAATTCCTTCGATTCGATGCCTGCGTAACAGGCACCGAATCCTTTGCCGAGAGTGGTGCGAACACTCCACCAGAACAGCGAAAGCGAAAGAACGTAACAGACCGCAGATCCAGCAGGGTGCGGGCCGAAGAAGATCGCTACGGCTTGCAGCAGGGCGAAGGAGGTTCCAAGCGCAAGGGTCCATCTCATGCCCGCAGTGTAAAGGCCGTTGTTACGAAAATGGTTGCGCGCCCCCCAACCGAAGCTTACGAAACAAGCACCCCAAAGTATCCAAAGCATTTAGAACTCCCTCTGTTCTGAAAACAGGCAGAGGCGCATTTCAATGCCGTACTGTGCGGGCACGGCGATGTGTTCAAAGATATGGAAAGGCTTGTTCATGCCCTTCCGTTTTAGGATACGGTAATTGCGCGCCTGCGGACGAGGGCA
>CAZCPL010000445.1:0-3435 GCA_964500255.1 uncultured Solibacteraceae bacterium | reverse complement strand
AAATCTCTTCGTCGGCCGTGAGTACCAGTTCATTGTCCACGCCCACTTCGCCGAACTCATTCTCGATCACAGCGATGCGTTTGCCGTGCTCTTCCGTTAGGATGCGGTTGAGCAAGGTCGTCTTGCCCGATCCTAAAAAGCCCGTCAAAACCGTTACGGGGACGCGTTTGTTTGCAGTCATTGTTTCTCCTCCAGATCTTCAAACGGCAGCGGCGAGTTCCACCGCGGCGGCCGTGCGAAAGCGTTCTTCGATGCGATGGGGCAGCAGCATGCGGGGCAACGGCTGCAATGCGCTGGACTCTTGGCAGGACACGGCCCAGTCGAGCAGGGCCCGATAGTGCTCGGGCAGGTGGAGGCCGCCGAGCCAGACCGGCTCGTCGCCCAGAAACACCAGCACCGCGTTGCTCGCGTCGCAGGGTCCGATGCATCCGGCGATCGTCAACTGGACATGCTTCAAAAGCTTGCGCCGCTTCCATTCCGCCTTGAGCAAATCGACGGGCACGGGGGGGTGGCCTTTGTCGGTGCGGCCGCAGCAGCATCCCAGGCAAATCACGATCTGCCCGTGCGAAAGGCGCTTCGTCGTGTTACGAATCGGGGCCGTCATGAATGAGTTTTCCTTTCTAATGCTTACCCACCAGCCGCAGGGCCTTGATGCCATCGACAAGCTCGCTGCGGGTGCGCGGAGGCGCGCCGCACCAGTCATCGCGAAACGTCCGCTGCCAGATTTCCATCACTGCGGGCTGCGCCAACCGGTACGACTGGATCGTCTCTGAATGCGCGAAGACATCCAATGGAGCCCCTGCCAACGCCGGCCGCCCTTGGTCGAGCACCAGCACTTCATCCGCCCATTCATACGCCAGGTTTGAATCGTGGGTGGTGAGAAGCACCGTGGTCCCCTGCCGCGCCAAATCGTCGAGCGCGGCGAGCAGGTGGGCCGAAGACAGGTGGTCGAGGCCGGCGGTCGGTTCGTCGAGAAGCAGCACCGCCGGTTGCATCGCCAGGATGGAGGCGATCGCCACGCGCTTCTTCTGTCCGAAGCTCAACTCGTGCACCGGCTCGTCGATTAGGTCGAGCGCATCCAGTGTCGAGAGCGAGGCTCTCACCCTGCGGCGGCATTCCACTGGGGGCACACCGAGATTGAGCGGGCCGAACGCGACTTCCTGCTCAACGGTGCTGGCGATGATCTGGTCGTCCGGATCCTGCACCACCAAGCCTACGGTGGACCGCAGCCAGCGCAATCCCTCGCGGTCGTATCGCAGTTCCTGCCCGAGAATGCGGATCTCGCCCTTGCAAGGATGGAGGCCGCCGTCGAGCAGCAGCAGCATCGTCGACTTGCCCGCTCCGTTGGCACCGACGATGGCGGCTTTCGTGCCTTTGTTCCATCGGATGTTGAGGCCCCCGATCGCCCAGCAGCCGGGCTTGTAGCCGAAATAGACATCGCGCAGCTCGATCGCGGCGGGCATCCGGCTACAGCAGCCTCCAAGTTAGAAGGCCGGCGCTCGAAAGCGCGAAGGCGCCGCACTGCGAGGCGATAACCCAGCCGCGCGCAACGCGCCAGGTCGCGAGCATGCGCGTCGAAGCGCCGCCGAGCCGCCATTCGAGCGCCTCTTCTTTTCGCGCCGCCTGCCGCAGGCCGCGCAGAAGAAGGCTTCCAGCCAGCAGGGAAAGGGCGTTGAGGTACGGCTTCCATCCCGCCGCGAGATTGCGCCTGGCGGTGGCTTCGAGCATTCGCGACAGGGAGTCGAACATCGTGAAGATGAATCGATAGATCGCATGAAGAAGGGCTGTGAATGCGGGCGGCGTGCCTAAACGGCCGAGCACGTGAAAGACCTGGTCCATGGGCGTGGTGAGCCCGAGAAAGCCCGCGGCAGCCGCCGAACCGAGAGACCGCGCGAGAATCGCGATCCACAGATCGGGGTTCCAATCGAGCGCCAAGGGCAGGCGGATCGACATGGTGACCAGCCCGGTGAGCGCGAAGGTGAGGGGAGCGCGCACGAAGCGCCACCATGCCGCTGCGGGCACTCCCGCTCCGCGCACAGCGGCGATGGTGCCCGCCGCGAGCGCGAGCAGTCCGCCCGCCGGGGATGTGAGCGTCAATAAGAGCAACCCGGCGGAGAAGAGTATCTTTTCCGCGGGATGAGCGCGGGTCCAGCGATTGCGGAATGGAACGCTGCAGAGTCGTGCGTCAAGGTGCATGAGAGCCCCCGGAAACTTGCCGGGATTGCGTTCGCGATCCATCGACTCGGTCAAATGTATTCGCAACGCGGGACGGCTTCGCGCCTCGCGCCCGGCCGATCACATAGCCGGCGAGAGCGCCGCCGATGGCAGCCTGTAAAGCGAACAATCCCGATTCCACCTCCGCGCTCGGAGGTTTCCACAAAGGCTCGAAAGACGGCTTCGCCCGCTCGCCCAAAGCTTTGACCACGAGGCCGTCCGAGCCAGCGAACTCGGCCCGTGCTCCGAGGCGGTTCCAAAACAGGCCACTCAACGCGGCCAGCAGCGCGAAGGCCAACAAGAGATAGTCAGGGAATCTCACGAGCTTGCCTCCGCGATACTGAAACGCGCTCTCCGGAGAGCCTTGGCCACAACCACGGTCAGCAGGCCTTCGCTGATCGCGAGTGGAATTTGGGTCAGGGCAAAGATCGAAGCGAACTTGACAAAAGCCGCGCTGAATCCCGAATGCGGATCCGGATAGGCAAATGCCAACTGCGCCGCCGTGACGGCATAGGTCGCCAGATTGCCCAGCGCGGTGCCACTGAAGATTCCGGCTTCGCTGGGCAGGCCCGCCTTACCGCACAACGAAAAAGTCGTCCAGGAAACCAGTGGACCCGCCACCGACAAGCTGAACAAATTCGCGCCCAAAGTGGTAAGCCCGCCGTGGGCAAGCAAGAGCGCCTGAAACAACAGCACAGCCAATCCGATCGCCGGCATCTTCGCCGGGCCGACCAGAATCGCGCCCAAGCCGCTTCCCGTCGGGTGCGAGCAACTGCCTGAAACGGATGGTAGCTTGAGGGCCGACAGGGCGAATGCGAAGCCGCCGACGGCAGCGAGTTCCAAGCGCGCCCTGGGTTCCTGCCGCAGCGCGCGAGAGACCCTGCGGACGCTCCACGCGGCGATCGGCGCTGAAACAAGTGTCCAGCCGACGGCGTGGCTAGCGGGCAGGAAACCTTCCGAAATATGCATAGGAAATACTATCCTCTGCCAGAGTAGCGGCTTCACCCCGATCCACCATTAACTTTCCGGCGAGTGAATCTCGACGATCCGCGAGCGGTCAAAAAAAGACAATGAGCGTCCGCGACAACACAGCAATTCGCGGATTTCACGTCGCGAGCCGCCGAATGGCTTGGCCAGCCCGGTCGCAGCCAAGAATATCCCGCTGAATCGGATTTGCTGGCATTGTTGCAAATAGGGCGCTACTCTCGACGCTATGAGCAC
>CAZCPL010000444.1:1711-3468 GCA_964500255.1 uncultured Solibacteraceae bacterium | reverse complement strand
GACGAAGTTGCCAGGCGCGAACCTTGCTCCGGTGATATCGCCGCTGCGAAAAGTCAGTTTCTGAAAGCTGGCAGGTTCTCGCTTGCGAGTGAGAAGGTAGGCAGACGGAATCAGGCCCGCGGCCACCCCGGTGCCTGCCGCGAGCCAAGCCCGGCGGGTGCTGGTGGTGCGCCGAATCGTGGACGTACTGTTGCCTGATCCGCTGGAGCGGAAGTCCTCTAGGGCTGACCTCAATTCGGCGGCAGACTGCCAGCGCCGGGTCAGGTCTTTTCGCAAACAGCGAGCGAGCATTGCCCATAGCTCGGCTGGAATGTCCATCAGGTCCGGAGGCTCGCTGGTGAGCACGGCGGACAACTTGTCGGCTGTGGTCTGACCCGTAAATGCCGGTTTTCCTGAAAGCATTTCGTAGAAAACGGATCCGAAGGAGAAGATGTCCGACCTTCCGTCGAGAGGCAACCCGCGGGCTTGCTCCGGCGACATGTAGGCGACGGATCCGACAATGGTTCCGTCGTGAGTGAGGTCGAGTTGGATGCTGGTGGTTTCGGCCTGATGGTTGGCCGGACGTTTGGCAAGGCCGAAGTCGGCGAGCTTGACGATGCCGAAATTGTTGACGATGAGATTGGACGGCTTGACGTCACGATGAATAATGTTGGCGGCGTGGGCTGCGGAGAGAGCGGCGGAAATTTGAATGGCGAAGCCAAGGGCCTCGGCGACAGCCATCGGTCGTCCCCCGATTCGGTCGGCGAGAGTGCGGCCTTCCACCAGTTCCATCACGATGAAATCCCGTGGAATGCCGTTGATCGTTTCCAATCCGACATCGAACACCTTGACGATACCCGGATGATTGAGGGTCGATGCGATCTTGGCTTCGTGGCGAAAACGTTGGAGCCGTTCCGGATCCTCAAGCGACTTCGGACCGATGACCTTGATCGCCACCGTCTCATTCGTCACGATGTTACGGCAACGGTAAACCACGCCATTGCCGCCCGAGCCGATTTCCGACTCAATCTCGTAGTTTCGAATGATTTTTCCGACCATCCAGTCTTGACGCTCCTGCCGAATTGCCCGTTATGGTATCAGAATCGGTGTCGGACCAGTACCACTAGTATCGCTGCCGCTAACATCCCTATTCAACCGAAAGAATGAAATCGACGGTGAGGATCAGGGACTTGTCCGCGGCTTGAATCCGTGTGACGTCGAACTTTATCATCTGGCGCTTATATGGGGGATTCGGTTCCGATTGCTGCTCCAGCAGTTTCCTGGCGTCGTTCTGAATCTGATAGTCGAACTGCTTGGAGAGACTCTGAACGAGAGCCTGCCGGACGCGACGGATATAAAAGCCATCCCTGTCCGTCTCAACGCCAATGTCTTTGAATGAGATGCGGCCTTTGTCGTAGTAAGGCAGGCCGACAACTGTCAAATTGAAGGCGTCTCCCAAGCCGACACAACGTCCGAACATGTCAATCGCCGAACGGCCTGTGAATTTGGCTTTGATGATGACGCGTCCGTTCGCGCCGGCAATGCGAGGGTTTTCGAGATAGGCGAACGTACACTTGGCGGCCTTGCTGCCCTGGACGTACTTGCGTCCGTCTTCGGTGAAGACCTGTTGGGCGATGAGGCGTTCGAGGACATTGTAGGAAAGCTGGATTTCTGTGGCACAGGCTGTTGCCGCAGTTGCTGCGAACAGAACCAGCGCTAAGCTTTGATGTCGTAGCAACTCAGCAGACGCTGGTTTCGGATGTAAAGCTTCGCGCCGC
>CAZCPL010000444.1:0-1701 GCA_964500255.1 uncultured Solibacteraceae bacterium | reverse complement strand
GCCAAGTTCCTTGTAGGCAGTTGGATTTGCATCCGCCAGACCGACGGTTTGATTCTCGCCCAGCAGATAAAGCTTTCCGTCCGCGTAGGTCACCGCTCCTTTGCCGACGCTGCGTTCGCGCCAGGTAATCTTGCCGGTGGCGAGTTCCACGCAGGTGAGGATATTGGCGGAGAATCCATATACATAGCCATCGAGAAGCACGACCCCGCCATGGTGGTTTTGCATGCTGTTGTTGAAGTAGGTTTTGTTGGCGTAGATGAGCCCCGCCTTGGCACTGAGATCCATCATGGTGCAGCCGGTGCCATAGGCGGAGGTGTAGAAGACACGGTTGTTGTGATAGACAGGAGTGGTGCAGTTGGCGGTTCCGTTGGCGGGGGAGGTTTCGCGCCACATGGGCTTGCCATCGGAGGCGCGGACGCCAACGCCCGCATCGGCGGTGAGCGTCATGATGGTGCGCACGCCCTGAATGTTTTCCACGATGCAGGATGCGTAGCCGGCGGGATCACTGAGGCCTTTCGAGGTCCAAACGGTTTTGCCGGTCAGCTTATCCATCGCGACCACGCAAGCGTCGTTGCCGCCGGGGGTAACGATCAGGTTGTTGCCGTCGACGAGTGGCGATTCACTGATCAGCCAGTGCGGATTCGAGCCTTTGTATTCTTGCAGGATGTTTTTCTTCCAAACAATCTTGCCGTCTTTTGTTCGGAGGCAAGCGAGGTCGCCGTTTTCGTTTAAAGCAAAGATGTGTTCGCCGTCGACGGTGGGGGTGCCGCGGGGTCCGCCGCCGCGATCCTGTTCGAGGCGCGGGCCTATGACTGCGGTCCATGCGGTGGCACCGCCTTCGCGGGCGAGAGCCATCACCACAGAGTCGTTGCCTTTGCGTCCGTGGACGTAGATGCGATCACCGACCAGAGCGAGAGATCCGTAGCCTTCGCCGAGGGTGTTGATTTGCCAGAGACGCTTGGGTCCGGCGGACGGCCATTCCTTGAGGAGTCCCTTTTCAGTGGAAATCCCGTCGCGCTTCGCGCCGCGCCACTGAGGCCAGTCTATAGAGGTGGCGGGGGCTGCCGATAAGGATGCGGAAGCGGTGGCGAAAGTTCCGAGGAAGGTTCTACGGTTCATGGTTCAGGATCTCTTTCGATTATACGAATCGTGGTTTACAACGAAGAGACGAAAGTTTTTCAGAAAAGGTGTCGTCAAACGAGGGTGTAACTTGTCTCTGCTATGTGACGTCGCAGCGCAACTATTCATGCGACCATGGGTTTTCAGACCATCCTGAATCCTTGTTGATCATCCGGGACCCGGACCTAATTAGAGGAGTGAAACACGCGTGCTTGCCGAAATGAAACGGTTCACGGTATTGCTGATTAGCCCGATACTGCTCGCGCAGTCGGGCGACAACTGTTCGTTCAAAGCGGATCCCGATGCGTATCTCAATCGGGCGAAGCGAGTGACGGAGGATGTGGCTTTGCGGTCGATGGCCTTTTCGAAGAGCCGGGCATCTTTCGCATTGACTGGCGAAGCGACGGCTGTCAGCCGGTTGGTGGATGCGAACTCGATTCCCCGGCAGAACTTCATCGACGAGGCGATCTTCTCGAGGATGGCCAAGGCAGGGGTGAAGTCTGCGCCATTGTCTACGGATGCGGAGTTCGTGCGGCGTATCTATCTGGATTTGACGAGCCGCCTGCCAGTACCGTCCGAGGT
>CAZCPL010000443.1:0-3477 GCA_964500255.1 uncultured Solibacteraceae bacterium | reverse complement strand
GTCCGATGACAGTGGCAGCGCTGTGGCGGAATTGGAATGATCGAGTGGATTGGCAGGCGTTGTCCGAGGCGAAGCTGAGGGAGATTTTCCAGGTCGCCTTGCCTCTGTTTATCGGTGTTGCGATTTCCGCCTTGAAGTTGTGGGAGTTGACGGCTCTGGCCTTGCCTCTATTGGGACTTTTGTGTGCGCAGGTTTGCTTGGCTGTCTTGCTCAGTGTTGGCGCGTTCCATGCGTTGCGGCGTGTCGCTCCAGAGTATGAGGCGGCGGTGATGAGTGCTGGATTCGCAGGTTTCATGCTGGGGATCACACCGAACGCGATGGCCTCGATGGAGGAGTTAACCTCGAAGAATGGCGACGCACCACAGGCTTTTCTGACCGTGCCCATTGTGGGCGGCTATCTGAATGACTTTGTGAACAGCTTCGTGATTACGCTTTCCATTGGGATTCTGCGCCTGTTACACTAGGAAGCTTCTTGCATGCCCTGAGTCTGATTGGCAATGCAAGGTGGAGGTGAAATGGGTTGGCTTTGGACGATTCTCATCGGTTTGATTTCTGGCGTGGTTGCGAAAGCGATCATGCCGGGCGTTCAGAATCTCGGGATTGTGTTGACGATCTGCCTTGGCATCGCCGGTTCGATTGTGGCGACATTTCTGGGTCAGACTTTGGGCTGGTATGGCGCGGGCCAGGGAGCGGGATTTATCGGGTCCGTGGTTGGGGCGCTGATTGTCCTGTTCCTTTACGGCAAGATCGTGAAGAAGTAAGGATAGGAGTTTACACGAACCATGAAGTTGATTGGAATTTTGACGCTGCTTGTGGCGTTTACGTTGATGGCGGACGATAAGGCCGCTGCGAAAAAGGCTCCGGCAAAGGCTGCTGCGGCCGTTCCCGCTACGAAGGTGTTGGACATCAACTCGGCCAAGCTGGATGAGCTCGAAGCGTTGCCGGTTATTGGCAAGGCCAAGGCTGCCAAGATCGTGGCGGGCCGTCCGTTCAAGGGTAAGGACGAACTCGTTACCAAGAAGATTCTCACCGATGCGGAATATGCCAAAGTGAAGGATCTGATCGTCGCCAAGCAGAAGTAGTTTGCTGGTCCTGGGGAGGCAATGGGGTTTCCTTTTGCCGTTACCAGACTGTCGGTTCATTCGGAATCGCTTGCGGAGATACGTAGGCGTAGATCATAAAGATGATTCCCACCGAAACAGCCGTTTCATTACTGTGCTCGAAACTGCCTTGAACAGTTTCCCTTCCCGATCAGTTGCCGCGCGGGCCACACGATGAGAATGACCGCGTGGATCAACCGTGTCCCAATGCTTTGGCACGAATTTTCGCTGGCACTCGAAATACGCATGCGCGGTCGTTTTTCGAATGGCCAGCAGTTAGAAGAGCAGCGTGACCGGAGCGCTCGCAGCGGGGGTTAAGAGCACCGCATTGCCCAACGGGTTGGATTTTTGCGCCCAGGTGGATTCTATGTGTACCAGCAGGCAGTTTATGATAAGGGAAATGATGCTTCGAACTCTGCTGTTCACCGCTCTGACCGTTTCGGCCGTTGGGCAGGGAGTGTTCTTCAAGGGTGCGAGCGTCCTCGATGGAACCGGGACGCCGGCGCGGCAAGTTCATGTTCGAGTGGCTGGGGACCGCATCGCTGCCGTCGGTGCGAATGCAAAGCCATCCGCCGGCGACGAGATCGTGGAGGGAACCGGGCTCGTGCTCGCCCCGGGATTCGTCGACCTGCACAATCATTCCGATCGCGGATTGGGCGATGATCCCGGAGCCAAGAGCCAAGTTTCTCAGGGTATTACCACCGCCGTTTTGGGAATGGACGGTGGGTCTCCATTCCCGATTGCCCCGTGGATCGCTGCTCGCAGGACGTCGCCGGTCGCGATCAACACGCTTGTCTTTGTTGGGCACGCCACCGTGCGAACGAAGGTCATGGGATCCGACTACCGCCGCAAAGCGAGTGCGGGGGAGATCGACAAAATGGCAACGCTCGTCGAGCAGGCGTTGCGCGAGGGCGCTGCGGGGCTCTCTTCCGGACTCGAATACGAGGTCGGTTCTTACAGCTCGACAGAAGAGGTGATTGCTCTCGCGAAGGTTGCGGCTCGTTATGGCGGCATCTACGTATCCCACATTCGGGATGAGGCCGACCTCGTGTTTCCGGCGATCGAAGAGATCATTCGCATTGCTCGCGAGGCGCGCATTCCCGCCCACATCTCTCATATCAAGCTGGGCACGGTCGGCGTTTGGGGAAAGGCTCCGCAAGCGGTGGCCTTGATTGCCGAAGCTCGCGCGGAAGGTCTGGACATCACGGCGGATTGCTACCCCTATGACGCGTGGTCTTCGACCATCACCGTGCTGATTCCCAACAAAGAGTATGAGGATCCCGCAAGCGTGAAAAAGGGCTTGGACGATATTGGTGGACCACAGAATGTGCTGGTGACGAACTGCCGCGAGCATCGCGACTATGAGTTTAAGAACCTGGAAGAGATCGCCAAGATGCGCGGTAAGTCGCCGGTGGAGATTTTCATTGAGATCGTGAAATCCGGCGGCGCGAGCGTTGTGGGAAAAGGGATGAAGGAAGAGGATATGAAGATCTTCTATCGGCAGCCTTGGGTGATGATTGCCAGTGACGGTGGCATTGGCATGCGCCATCCGCGGGCGGCGGGAAGCTTCCCTAAGGTTCTTCGGTCCTATGTTCGCGAGCGGCATTGGATGGACTTGCCCGAGGCCATTCGGAAGATGACTTCCGCTCCCGCGCAGCGGATTGGGCTGCGCGATCGCGGCGTCATTCGCGAAGGAGCTTTCGCGGACCTCGTCTTGTTCGATCCAAAGCAAGTTCGTGACCAATCCACCTTTGCCGATCCGAGCCGCCTTTCTGTGGGAATCGTGCAGGTTCTGGTGAATGGCAAGACCGTATGGAAGGCGAATGCACCGACGTCTGAGCGATCCGGACGGGTGGTGAGTGGAGACGAATTGTCGTCACGCAGCAAGCCGTGACAAGTTTTTGCCGCGGCGAAAACGTGTCCAAAGGCATTGGAACGAGAGTTTCCCAGTGTTTGCGGGGGTACTGCTCATGTTTCGGTCTGGCATGTTGAGTGCATAGAGGGAGTTCGTGCAACTCGGACCGCTTGCAGATCGAATTCAAACCTACATGAACCTGCTTTCCGCGCGACAGAAGCTGACGGCTTCGAACGTCGCCAACGCGGACACACCGAACTACCGAACGCGGGACATCGATTTTCAGTTCGAATTGATGGCAGCGACGGATACTCATCCCGAACCCGATGTCGTCGAGGTTCCCGGGCTGTTGGTCAAGAACGATGGCAACGATGTCAGTCTTGACCGTGAAGCTCGGCTTCTTGCAGAGAATGCGATCCGCTTCAATTTGGCCTCTACCCTGATGCGCTCGCAGTTCAAGATGATCCGCAATGTCATCCAAGAAGGAAAGGGCTAGATTCATGAGTCTATTCACTTCACTCT
>CAZCPL010000442.1:0-3485 GCA_964500255.1 uncultured Solibacteraceae bacterium | reverse complement strand
GTCGCGAAGGGGGACGACGTCGGAAAGCGCCTGATGGCTGAACTCGGATTCGCTGAGCATCAGACCCGCCACGAAAGCTCCAATCGCGAAAGACAACCCTGCAGCGTGCATTCCCGCACCCACGCCAACGCCGATGGCGACAACGCTAACAAGAAACAATTCACGCGAGCCCCAGGACAAGATCCACCGCAGCACAGGTGGCAAAAAGCGAGTTCCCGCAAAGTAGACAATTACTAACACCGCCCCACCTGCGGCGAGCGCCACGGAAATGCGGGAGAGGAGTCCGCCTCCGCTCGATCCCAACTGGGGCAACACAATCAGCATCGGAACCACGGCCAGATCCTGAATCAGCAGAAGCCCGATCATCACCCGACTTGCCAGAGTGTTGGTGACGCCGGACGCAGCCATTACTTTCAGCACCACCATCGTGCTCGACACGGAAATCATCGAGCCAAACCAAAGGGCCTCGCTGAAAGGCATTCCGAGCAGTTGAACGCCGGCCAGGGCCGCTGCGGCGATGGTCAGAATAACCTGCAGTGGACCGCCGAAAAGCGTCACATTTCGAACCACTCGCAGATCGCGAAACGAGACTTCGAGTCCCAGAGAGAACAACAGGAGAGCGACGCCAATTTCCGCCAGCGTTTCGATGTCATGGATCTGGACGACGGTGGGTCCCGCCGTGTGGGGACCCACCGCAATTCCAGCGAGTACATAGCCCACAAGCAGCGGCAGCCGAAGGATGCGCGCAACGATTCCGCCCAGCAAACCAGCAACGACGATGAGGACGAAATCCGCAGCGATACCCAAATTCAATTGTCGTTGATTGTCATCGCTAGAACTGCACGGATGCCTCGGCCGCCGCAGCCTGCGCTCTTCCGCCGAAATGCCATCCGGGCGCAGCGCCGCCAACGTATCCCGATATGTTTTCACCTTCGTTGCGTCACCGGACCATGCCTGAGATTCCTGATAAACAACGCGTCGCGATTCGAGCGCGGTCAGCGCATAGGCTTGCGTGCCCAGCGTTGCCATCTCCTGCATCGATGCCGAAGCGGGCCGCGCTGCCAATGCTTGCACTCGCGCTCTCACCAACTATCTGAATTGCGCCTCTTTCTCGCTATCGGCTCTCGTATCGGTCAGCGCAAGATCGAGCGCCTCTTTCGATGCGGCATCCGTATACTTCTTCACTGCCGACGCACGGCCAGTTGCCCGAAGCCAACATGCGGAGGCCACGGCGAAGCCTGTACCGCAGCAGCCTGCATCGCCGCCGCGCGAGCCTCGTTGAGACCGCGCCAACGGCCCACAACGGCCTGCCCTACTGCCTGCTGCATGTATTTCTCCTTCGGATCCTGACGCAGCCCTTCTTCGTAGTAGCCGATCGCTGTCTACAGATATTCGTCCACCCGTACAGGATCTTGCCGTTGCTGCAGCATGTCGTAAGCTTGCACTTCATACACCGTGCCCGGATTGTGCGCCCTGTCGCCCATCATGTCGAGCTTGCGAGGGATGGTGGCCTGCCAGCTTTGCACTGCGCCGCCGAAGTCCCCTACCTTCGCCAGCTTGTTGCCACTCTTCTGCTCGTCACTGATCGAAAGCGGGATTTCCACCTCTTCGACACCCGGATTGTAGTGCTTGGCGAACTGCCTGGCGACTTCATCGATGAGAATTCCCACGATCTGATTCTGCTCTGGAATCTGGCGGCGATCCACCTGATCCACTCCGTCGAGACTCACATCCACGCTTGTCAAAGCTCGAAGCGGCGGTGAAAGAATCGAGCATTACGCCGGTGGCGGTTTCCACCAGTTCGGCGCGAACCGACAGTGCGCCACGTCCGATCCAGTGTTCCACCTGCACCCGGCGAACCTGCAGAACCGGCTGACCGGTAACGCCATCCACAACCACCGCGCCTCCGCGGATCACTGGCGCGCCGCGATCCTGCACGCTGCGCAGCAGATTCGAGCGCGGTGGAAAATACTGCGTGATGGCGACGCGAAGCGCAGCATCGCCATTCGCCGGAACGACAGTATAGGGGTTCCGAAACGCCTGTTCCAGAGCGCCCCGAAGCGCATTCGCGATGCTCGGAATTCTCGCGTTGCCCCGCTGCGGATAGGCATCCTGCACGACTTCGCATCTCAATGGTGAATGCGCAAAATCATCACTGCCGGGGTCACGGCCACGCGGTAACCTGAGTTATACAATGAGTCCTCAATCGCAAGGCACGCCGCAGAGGCAGCCAATTCCGGGTGTTAAGAATCTCATCGCAGTCGGATCGGGCAAGGGTGGTGTCGGCAAAACCACCGTATCGGTCAACCTGGCGATCTCGCTCGCCCGCCAAGGCTTCAAGACTGGCTTGATGGACGCGGACGTTTACGGTCCCAACGTCCCCCTCATGATGGGTATCAACGAGGCCCCTCGCGCCATCGGTGAGAAGATCGTGCCACTCGAAAGCTATGGCGTTCGCCTGATGTCGATGGGCTTTCTCAACCCCGGCGACAAGGCGCTTGTCTGGCGCGGACCGCGTCTGCATGGCGTGATGAATCAGTTTCTGTTCGGCGTGGAATGGGGCGAACTCGACTATCTGGTGATCGACCTGCCTCCGGGCACGGGCGACGTACAGTTGTCGCTTATCCAAACCGCGGCCATCACAGGTGCCGTCGTTGTCACGACACCCAGCGAGGTCTCGCTCGAGGACGCACGCAAAGCCATCGACATGTTCGAACAGGTCCGGGTGCCTATTCTAGGCATCGTGGAAAACATGTCGTACTTCGAGCATCCGGATTTGAAGGCTCCCGTCGATCTCTTTGGACGCGGCGGAGGCAAACGTACGGCGGAAGCGATGCATGTTGCATTCCTTGGCGAACTCCCGCTCGATCCCCAAATTCGCATCGGTGGAGATACCGGGCGTCCGGTGACAACGACTGGCAAGCCAACGGCATTCGATGAGATCGTGAAGAAGGTCATCGCCAGAACCGACGAGGTGCGCGCGGCGAAGAAAACCACCATCACGATGGAGGATTAGGGTTTTTGGGGGACCGTAGAGCTTCAGCGAACGGAGATTTCGAAGACAGCCAGGGTACTGCCGATCGCCTGTTCGAGTCGCGCATTCGCTTTGTTCCGTTCCAGTTGCGCCACCACCGCGCGGCGTCGCGCATCGAGATACTCGTTCTGCCGCGTCAGCACAAAGAAGTTGGTTGACTCTCCGGTCTGAAACAAGCGCGTCTCGCTATCGAGCTTCTCTTTCGCAGCGACTTCGCCGGCGGCAGCCGACGCGATGCGCTGCTTAGCGGTCTCGATCGCCTGCATCGCATTGCGCACTTGCGCTTCGATGAGTTGTTCCCAACGAGTCTGTTCCAACTTCAGCCGCTTGCCCTGAATCGCCGCCGAAACCTCCTGCGATTTGGCCGTACGATTGCGAATGTTCAGATCCAACGATACGCCAACTACAGCCGTTTGAAAGTTACCGCCAAACACGCCACTCAAAGCTGTAC
>CAZCPL010000441.1:0-3499 GCA_964500255.1 uncultured Solibacteraceae bacterium | reverse complement strand
TATCCGTACTTCCGCAAGGGCCTGCTGCTGTTCACTTACCTGCATCTTGCACCGCTTCCGAAGCTGACGGACAAACTCGTCGAAACTGGTGTCAACGCCGTAGCCTACGAGACGATCCGCGAAGAAGACGGATCCCTACCTTTGCTCACACCGATGAGTGAGGTTGCCGGCAGAATGTCGGTACAGGTCGGCGCGCAGTATCTCGAAGCACCCAACGGCGGCCGCGGCATCCTTGTCGGAGGCGTGCCCGGCGTCGGTTCCGCCAACGTCGTCATCATCGGCGGCGGTGTGGTGGGACATTCCGCATTGAAGATGGCCGTTGGCCTCGGTGCCAACGTGACGATCATTGACCGCTCACTGAACCGCCTCCGCTACCTCGACGATATCTGGGGATCGCGCATCGTCACGCTCGCATCGAACGTCCACACGGTGCGCGATGCCGTCCGCTTCGCCGATCTGGTGATCGGTGCCGTACTCATTCCGGGCGCTTCTGCTCCCAAGCTCGTTACTCGCCCCATGATCGCCTCAATGCGCAAGCGTTCTGTGGTCGTGGACGTAGCGATCGATCAGGGCGGCTGCTTCGAAACCTCGCGCGCCACCACGCATACAGATCCCATCTATTTCGTGGATGATGTTCTGCACTATTGCGTCTCGAACATGCCCGCGGCTGTTGCTCAGACGTCGACCTTTGCGCTGAACAATGCAACTGTTCCTTACACGCTTTTGCTGGCGAACAAAGGGTTGGAGAAGGCCTGTGCCGAGTCCGCTGCGATTCGCGAGGGCGTGAATACGTATCACGGGCACATCGTCTATCCGGCGGTTGCGGAATCGCAGGGCAAGCCTTGGCGGGATATGGCGTCGTTGGTTTAGGCTGAAACTATGTCGACACTTCTTGCCTAAGCGATGGAGCGGGTGGGTTCAGTGCCCGAAACCGAGCAGGATGCCATCGCTTCGCAAATTCTCCTGCTGCTTGAGGATGAATTGGCGTAGAACGAGCGATTTGCCCAGAAGCGAGATGACTTGTCTCGGATGGCACTGCAAGCGATTGAGCAAGACGAAAGAGGCGAACAGTTCCGTTGGACGATCTGCTTTAATCGGGTCTCGCACCCGGGCTAAATCTTAAGGACCTCGGCGGGATGGAGAAAGTCTATACGCGGACTTCACATAGCCCTTGGCTTCCTTCGCCACCTCGGATCCAGGAGCGAATTTCATTGCCTGTCGATAGGCGGCAACCGCTTCTTGCCGCTCGCTGCGAAGATCGTGAATCTGTCCCAATCGCATCCAGGCCAGGACGCCCGTGCCCAGATTCAATTGCGCTGCACCAGCCGTCGCTGTCTTCATCGAGGCGAGCGCCGCATCGAGATCTCGATACCAGAAATGCAGGTTCCCTCGACCGAACGCCACTCGTTCCCGGCTGATTCTCTCAAAGCCATTCCGTCGAGCCACGCGATGCGCCTCAATCTGATCGAGAATCGCGACCGAACGTCCTTTATCACCCAAATCCGCATACATCTGCGCCAGTTCAAACTGCAATAGGAAATTGCGCGGAAACCGATCGCCCAGGACACTCAGCAGCGGAATGGCCTCCACCTGCCGCTTCTCGCGCCGGTAGATCGCGGCCAAGAGAACCTGCGCGTCCAGGCGGTTTCGCTGTCCATAGATTTCCACTTTGCGCAGCATCTCGATGCCCTTCGCGCGATCTCCGCGAAAGCCAACAAAGAATCCAAAGAACCGGACCGTGCGAGGCAAACTGCCTACCACATACTGATGCACACCCTGCACCAGTAGCGCATCGGCGAACTCCGGATCGATGGCCGTCACCTTCTCGTGAAACTTGCGGGCCTTGCCCGCGCCGCTCAACGCATCTGACCAGGCTTTGCGCACCAGAAAGTCATAGTTCGCTTTCAAACCATGGGCGACACCCAAGGCATACAACGCCTCTTTGTCTTTCTCGTTTCGGCGCAATCGCGCTTCACATAAAGACATCGCCTTCGAAACAGCATCGGAAAACTTCTTCCGATCGGCAGCAGTCGGTTGCACCGCCTCGCGTTTCAGAAACGCGTTCGAGCCCGCCACCATCTCAGTCTCGAGCGCCCCGTTTCGGAACATCTCGTAGTACAGAATCGTGTGTGCGATATGGTTGTAGGCTTCCGGATCCTCAGCCGCCCTGGCGGCCTCGCGATCGAACTCGGCCAAAGCCTGCGGAAAGTCCAGGTTGTAAAAGTGGCCGTAGCCGATCGACACTTCCTGCGCCGACGCAACACTCAAAACAAGCAGGAAGCGAAGCATCAGTCGCTCATCAGATAAATGTACGGGCGGACGTCGTCTTCGGGAGTCCAAGCCCAATACTTCAGCAGAATCGCATAGACCATCAGCCCGGTCTCGCCTTCACCGAACACCAGAAACCGCAGCGCCTGATGGACCAGATTCAATCGCGTCAATCCAAGAAAGACCGACACGGGGTCGAGCATCTCGCTCAGATACGCAATCGTGTTCGCCACCGCGATCGCCTGCGAGACTCGGATGATGAACGACTCGCCGTCACGTTCCACCGAGATGCGCAGCGGAGCCATGAACTCACTGCGATTGTCGAGCAGACTGACGTGGCAGAATGCCAGCGGCGCATCGCTCGTGTAGTGTTCGCGAATCTCGACCGCCTTCCGGTTTCGGGATTCCGGTTCATCCGATCGCACGGGAACCAGGCTCACCTTCTTGCCACTGATCTCATCCCACAACTTGGCCGACTCGGGACTGTCGAACTTGAAACCGCTCACACGCAGTTCCACGCTGCGCAGGCTGCGGCTGACGGCGCTCAATATGACGATCACTGCGACAAAGATGCAGGCGATAATCATGCCATCGGGACGTTCGAGGACATTCTCAACCAGTGTGAAAGCGAAAATTAATGCGACGCCCCAGCAGTACCAGCTCATGCCGTGATCGCCCTCTTTGCGCAGAGAAATCGCAGCCGCGATCGCCGCCGAGAACATCAACGCCAGAACACCCGTTGCGTAGGCACCAGCCTGAGCCTCGACATCGGCTTTGAAAATGAGTGTCACCACGATGTTGATGCCAAGCAGCACCAGCACTAGTGGGCGCGCGTGCGCGACCCAGTGGGGAGCCATGCCGAGACGCGGCATATAGCGGGGAATGAGATGCAGCAACCCCGCCATAGCGGACGCTCCGGCGAACCATAAGATCAGAATTGTGGAGACATCGTAGACCGTGCCGAAGCCGGATCCCAGATACTTGTGCGCAAGAAACGCGATAGCGCGTCCGCTGGCTTTGCCTCCCGTTTGATAGTCGGCCGGAGTCAACATCAGTGTGGTGACAAAGCTGGACAACATCAACAACACGCTCATGATCACGGCGGCAGCTGCCAGCAGCTTTTTGGTGTTGGCGATTCGTCCGTGCGGGATCGCGTCGTGATGGTCTGAATCCTTGCCTTTCACAAGCGGCATCACCGAGACGCCGGTTTCGAAGCCTGAGAGACCCAAAG
>CAZCPL010000440.1:0-3505 GCA_964500255.1 uncultured Solibacteraceae bacterium | reverse complement strand
GGGCGCGGGTATCCCTATCCCGAAAGCAAGCTTGCGGGCCTGAAAGGCACAGAGGCCGAGACCGGGCTCGATCGCCTCTTTCAAGATCTTTTCCGGAGTGTGCGCGGCAACCTCTTCAATGTCCATGCCGCCTTCTGACGAAGCCATAAACACGTTCTTGCCGGAAGTGCGGTCGAGGACGATGCCGAGGTAGAGTTCCTTGTCGATCGGCAGGGTCTCTTCGATCAGCAACTTCTGGACGAGGCGGCCCTCGGGTCCGGTCTGGGGGGTGATCAAAGTCATGCCAAGAATATTCTTGGCGTAGCCGATCGCATCGTCAACGGTCTTGCCAACCTTGACGCCGCCGCCCTTTCCGCGACCGCCAGCGTGAATCTGCGCCTTGACAACTACACCGCCGGTGGCGGAAATGGCGCTAATTTCACGAATAGCGGCTTCTGCTTCTTCGTGGGTCGATGCGGCCTTGCCTTGCGGCACAGGTACGCCGTACTTCGCCAAGAGGGCCTTGGCCTGGTACTCATGGATTTTCATATGGATTCCAGAGGATTCTCGTGCAAAACTGGGAGAACCTCATCTTAACATGGCCTTTCTACCTTATCTACATCGAGTGGCTGAAGGCGGCATCCTTTCACGCGCGGAAGCGTACGAGGCGATGTCCGCAATATTGGAAGGCAGCGCGACCACGGCCCAGATCGCGGGCCTGCTGGTTGCGATCAAAATGCGCGGCGAAGTAGCGGAAGAGATCGTCGGCTTCGCGCAGGCGATGCGAGCACGCATGGTTCCGGTCAGCGGGCTGGATGGGCTAGCCCTAATCGACACGTGCGGAACCGGCGGCGATGGCGTTGGAACGTTCAACATCTCGACGATCGTTGCCCTCGTGTTGGCGGGTGTGGGTTTGCATGTGGCGAAGCATGGCAACCGCTCGGCGTCGGGTACCTTCGGATCCGCGGACTTGCTGGAGGCGCTGGGTGCCAAGCTCGACAAAAGTCCAGAGCAGACTGCCGACGATATCCGCCGCAACGGTATTGGCTTTCTTTTCGCGCCCGCCCATCATCCGGCTATGATGCACGCTCGCACAGCGCGCACAGAACTAAGAATGCGAACGGTGTTCAATCTGTTGGGGCCACTATCGAATCCTGCTCGCACGCAGCGTCAATTGATTGGCGCGCCGTCAGAGATGGCCGCGCGTTTGATGGCTGAGGCGCTGATCGCTTTGGGCACCGAGCGGTCTTTTGTTGTGCATTCGGTTGACGGGTTGGACGAAATCAGCACAACTGGTTCCACGATTGTGTTTGAGGTCATTGAGGGACGGATCGAGCGTCACCTGTGGGAACCGTCGGATTTCGGCGTGCATCGCGCGCGCCTGTCTTCGTTGATCCCATTCGGCCGCGGAGAGAATATCGAGATCGCGCGTGCGGTGTTACGAGGTGAGAGCGGGCCGCGTCGAGATATCGTTTTGGTGAATGCGGCTGCTGCGCTGGTGCTGGCCGGGCGTGCGAAGGATTTCCGCGGGGGAGTGGCTCTGGCAGGGGAATCGATCGATTCCGGGGCTGCTCTCGCTAAGCTTTCGGGCATGATGTAACGTCCAGTGGAATTGCTTCGCCTGATACACTAAGTCCTTTCATGCAGAACTTCAGCTTCCAGTTCCTCGCCACAGTCGCGTTCGCACTCGTATTCTTGTCCGGCTGCAACAAAAAACCGGCGGTTCAGGCTGCCAGGAAGCAAGCAGATGCTGTGGAAGTACGGGTCGCTCAAGTTGGTGCTCGCGATATCACTCGGGTCGTAGAATCCGTCGGCACGATGTTTCCGTTCGATGAAACTGTCGTGTCAGCCGAAATCGACGGAAAAGTCGAGAAAGTCGAAGTCGACCTAGGTGACAGCGTTGTTACCGGGCAGATTTTGGTGCGTATCGGGGACGAAGAGCAGCGCTACATCATGGCGCAAAACGAAGCACAGCTGAGACAGTCGATGGAACGCCTCGGCTTGCGCGATGAGAAAGAAAAGTTAAAGGACGCGAAGGATGCGCCTGAAACCCGCCGCGCTGCGGCTGAGCTTTACGAGGCGGAACAGCGCGCCAAGCGGCAGAAGCAACTCACGGATCAGGGTATTGGCGCGCAGGCTGATTCCGATCAGGCGCAGGCTCGATTGCGGGCGGCGCAGGCGAACTACGATGCCAGCCTCTATCAGGCCCGCAACTTGGCGCAAGAAGTGGAGCGGTTTAAGGCACAGTTGGACCTACAGCGTAAGAAGCTTCGGGACACCACGGTTCGCGCGCCTTTCGCCGGTGCTGTGAAAGAGCGCAGCGTGAACGCCGGACAGTATGTCCGTACGAATTCTCCGCTGTTGACTTTGGTGAAAACGAATCCGATTCGACTGAAGCTTGAGGTCCCAGAGCGCATGGCGCCTTGGGTGAAGGTCGGTCAAATCGTCGAAGTCGAAGTGGAAGCATTCGAAGGCAAGAAGTTCACCGGCAAGGTTTGGCGCATTTCTCCGACGGTAGATCAGGCCAAGCGTACGTTTGTGACGGAAGTGCTCATCGACAATTCCAACAACGCGTTGAAACCTGGATCGTATGCCCGGGCACGAGTTCCTACCGACAAGGTGGAACGAGTGACGATGATTCCTGCGCGTGCCGTGGCATATGTTTTTGGCGCAAACAAAGTTTACGTCGTCAAGGACAATACGGTGGAAACTCGCGATGTGAAGCTGGGTGACAGGTTTGAGAACTCGGTGGAGATTCTCGAAGGTGTGGTTGAAGGCGATAGGGTTGCGGTAAGTGGCTTGGCCCGTCTTGACACCGGCGCGAAGGTGAAGATCGCTACGGGGCCGCCTCCGGGTGGAGCTGATAAGAAGGGCCTCTAGATCCTCTAGAACAATGAGTCCTGCCCGCCGATCGTCAACATTTGGCGCGGGATCTTGAAGTAATCGAATGCAGCGGAGGTCGCCACCCGGCCTCTTGGGGTGCGGTCGATGAATCCCAACTGCATCAGGTACGGCTCGTAGACTTCCTCAATTGTGTCGGATTCCTCATCGATCGAGGCGGCGATTGTGTTCAATCCCACGGGTCCGCCGCGATACTTCACAAGAATGCACTGCATGATCTTCTGATCGATTTCATCGAGCCCGAAACGATCCACTTCCAGCAGATCCAAAGCCGCTGAGGCCACTGCCATGTCGATGTGCCCGGATGCGCGCACCTCTGCATAGTCGCGGACACGCCGCAGCAACCGGTTTGCGATGCGCGGCGTTCCACGGGCGCGCCGAGCGATCTCTTCCGCGCCCTTGGGATCGATGGTCACACTCAAGAGTTTTGCGGAGCGAGAGACGATCCGTGTGAGCTCTTCGACATCGTAAGGATTCAGCCTTAGGACAAGCCCGAAACGCCCGCGCAGAGGGGCGCTAATGAGTCCCTGGCGTGTCGTTGCGCCGATGCAGGTGAAGCGCTGCACGTCCTTAGAGACGGTGCGGGCGCCTGGTCCTGTCCCGATGAGGATGTCCATGCGGAAGT
>CAZCPL010000439.1:3295-3506 GCA_964500255.1 uncultured Solibacteraceae bacterium | reverse complement strand
GCGTGACGGTGACGTCTCCTAGAGCGGGCACGAAGATTTCGAGTTCCTACGGTTGGACCGACTATACGGCGATGATGCCGGGGCATATGTATTTGACCCAGAAGGCGTTGCCGGAAACTGGTTGGAATATGTCCGTGCGGCAGCCGCTGCCAGCGATTTCCGGGGTTCCCGGGCGGATTGAGTTGACGGGCGAGATGCGAAACATGCTTGC
>CAZCPL010000439.1:0-3285 GCA_964500255.1 uncultured Solibacteraceae bacterium | reverse complement strand
TGCTTGCCCAAGGTTACATGCCATTGCAGGTTGGTTCGCAGCGGGTGTTGCTGATTCAGTCCCCTCGCGCGGTGCGCGGTGGACTAAGCTTCATTTTCTGACTTGTTTACTTCTTCTTTGCCGGGTTCTTGCCTGGCAATCCCGCAGGATTCTCGTGAACGCGTTCGTGAAAGGTTCCTTTCATGCCTGCGGCCAAGGAAACGGACCTTTCGCCATACTTGTCCCGCAACTTGTCCGCAGCCCGCAACGCTTTGCTCCAGCGTTCGGATTTTCCCGCCTCCATCAGATTGAGCTGCCCTTCATGGGATTCGAACTGGCCCGCGTAGACGCCCAGCAGCCGGATTTTGCCTTTGTTCCACGATTCATAGAACAGCTCGCGCGCCGTTTCTACCAACTCGATATCGATCTGGGTTGCGTGGTCAAGCGTTCGGGCGCGGGTGAAGGTGGTGAAGTCGGAGTAGCGGAACTTGACGTGGATGGCACGGGCAAAGACCCCTTGTTCGCGCAGGCGGCGTCCAACCATTTCCGAGAGCCGCGCAATGGTGGCTTCGAGGGCTCCTGGATCGGAAGTGTCCTCGTTGAAGGTATGTTCGTGGCTGATCGATTTCGCGGCGCGCTCTTCGCCGATGACTCCGGCGTCGAACCAGCCTCCGGCGTCGAAGCCGCGGGATTTGCCCGCGAGGGCGAGTCCCCATTTGCCGAACCGTTTTTCCACGAAGGCATCGTCTAGAGCGGCGAGGTCGCCGACTTTGCGGATCCCGCAAGAGTGGAGGTTTTTTTCGGTGGCTCTGCCGACTCCGGGGATCTTGCGGATGTCGAGTGGCGCGAGAAAATCCGCCTCGGCGCCCGGTTGGATCCAGAGAATGCCATTGGGCTTGGCCTGATCGGAGGCCACTTTCGAGACCAGGCGCGCGCCGGAGATGCCGATCGAGCAGTTGAGCCCGGTACGGTCTTTGATCGCGTTGTGGAGCTTGTGAGCAGCGGCAAATGGCTTTCCGTGGAGCCGCTCGGTGCCTGTGACGTCCAGGTAGGCTTCGTCGATGGATGCCATTTCGACTTGGGGTGTGAAGGAGTTCAGCACTTCGAAGACTTTGCACGAGCATTCGCGGTAGCGTTCCGGATGTCCAGGGACGAAGATTGCATGGGGGCAGTGCTGGTAGGCGGTGCGCAGGGGCATTGCGGAGTGGATGCCGAACTTGCGTGCAGCATAGGATGCTGCGGATACCACTCCTCGCTCATCGTGCTTGCCTCCGACGACAACGGGCTTGCCTCGGAGCGAGGGATCGTACAGTTCTTCCACGGAGACAAAGAACGCGTCCATGTCGAGATGAAAGATGGTGCGCATGAGGTTTGGCTGGAACCTATTCTAAGCCGTCGCGGATGTTGATACGGTCGGGCGAGTGGCATGAGCGCAGACCTCGAATCCCGGATCCAGGCATTTGTTGCCAAACAGACTGGCTGTCATCCGAGCCGGATCTGTTTGCATTCGCGCATCGCAGAGGATTTGGGCGTTGACGAAGACGTCGCTGCCAAACTGTTCGAAGCCTTTGAGGAACGCTACGCCGTTGACCTTGCGTTGTTGCGCGACCGCTGGCCATAGTTGCCGTAACCGTGCAGGATCACGTCGACGCGGTGGCCGCCCGGAAATGGGTTTAGCAATACGAAGGGTCCGGGACAGGGGCGCTGTCCCGGACCCTTTCGTGAAACACAGTTCTCGTTAAACCGCCGGTGTGCTGTTGGCGGCTGCTTCGCCGGGATTCACCAGATCTTTCAATTCCTTGCTGGGCTTGAAGTAGGGAATCCGCTTAGCCGGCACATCGACCTTGGCTCCGGTCTTGGGATTCCGCCCAATGCGAGGTTGACGCTTGCGCGTGCGGAAGCTGCCGAATCCTCGGATTTCAATCTTGTCTCCCGTGCGGAGAGACTTGACGATGCTATCGAAGATCGCTTCGACGATGACTTCGGACTCTTTTCTCGTCATCTCGACAACGCGAGAGACCTCTTCGATCAGTTCAGCCTTCGTCATGACTTGAGGCTATCGTCCTTTCCTTGCTGTATCGCTTGTTCCATATCTTGAGTGGCTGGGGTCACCCGGGGCTGATCAACTTGCAACTTTAGCCTTTCCGCTTCCTCAGCAGCCCCTCGGACGCTGAGTCCAATCTTTTTGTCGCTCTCACTCATCTTGATGATTTTGAAGTGCAGCTCATCGTTGATAGGAATGACAGCCTCATCGGGCCGTCGATCGTTCGCATCCGGCACTTCCGATCTGTGGCACAAGCCTTCCACTCCAGGAGCCAGTTCGACGAACACGCCGAAACTCACCGCTCGGCAGATTCGTCCGAAAACGACATCTCCTACTTTATGATCGCGGAAAAACATTTCCCACGCATCTGGCTGTAACTGCTTCACGCCGAGAGACAACCTGCGATTGTTCGATTCGATGCGCAGAATCACCGCTTGGATGATTTGCCCCTTCTTCAGGATCTCAGAAGGGTGCTTGATCCGCTTGGTCCACGAAAGATCGGAAACGTGAACCAAGCCGTCGACTCCCTCTTCGATTTCGAGGAACGCGCCGAAGTCGGAAAGCTTGCGGATGCGGCCTTCCACCACGGAACCGACGCTGTAGCGGTCTCCGACGGTCGTCCAGGGGTCTGCTTCGAGTTGCTTGATACCCAGAGAGATTCGGCGGTCTTTGGGCTTGGCCTCCAGCACGACGGCTTCGACCTGATCGCCTGCTTTGACGACTTTCGATGGATGTTTCATCCGCCGACTCCATGTCATTTCGGAGATGTGGATGAGGCCTTCGACGCCGGGTTCGAGTTCGACGAAGGCACCGTAGTCGGTGATGCTGACGATGCGTCCGATGACGCGTGCGCCAGACGGGTAGCGTTCGAAGATACTTTCCCAAGGGTCGGGATTCAGTTGCTTGAGTCCCAGGGAGATGCGTTCTTTCTCGCGGTCGAACTTGAGGACCTTCACCGAGATCTGATCGCCGGCCGCGAGCATTTCCGAAGGATGATTGACGCGCCCGAACGACATATCGCTGACGTGCAATAAGCCGTCGATGCCGCCAAGATCGATAAACGCGCCGTATTCGGTGAGCGTTTTGACGGTGCCTGTGACCACCGAGCCTTCGGCCACAGTGTCGAGAATCGAAGACTTGCGGGATGTCGAGTCTTCTTCGACCACAGCCTTGCGGGAAACAACGATGTTGCCCCTGCGGCGATTCAGCTTGAGAATCTTGACGGGAATGTCCTGGCCGACCCAGGCGTCGAGGTTGTGCAC
>CAZCPL010000438.1:0-3533 GCA_964500255.1 uncultured Solibacteraceae bacterium | reverse complement strand
CTGGATTGATACAGCTCGACAGGAGGCGCACCTGAACTGAACCCGGCCTGCACCCTTCCAAACTCTCCCAACCAATAGCTGAGCCGCGCAAAGGGACTGAAGTAGTTCAAGCGATCGATAAACGCCACCGAGTCCAGAGAAAAACCATACTCAAGGCGCATCGCTTCGGTCAGATCGAGGCGATCGAACATGCTGGTGGAAAGCGTCCGTAGAGCAGGAACTTCACGCCCACCGACAGAACCACCCCGGTTCGGCAGAAACAACTGACGTGCCGTGACCGTGATCTCAGGCGAAGGTCCGCCGGAACCTGTCCGTTTATAGGTCGTGCGGAAACCGGTAGCTGGCATTCCCGTCCGCGGAACCACACCCAGGTTGCCACTCAGTTGCAATTGATTCCGACCGTGGATTGAAGTCGCAACGGCAAAGGCCGTGCCGAGATCGGTCTGCGTTCCTGACGAACCCATCGACGACGGATCGCCAGCGGATACATTAACCAGTCCGCTGGTATCCGTAAAGAGATTCGAGGGCCTGCGCGATGTGGACACACCGCCAATCTCGGGCAAAGCGCGCAGCACGGGCCGCGTGGCGAGCGCCGTTCGAAGTGCCCATTTCCAATCGTCCGTCATCAGCGCGCTGCCCGGCGCTTCGTAGACGACTTCGATCGAACTAAAGATACTGGTGAGGTTGACGTTCAGAACCCGATCTAAACCGGCTTGCACCGCGATACCGCGCTTCAGAGCGGGTACGAAACTCGAAAGCGAAATGCGAAGCGAATAGGCTTCTGGCGTGAGACCGTCAAAAAAGAATGCGCCGCGATCGTTGGTGAGAACCTGCCGGACCAGTTTCTCATACCTGTTGTACAGAGAAACCGTTGCGCCCATCTGTTGAATGCCAGCGCTATCGCGGACACTTCCCAGAATCGTGCCGGAAAGCTTGGGAACCTGCGCCGCTTCGAGCGAAGCGCACATGGCGAGGCAACTGGTTGCAAGAGATAGACGGGTTGGCCAGGATCTCATCGCTATCATCGGTGCCCTTTCATCACGGGCTGCTGTTGGCGGGTTTCTTCCAAAACTCGGATTTAGGATACCAAAAACGGAAACCGAATGCTCGTCCGGCATCCGGTTTCCGGATTTGACTTTACTTGACAGTAAACGAAGCGGAGTTCGTAACGGACTGATTGCGGTTCTTGTCCTGCGCCACAACGTTCAACATATAGACGCCCGGCTCGAGAGTTTTCAGCGGTAGCAGCTTTTCGACAATGACCTGCGTTGCCGATCCAGGCATATTGACGGCTTCTTCCGAGTATTCGAAAACCTTCTGGTTCGATCCGGCCTTCACAATCTCGTAGTTCACCGTGCCGTTCGGCTTCTGCGTCTTCTCATCGCCCTGGAAGTTGTAAAGCTGCATGTAAATGCCAAGCCGCTCTTCGCGTGTGAACGTATCGTTCACGCGAGGTCGCACCTTGTTCGAAGCGATCACGAACTGGCCCGTGCCAATGCTCTTGGTCGGAACCTTTTCAATCTGGTCAGCCAGAATCAGAGAACTCGTACTGAGTTTCTCCTCATCAAAGCGGGGCACGTCCAACGCCATCTCGTAAGTGTTCATGTTGCCACCGACGATGTCCTTGGCGACGATGTTTAAACGATACTTGCCCGGAGGCAGTGGAACGCTCTTCTGGTACATCGAAGCGCCCTTAATCATTTGCGGCAGCATCTCGGTCGGAACTTCCACCGTGACAACATCTTCGAACACGTTCACCACACGACGCGCCATTGAGGTGATGCGGGCATAAATGTTGACCGTGGCCTTCGAGATATTGTCCTTCTGCGAAAATTGCAGATCTTTGCGATCGAACTGCAATGTCACGCCGCTAATCACCGAGGCGCTAGTGACCGGAATGAAGTGCGTACGAACCACCATCGGCAAAGTGTTGAACCGCACCGTTGAGTTGACTTGCGCTTCCAAATCCTTGAACTTCACAGGTGGCGGCTTCTGCAACATCGCGAAACGTTGCAGGCGCTCAAACTGATTCATACGCGAAGGAAGCGGCGTGTTGCCCGTGCCAAGTCGTGTGCCGTCCGTGCGACTAAAACGATCCGCCTTGCTCGACATGCCCATTTGTTCGTTCATCGTCAAGCCAGCGTTGGGAACATACAGCAACGCGTCTTTCTCCGAAGGATCCATCGTCATGCGGTACTCACCCGTCATGGTCGGATCCACGAATTCGATCAGCACATCGTTGCCAATCCCTTCGATATAGCGGAAGCGCCAGATCTCGAACGGAAAGGTGGACGTGGTGCCGCCGCCCTCTTCGATCGGACGCTGATACGATCCACCCGAAGGATGCGATTCGATTTCATCCGGAGGTCCAAAGGTAATGTAGATCCGACCTCGGTCGGTCTTCCAACCGGGGATGCCCGAGGCATAGCGCTCGTTCGCATAAGCAATGCGGCGGTAATGCTCTTCTTTGTATTCGTTCTCTTCGGTGTCCGGTGACGGATCGCGGCGCAGCCAAAATTGTTCGATAAAATTTTGTCGCTCTTCGTCCGTGGCGAAGCGCTTGAATGCCTGCCGTTCTTCATCGGTGATGATATAACCGACATCGACGTTCAGCCAGTTCTTGTAAGGCGTTTCAAGTTCCTTACGGAGCTTGTCTTCGCGCTTTTTCCGTTCCTTCTCGGACATCGGCTTGGCGATCGTTTCCCGTTGTCCGGAACTGACCGCCGCAGCATCCGCCTTCTTGTCGGCGGCCATGCCAAGCGTGGAACTCAGTACGCCGGATATACATAGCAGCGCGATTGATTGCCTGGGGTTCATAGGATATTTCAGACTCCCTGTCCGTCCGGCTGCCTGCGCAACAGACCCTTTGACGGCTAATCCAATTCTAGTTGGCTGGCGTGTGAGACGCAACCAACCGTGGGGGGGTTACGTTTTTCTAATCTGTGTTCAAAACGTGATATCGGTCCCGATCTTCAACGACCGGACATCCTTCCCATTCAAAGTGGAGGGTTTGAAACGCCAAGCCTGAATACACTCCTTCGCGCGAGCATCCAACACCGGGTGCACCGGTTTCTTCACGTCGACGTTTTCGACTTCGCCCTTTTCGTTGACCTCATAGAGCAGACCAACTTCGCCATGCACCGACGCTACCGCCGGATCATCCGGACGAACGCACTGCGGCTGCTGGATTAAAACCGGCAACGAAGGCTTGGCACCGCCTTGCGGCGGATTCTGCGAAACCGGATCTTGGGGGGTAAGTTCGGGACGCGTCGCAAAATAGCCACCAACGGCCAGCGCCAAGGCCAGAGCAACCCCGCCGCCGATCAGCAACCCCTTCTGTCCACCCGTTGCCGGTGGTGGAGGCAAGCTCTCGGGCTGAGGAGTATTCTTGACGGCGACGGTCGCCATGTGGGATGGGCGCTCGGGAATCGTCGCTGCAACCGTGGCGTTCTGTGCAGCCCTCGCGCCGCCCGACTCATCGAGAACACCCGCCAAAGCGTCACAGAAATCCACACACGTTGCATACCGGTCGT
>CAZCPL010000437.1:0-3536 GCA_964500255.1 uncultured Solibacteraceae bacterium | reverse complement strand
GCTCTATTCTGGCCAAGACCCGAACCTGACTCTAAAAAACGATCCGATCCTTCTTCTCCGCAATCTTCTTCACATCCAACTGAGGGACCTTCGTCAGCTCATCCAAAGAAGTGATCTTCCCGTGTTCTTTCCGGAAAGCGATCAGAGCGGCAGCCTGCGAACGCTTCAAATTCAACCCACTTTCCAACTGAATCGCCGATGCCGTGTTGAGGTTGATCTTCGCCAGATCTTCCGCGGCCCAATTTCTGGCAAGATACTCGACCACAATGGCGGTCTCGGCATCCGTCGCCCGCATCCCGAAGCCCGACATCTTTGTCATCGTCGCCATCCAGCCGTCGCGGTCCTGCTTCTTCGAGATCGAACGCGCCATCTCGTGGCAACCCTTGCACAGCTTTTCGGTCTCGGCCTTGCCCGGCCCTTCCGGCAGTTCCTGCCCCGTCATCGCCGCGGCGACGCCAAGCGCCGCCAACAATCCAAATCTCATCGCTCTAGTGCTCCATTGGGAAGCTGAAAACATACTGGGTGCCGTCGTACGTGCTCAGAAAGAGGCGGCTTCCACCTACTGACATCATCCCACTATGTACAAAGGACGCGATGGCGCTTCCGCTGTTCCACAATTCTTTGCCGCTGGCTCCATCGAGCGCGTAAAGCACTGCCGGCTTCGAAGTGCGGATACGTTCCGCCAACGTTCCCTTGCGGGATTCACCCGTCGACAACGCGAACAACACGCCGTTAACGGCAATCGGCGCGATAGGGGAAACCAGATCGCGCGAAGTCCAGCCGTTCTCTAGGGCCACGCCGCCGTCTCTATCGACGACTTTCAATGCTGTCACCGCATTTGCACCGGGAGCGAGAATCCAGCGCACGCCGGCACTATCCTGCCAGCTTGTCAGTGCGCCAACCGCATAGCCCGCACCCAACACCGCATCGCTCGAAGCAACTGCTTTCATCGAAGCCGCATCGATCACATGCAACTTGCCGTCGACCGTCGTCACCGCGACTAAGTCTTTGCCCTTGTGTTCGAAAACCACCGGCGAAGACGACAGTTCAACGCCGCCCGTCTCGAAGTGCCGCAGCGGTTCCAAGGTCTTTGCAGACAACGCGTGCAGCTCACCACTACCGGCGGATACGTAAACCGTGCCGTCGGGACCAGCGGCCTGACCTACCGTTCCCACCACGCCGCTGTCAGGTGCTTTCCACTTCTTGACCACTTTTGTAGACATGTCGACTGCCCAAACACCGCTGTCAATCGAGGGGCATCCGGCAAGGGTTGAGACATACGTATCGCCGCCGTAAGAAATCAATCCGACGGCATTCGAGCCAGCCGGAACGAACGGGATCGGTGTGTTCGATTCGTGCCCGGTCAAAACCCACATCGCGCGCAACGCACCATCGCCGGCGAGTGCGACCGCGTACTGAACGCGGGGCGCGTACGGATTGTCAGCCACCGCTGCGCTCTTTGCGGGCGCAGGCTTGGGAGGCTGTGGGGGGCGCGGCGTTGGCGCGTTCTTCAGCGTCACAGCTCCTTCATGAGGTTCGCCGACGGCACCCTTGGGCGGATTGCTTCGTCCACGACCGCCGCCGAAGCTCGCGGAATATGCTGTGCCCGTGGGACGCGTGACGGCTGCCGTCAAACCACCTGGGCACTCGGCTGTTGCCGGAGCCGGTTCGGTGGCGAAGGTCTTTTCCCATTCGACCGTTCCGAGATCGATGTCGACACCGACCACCTTATCGCTGCTCGCGCCAAAGAATCCCAAGGAGCGGAAACCCTTGTGCCCGATGATAAATTCCAACAACGACGGGGCTTGCAGATTGTTCAGATGGCGCGGCTGATTCTTCGGCTTGAGCTTCCACACGACTTCGAAGCCGGGCTTGCTCATGCTGGCAACCGAGATCTTGCCATCGGTCCGCTGCCAGTTCGAGCGTTGGGCGTCGTTGCCCGCGGTCATCCAGTCCGCGCCGCGCTGGGCGATCGCCTGGGTCTGGATCAGAATGCAACAGAGTATTGGGGCTGAGGTTCTTATGAATCTACGCATGATGGAATCGTTCATCTCCGGGAGAAACTGAATGTCCATCATATATGAGTCGCCCCGTTTTGCGAAATCGGACAACGGTCGAAGGCGTCTCCCAAGCCTGCGCCGACTTTTCAAAGCTGTGCACAAAAGAAACCTCCTCTACCGAAGCGCGAAGCGTCTGTTATATAGTATGAAGTTCATGCGAGCCTCGAAACTGTTGCTACCGATTCCGATACTGTGCACGTCGTTCGCCTTGAACGCCGCGGACTGGCTGACCGATGGCGGCGACGTCCGCCGCACCAACTGGCAGAAGGACGAGAAGATCCTCACCAAAGAGAACTTCAAAAATCTGACGCTGCTCTGGAAGACCAAGCTCAACAACGAACAGCGCCAGATGCACTCGCTGCTGGAACCACTGATCATCGGTCGCGTGCAGACCACCAAGGGTCCGCGCGAGTTGGTGATCCAAGCAGGCAGCGGCGACAACATCTTCGCGCTCGATGCCAAGACCGGGGAACTCGTTTGGACCAAGCATTTCGAGAGCCAATACAAAGAGCCGGAAGGCGCGCGCGCCAGCGTCCTTTGCCCGGGCGGGATGACGTCCAACGTCACCATCGGACCCGGTGCCGCCGCTGGCAAATACACAATCTACGCCTCTGGTTGGGATGGCCGCCTGCATCAGGTGAACGCGGCCGATGGCGAAGAGATCGCTCCCGTTGAGAAGTTCATGCCGATGAACGGCAAGCCTTATGCGATGAGCTTGCTCGACAACGTCATCTATGTGCACACCGCGCAGGGCTGCGGCGGAAATCCGAACATGGTGTACACCTACGATCTCGCAACCCACAAGGTCGGAAGCTGGGGACCAGCGGGCGGCGGCATGTGGGGGCGTTCCGGCCCCGCGATCAGCAAAGACAAAGTCATGTACACCGGCACTGGCGATGGACGCTGGGCTCCGGAAGACGGCCTCTACGGCAATGGCATCATCGGCGTCAAACAGGACCCGGCGACCAAGGCGCTGGAACTGGTGGATTACTACGGTCCGTCGAACGCCGAATGGCTGGTGAAGCGCGATCTCGATATGCAGGTGACGCCGGTCATTTATGACTGGGAAGGCAAAGAGTACATGGTCGATGCGAGTAAAGAATGCCGTCTCTATTTGATGGACACGGCGTCGGTCGGCGGCGACGATCATCGCACGCCCGTTTTTCGTACGCCTCTCATCTGCAACGAAATCGTCGACTTCGCCGAAGCCGGTATTTGGGGTTCACTGGCGTCGTGGGAAGACAAAGGCACGCGTTGGGTGCTGACGCCGTTCTGGGGTCCGAAGCATTCGAAGTACAAGGCGCCGATTGAGAACGGCACGATCAAAAAGGGTGCGATCGCGGCGTTCAAGATGGCCAAGGTCAATGGCAAAGTTGTGCTGGAACCAGCTTGGCTCTCTGGCGATATCAATCAGGCCGAGCCGCCGGTAATCGCCAATGGCATGATCTTCGCCTATGGCAGCGGCGAGAACACTGC
>CAZCPL010000436.1:0-3538 GCA_964500255.1 uncultured Solibacteraceae bacterium | reverse complement strand
AGCCAGGGCCGTCGTAGATCAGGGCATCGCGCGTGCGCTGGTCCATTGTTTCGAAATTGAAGTTGGCGATGCCGGTGGAAGCGTCCGCGTCGATAATGATGAGGTTCGGACCACCGGGTCTTTCGGGAGCCACCCCAATGCGCGAAAAGCTGTTCCACTGCGAGAAGATTTCTTTGGGAAGCGGCTGGCCCTTGGCGTAATGGATATCGATCCAATGGCTCTTCGAGTTCACGAAGACGAGTCCCAGCAAGGCCAGCGACACCATCACCGCGGCGGCCCGCAGTGTGCCGCGTCCGGCGAGGTTGAACCAGATCGCTGCGGAAATTCCGAAGACGATGGCTGCCACGATGACTGTGTTCGGGCCTCCCACAAGATCGAGCAGCGGGATCAGCAGCAGGCATCCTGCAGCGGCGCCAAGCAGGTCGAAGAAGTAGACGCGATCGATGCGCTCAATCGATTCCGAGATCGCGAGCGAGATGATCGTGCCAGCAAGCAAAAAGGGGATCGCGCTCACCAGATAGACCAGCACCAGCGAGAAATTGGTGGGTTCGCCGCTTTGGGAGAGCAAAAAACTGACTGCGCCTACAGTGGCGAACGCATTGGCGATGGCAAGGGCTCCCAGCTTGGTGAACAGATCGGCACGCCATCCGGCGACTACATACGAAAGGACGCCGCCTGCGCCCAAGCCAAACAGCGCGATGGAGATGGCGAGAAACGCGAAATGATAGTAAAAGATGACCGAGAAGATGCGCGTGAGCGACAGCTCCAAAATCAACGTGGCGAGAGTCGTGAAACCGACGCCAAAGTAGAGCTGTGACCAGTTCAAGGCGGGTTTGACGGATATCGAAGAACTGACTCGGGACAAGCCGTTATGGTAGCTGTTCGCGGATGCTCGCCGCACGTTCGCGCAGGAACGGCTCAAGGCCCGGAATCAGAGATCGCGGAACTGGAGGGGTGCCCGGCATCGGCGGACCGGCGGTTCCGGTCTGGATGTTTTCTGTCAATGCCCCGCGAAACCGATCGATCGTGAACATCGAGTGCTTCTCCAGTTCCACCCAAGGCTCGATCACCGCCCGCAGTGCGCTCATTCGCTCTAACTAACAACGCATCGGGATTCGCAGAACCCTCTGCAATCTCGCGGATCTTCGCCAGATACCTTTCCCGGTATTCCGGCACATCCCAGAGCTTTTGCGCCACCGGTCTCGACGACATCGCGTTGGGCGGTAGTGGCGGACCTCCGGGCATCCGCCTCGGCCTTGGCGTAAAGAACAGTGGCAATCGTTGTAAATCGGCAAGTGGGATGCCTATATCGAACGATGCGAAAGCCTCATTCGGATCCCAGGGCATCAATGCGAACCGGTCGTCGCCTTCCGGTGATCAAGATAGTAATTCTGTCCCGATCCGATGTAGCTGTCGAGGTTCGTGGTCACGTTGTCGAGCGCAAGCAGTGCCAATGCACTCTCGACATCGAGCAGCGGTTCGAGCCTTTCCCGCAACTGATCGGATGGTGTGTTGTTGAGGACATCGATGAGGCGAATGAGATCGCTCCAATCGTCCGCTGCTTCGTTGTTGTCTTTTTCAAAGGTCTGCTTGTAAGGGGCGGCATCCCGACCGCGCCATTGCAGCGTCCCCTGCGGATCTCCTAGCTAACGCGCGAAGCTTTCAGACCAGAATCGCGAGCCATCTCGTAGTAGACTATTTCGCGCACCATCGACGGATCTTTAAACGCGTTGTTGAGATTCAAAGTATCGATGTTTTGGATGCGCCGGCCTTTGACGAACTCGTTGGTTTCGATCTTGAATGATCTTTTCTGCGTTGGATACGTGCGATAGCTCGAATTGCCCTTGAAACGCACGCCCACGCGATCGATGTTGACATCGCCTCAAACGAAGCGGCCTTCCATATAGTCGGGATCCGCTTTGCCTTCGAAGCTGGCGCGCAGACGAAGGTACCAATCCGGTCGGTCGAAGTAGAGCCGCATCTCATGCACGGTATCGCCGACAAACAGCGGATGCTCCACGGGAAGATCCTGAGCAACGAGCAGCAATAACGTGCCGATCATGATTCATCCTACGAAAACGGCGGAAGGCGCAAATGTAGGAACTGGCTGGAAACGATCGATGTCAATGAGGATGCGCGCGCCTGCGAGTTCCTAAGCAGTGGCTTCGCCATGCCGGATGTATGCGTGAGCATGTCTTTGCAGGGTGATGCCGTTGAGGCTTTCAGAAAACCTCTCGAGTATGTTTGCCGACCAGATCTTCAATCGAGAGATTGCCCTCATCCTGCACCATCGGCGCCGTGACGGCAATGATGGCTTGGTCATGTCATCGAAGCGATACAGATGATGGAATCTTTGCGAAGCCAGTGGGACTTGGCTGCGTCGGGTGCCTTGTGGCAGCGACGCGCGCCATGCCTTGAATGTGAAGAAAACCGTGACCGCGCGGGCATGTTGCGCCTCGCGCTTCCGATCGCGGCGTCGACTCCGCATGGCAAGTCCGGCAACCCGCAGCGAGAAGCCGACCAGTGTCCCTGATCGGCTTCTGATTCGCACGACTGGTGTGGCCTGGCTCAAGCTTCGCGCGCGCGACGCTTGCGGTGAGCGATGCCTAGCGCCAGCAACACCGAGCCAGCCAGGCCCAGCGTCGCCGGTTCCGGGGCATCGGTGATGGCGTTCGACTCTAGAAATTCTACGCGGATGGCCTGCGAAAGATAGGGTATTGGTTCCATTCAGAAATCCAGAGCTGACAGTGAATGGAGTCCAGTTGCGGAATGGACCCGTATTTAGGTTTGCAGGTTTGCAGGGTTGCAGTCGGTGATCGTCGAGAACGCGGTGCCGCCATTGAGTTGGGCGGTTCCACAATTATCCGTCGCCCAGCGCCCGCTGATCGAAGCATCCACCACTGGAACCGGCGGCGATGGTTCGAGTGGTACGGTACCGTACACTCTGCAATTCGTACTCGGCCCCAATCTGGTCTCTGCTTCGATCGAAGGCGGTTCCGCCGTTTTGAAGCCAGTGGATTTCCGTTAAGCCGTTACAGCAATCGCCTGTGTTGCCGGAGAGGATAGTTCCTCCGGCATTAACACCCGTGTTGAACAACCCCGTGATCGGGCCCGCATACAGGCAGCCCGCCATTGTGCGAAGTCGTGATCTTTGGGTATGCTTGAGCGGGTTGGCATGATAGCATTAATGGCACGGACGAGAAGGGTAAGGCGTTGAATGCTGCAAGAAACTGAACTTCGAGCTGCTGTTTACGGGTGGATAGAAGCGCTGGCCCCCGGAACGATTTTCTTTACAAACGACATGTATCGGTTCTTAGAGGAACATTTCCCGCATGAATGTCAGAAACGCGGCGACCTACCGACCGAACCGCGCTACAAGAATGACGCACGCTGGGTGGTCCGCGACGCGAAAGATAAGCGGATTGTTGAGCGTACCAACGAGAGGGGTAAGTACAGAACAATATAGTTTTCAAACTGACCCACTACAGGCGGCGCTGACACGGTCACGCGTTTATGGGAAACATCCAGCGGAGTCGAA
>CAZCPL010000435.1:0-3542 GCA_964500255.1 uncultured Solibacteraceae bacterium | reverse complement strand
TTGCGTCCGGGCTTGAGGGGGACGTGGATGGGTTGGTTTTTACAGATTTCCATTTCTTGAGCGGATTCTTCTTCGGGAGGCTCGACGGGTTGGGGAGCGACAGTCGGCCGCTCCATCCGCGCCAGCATCCGCGGAGGCAGCGGACAGGGCATCGGGCGACTTTGCATGCGCTGCAGTGCCTCCAGATGTTTTTGAATGCGGTGGACGCGGCCTTGGAGTCGGCCTTCCTGCGCAAACAGGTTGGTGAGGATCCTGGCATTGACCAATCGGGCGAAGGCCATGGCCATGATTTCGTAGGGTCCATATTTGGCGTTTTCCGGAAGGTCTTGCAATTCCAGAATTTCGCGATTCAATAATTGCGTTTCGAGGATCGGAACGCGACGAAGACGCCAGCGCAGATCGGCGAGTTCGATGGTGAGGGCGTGATCGAGACGGTTGGTTGGAAGGTAGGCTAGGGTGTAATCGGCGACAAATTCCCGATATTCTTCGAGGTCCTCGTGCGGGAGGACGGATTGACGGGCGGTGAGTCCGTGGGAAATGGCGTTGCGGGAGGAGATGGCTTTGCCTTCCTGGGAGGTGGGTCCGGTGGAGAGGACGGCGTTTTGGCGGTTGGCTTCGAGTTTAGCGGGGGACATTTTGTTGGGGACTCCTTTCGGGAAATGAAAAAGCGCCCGGCAGCGGGGCGCTTTGTTGTGGAGTATTTCACTCTCTATTGTTACGGTAACACCGGCGACCAAGTGTCTTACGGGTGGCGGGTCCGGAAGTTGTTGATTGGGTGGATGATAATTTTGTTCGTAGGAGTGAACCAGCGCGCGGTCTGACCGGCAGTTTCTGATTTGTTGTGAGTCGAAGCAGGCGCGGGAGTTGGTTCCGGCGGAAGACAAGCCAAGGCTCCACCGCATCGTCGCTTCACAGTATCGGGGTTATCGAAATTGAACCGGTGGCTATAATAGTGAAACCGTGCCCGTGGACCCCACGACTCTGAACGAGCTTGCCGAAAAGCTCAAAGCTGGCAAATTGATCGCCTTTGTCGGATCGGGGATGTCCGCGCCTTGCTTCCCTTCCTGGTCCCAACTTCTCAAGCAGCTCATCGATAAGATCGACGGCAACCCCGATGCGCAGACTGAAGCGCGGCAGGCGCTCGCCAAAGAGGATTACCTTTACGCGGCCGCGGTCATCCATTACGCGCTTGGTGCCAACCGTCTGGCCGGAGAGCTGAAAAAGATCTTCGACCCCGAAAAGCGCGTGCCGCCCGAGGTCCGCGCGCGCTACGAGCTCCTGCGAGGACTGCCGTTCCAGTCCATCTTCACCACCAACTACGATCACCTGCTGCACAATTTGGGATGGCAGGCCTACAACCGGACCGAGGTCCGAGGTGGCGGCAGGTCTCTGGTGCATCTTCACGGCGATGTGCAGTACGAGACGACGATGGTGCTCTCGCCGCTGCACTATGCCGAGGTGCGCCACGATGCAGCGCTTGAGACGCTGTTCACCTCGAAAGCTGCGACGTCTTCGTTTCTCTTTCTCGGCTACAGCCTCAACGACGACAACATCCGCAACTGGCTGGAACGCATCTGCCGGATTCTGCAACAATCCACGGTCGCTCAGCACTATGCTCTCGTCGACCTCGCCAAGTGGACCCCCACCAAACGTGCACTTTACAGCGAACTCTACTCCATCCAATTCATTGACGCCGATCTGACGGACAAGGGCTACCCCGACATCGACGCGTTCCTGCATCGACTCCGCCTGGAACATAGCTGCGGGCAGGCTGTGGCCTACGCGACCAAACCGGATGCGGATCTCAACAAATGGTATGTCGATCCCGAGGTCACCGTCGCCGAAGAGAAAGGACCGGGCCAGAGCCTCGACGCGCTGCTGGACGCCTGGCTGGCGGACGAATCGCAGAACCTGCTGGTGCTGTTGGGCGAGTTCGGCACCGGCAAATCGTGGTTCGCCAAACGCGCGGTCGATCGCGTGAAGGGGAATCGCAAGCCGGTGCTGATCGAACTGCGGCAGGATCGCTTCAAGGCCGGTGCCGGACCTGACGACCTCGCCCGCGCGGTGGTTTCCGAGAGTGACATTGAAGCCTTCAAGCGCGCGAACCGCGAAGGATCGCTGGTGCTGATTCTCGACGCTTTCGACGAGATGGGGCTGGCTGAGGGCAACAGTATCAACGACAGCTTTGAGCGGCTGCGGCGAATTGTGGCAGGCAAAGCAAAGGTGATCATTACCTCGCGCAAGGAACTGTTCTTACTCAAAGAGGACGAGCCGGGGCGGATGCGCGATGTCCACGATGACGGCAAGGTGACCGCGCAGGACATCCACAAGCTTTACCTCAAGCTGTTCGACGCGCCTCGCATTGCCCGGGCGTTTGCGAAACTCGGCAAGTCGGAGGTGTTCGAGGAAGTTGCGCGGAACCCCAGGCTGCTCGACCTTGCCAGTCGCCCGGTGCTGCTCGATCTGATTGCGCGCGATGGAAGCAAGTTCGCGCCGGACACAAAGCTCAAAGATCTGTATGAGCGGTTCGTGCAGAAGATGATCGATCGCGGCAATGAAGAGCATTCGAGCAAACGGCGGGCGTTTGCGGAGCGGCTGGCTTGGGATATCCAGAATTCGGAGTCCGGGTCGATGCCTGCGGAGGCGGTGGATCGGCTGGCTCACGTGCACAATGCGGACTATGCGGATCTGGTCCGCAGCCGGAGCCTGTTGGTGCGGGCGGGGAATGACTATGCGTTTGCGCATCCGTCGTTTCGGGAGTATCTGGTGGCCCGGCAGGTGGGGCAGGAGTTGAAGCCGTCGAAGCTGACGAATCCGACGATTGAGTTTCTGCGGGAACTGTGGACTTGGCCAGCCCCAGAGGTAGTGCACGGGACGGGCAAGTATGCGGGGATGGTGAAGGTCCGCAGGGGGCGGTTTATTTATGGGCAGGGGGATAAGCCGGGCGAGGCGCGGATTGAGGAGATCGAGAAGGATTTCTGGATTGACCGGCTGCCGGTGACGAATGCGCTGTATCTGGAGTTTCTGAAGGCGAAGGATCCGAAGAATGAGAACAGGTGGATCAATCATGGCGATAGCCGGATCAAGTCCGGTGGGATGGGCTTGAAGCTGCAAGACCCCAAGTATGCCGACCATCCGGTAGTCGGGGTGATGTGGCATGGCGCGAACGAGTTCGCGAAGGCTGTCGGCAAACGCCTGCCCACAGAGCAGGAATGGGAAAAGGCTGCGCGCGGCGTCGACGGACGCGTGTATCCGTGGGGCGATAACTTCTCGACGGCAAACTGCAACACGGCGGAGTCCGGGATCGGGGATACGACCGTTGTCGGGGCCTATGCGAACGGTGTCTCTTCCGCCGGTGCGCTCGACATGGCGGGGAACGTCTTGGAGTGGACTGCGACCGATGGCGAGCGGGCCAAGGTTTTGCGCGGGGGCTGTTGGGACTTCAATTCAGACAGGGCCCGGTGTGCTTCGCGGAACAGGAACTATCCTGACGATACCATCGTCATCATCTCGTTTCGCTGCGCCAGGACCTAACGCGTTAC
>CAZCPL010000434.1:0-3560 GCA_964500255.1 uncultured Solibacteraceae bacterium | reverse complement strand
TCTAAAACTTGATCGCGATCAAGAGAATCGTGATCGCAATCGAGAGAATACGCAGGTATGGGCGGGAGAGGTGTTCAAGGATGATTTGGTGCTCGTTTTGGCGCTGGCCTGATGGAAGTTGCGGAGGGATCATGACGACCCGGCGGAGGATGGGGGATGAAAGGTGGCTGCGAAGCGGTTCCGGGAGTGAGTTGCGATTTCAACCCACGTGGGCCGCGTCGGAGCGCGTTGAGACCTGCTGACCACATCGTCGCGACGTCTCTCGCGAAGGCGATGGCCATCCTGGTCGGCAGTCCACATTTGCTGGAGGCGGAATGCGAGACGCCGAGACAACTCCCAGCTCGCAAATGGACTCTGCCGATCTGTGGAGCTGTCGGAATTCGCAGAAGAGTTGGTGATCGCCGCGACGTAACCCCTCGACGGCGCGTCTATTTCACAAGTTCCATCAGCTTCACGTAGCTATCGACCACGTCGTACTTCACCTGATCCGACGTGATTTTAGCAAAGAACCGTCGCGCGCACTCGATCTTGCTGTCCTCGATCTTCCGCAAATCCATCGAAGACAAGCTCCCTTTGGTCTCGGCGATGAAATAGACGTGTTTGACGGAGCCCTGTTTGAAGACGATGGCCCAGTCGGGGTTGTAGTTGCCGACGGGCGTCGGGATGAGGAAGGCCCAGGGCAGTTTTGCATAGACCTCAACGTCGGTTCCGGTATCCAGCGCCCGGACAAATCGCCGCTCTATTTCAGAGTCTGTGAAGACGTAATCGTAGATATGGCGATCGGCCTTGAATCCGCGGCTAAAGTCTTCCTTCGGTTTCTCGCGGGTGAAGATGTCGATATTGTGGGTGTCGTCGACGGAGTTGTACGCCAAATGCTCGACGATCACCGTAGCCTTTTGCTCGTTGACCAGTTGCGCCGTCTTCCGGATGAAGTCCTCTGGGTTCGTCCGATATTGGCTGAAGACGGTGGGCCGCATACGCTGGAGAATCGTCCCGATCGTCGAGCGGGTCAATTGGGTTCCCGCCGCAAGCTTGCCAATAAGATCGTATTTGACTGCGGAATGAACAGACGTTTTCAAGTGATCCGTCTTTGTTTCCTGCACGCGAAAGGTATCGCCCTTTTTGAGGGCGTCATAACTGGCGGTGTCTGTTTGCTCGCCGCGCTGCACCGTATATTGCAATGGCGTGACCTTGAGCTCGGCATCGAGCGCCGCCACCGCCTTCGTTACCAGTTCAGCCGTCTCGAAATGCACCGTGTACGCCGCCTTGCGGTTGATACGCCCCCACAGATCCTGGAACTCCTTCTTGTAAGTTCGCGTTCAGAGGATTCGCCTTCACCTTCCTTTCATCATCAATAGTCGGTAACTGGGCGTCACTGAACACCGCGTCAATCAAACGATAAATCTGGGGGGCCCAGTCCGCCAAGTCGGCGGGCAATGGCGCGAGCGCGCCTTCGCGTTTTTTGTCATGGTAGGCGGCAGTGATGCGGTCGCTATCGTCCGTATAGTCGTTCTTGACCAGATAGCGGTAGATGGCTTTCGCCATCGCCGGAGTAACTTTCGTCTCGCCGGAAAACTCGGTCTTGAGCACCTTGCCGTTGAAATACGCCTCGTCAGCCTTGAGTGGCCGCGCCGAGAGCCCGGCGCTGATGTCGCGTTGCAAGCCAGTGACGAAGTCCTTGTAACTTTCGCTCGCCACGACCGTCAGTACGTTCACCTGATGCACCGTGGCCGGGTCGTCCATGCGGTCGCCGTTTTGATTCACGGAGAGCCGCATGCCGCGTCCGACTTCCTGTCGCCGGGAAATGGTGTTGTCGCTGTGTTTCAGGGTGCAGATGACGAAGACGTTCGGGTTGTCCCAGCCTTCGCGCAAGGCCGAGTGGGAGAAGATAAACCGGACCGGCTCTGCAAACGACAATAGCCGTTCTTTGTCCTTCAAGATTAGGTCGTAGGCGTCCACGTCATCCGTCTCAGTGGAGCGCGCCGGTGCTCGGGTTCACCAAACGCTTGCTTTTCTTGTCGATCGAGAAATAGCCGTTGTGCGTCCTCGATGTCAGGATGCCCTTCAGATACCGGTTGTAGGCCGAAGCATCTTCAGGTAGTACCCCGTCCAACGTCAGCATTTCGTTGAGCTGGATGTTGTACTCTTCCTCGAAGATCTGCGCGTATTCGCCGGGCCGCTCACCCGTGTCATCATATGCCCGGTACTTGGCCACTTCGTCGATGAAGAACAGCGTGAGCACTTTCAAGCCTTGCGCGAAAAGCTCCTGCTCCTTCTCGAAGTGCGCCCGAATCGCTTCACGAATCTGAATCCGGCGCAGCGCGGACTCGGTCACGTCCCCGGCAGCTTCACCGGCATGAAGGACCGCGCCGTTGGTGAAGCTAACGGTGTTGTCGAGCGCGCTGATATCCGCAACGACGAACCCTTTGTACTGATCGAGGCCTTCCGAGAGATCGTACAGGTTGCTCGTCTTGCCGACCTTCCGCAGCACGCGCTTGATGCCGGTGTTCTGCCGGATCTCGATTTCCATCCGCGCTTCTGGCGGCTTCGTGGTGGATATCTCAATTGATTCCAGATAGAAGTAGGCATTGGTGCCGGCCAAGCCCTTCACCGAGATTCCGCGAACGGAAATCTTCTTCACCAGCTTCTGGTTGTAGGCGTCCAGGGCATCCAGGCGGTAGACCTTGTTGTGTTCCTGCTTATGCGTCGCTGAATAGCGCAACACCATCAGCGGGTTGAACTCTTTCAGGGATTCCAGGGTCTTCGCGCCCTCCATCTTTTGCGGCTCGTCCAGGATCAGGATGGGCCGGTTCCGGGAGATCACGTCGATGGGGCGGCGCGATTGAAAATCGTCCAATTCCTCGTAGATGCGCCTGGCGTCTTGGCCGCGCGCATTGAACGCCTGGACGTTGATCACCATTACGCTAATGCCCGCGTCAGAAGAAAAGCTTTCCAGATTGTGAAGCTGCTTAGAGTTGTAAATGAAGAAGCGGGCGCGTTTGCCGTACTGCTCCAGAAAATGCTCGGCGGTGATTTCGAGCGATTTAGAGACGCCCTCTCGGATGGCGATGCTCGGCACCACAACGATGAACTTGCTCCAGCCGTAGCGCTGATTGAGCTCGAACATCGTCTTGATGTAGCAATAGGTCTTGCCGGTGCCGGTCTCCATCTCCACATCGAGATTGAAGTCACACACGGCAGTTCGTTTCAGCGCCTCGGACAGCGTCAGGTTCTGGCTCTGCTGAATCGCTTGCAGGTTCTTCAGGACTTCCGCGTGTGGAATCGCGAGATCACTGTTCTTGAAGCCGGTGTACTCAACGTTCGGTAAGGACGGCTGGGCGGGGTTAAGCTCGCGGCCGGGATCGACGCGGTAGACAACGCCGCTGCCAAGCGGTTGGCCCTGGAAGCAGTCCACCACGGCCATCACCGCGTCGGTCTGGAACGTCTGTTGCTTGAACTTTAGCTTCATGTTTGTAGTCGTTCGATCTACGCTGAATCAGGGCGGAACCGCCTGCTGGTATTCGTGCACCTATCGGTCGTCGCCAAGCAGTTGTTCGATC
>CAZCPL010000433.1:0-3564 GCA_964500255.1 uncultured Solibacteraceae bacterium | reverse complement strand
CACGCTTGATCGATCGCATCCGGCCCGATTCCTGGAGCGAACATCTGGCCTGGGTCCGCGCCGGTGGACGTGAGATTGGACATCTCGCTGCGCCTTGCCGCGACGCTTCGACGGTCGATGCAACGATGGCGAATCTCGACCGGATGAAGCGTGTGGTTGGCTCCGCGACTGTGATGGAAAACATCGCGATGTTGATCGATCCGCCGGCGAGTCCGCTATCGGAGGCGCAGTGGCTCGTTGAGGATCTGCGCGGGCATCCTGGGGTGGGGTTGCTGCTCGATCTGCACAATGTCCATGCGAATTCGTCGAATTTCGGATTCGATGCGGAAGAGTTTCTCGCCGCAATCCCGCTGGATCGCGTCATGTGCCTGCGCCTGTGTTTCAACTGCTGGAGCAAGTCGCGGCACGCACAACGGAACCGCTCACCGTGCTGATTGAGCGCGATGGCGACTATTCAAAGTTCGACGTGCTATGGCCCAGATTCGGGAGGCGAGGCAGGCTGTGAAGAGGGTACGCTGCGTGAGATGACGGACGAGAAGTTTGAAGCGTTTCTTGCCAGGGTTTATATGGATGCTGTGTTTCGCGAGGCTTTCATGCGAGATCCGGAGGCGGAGGCGTTGCGCGCGGGCCTCAATCCAGAGCAGGACGCTGCACTCGTGCAGATTGACAGGGAAGGCCTCCGGCTGGCCGCGATGAGCTTCACAAAGAAGCGCAAGAACCGCGAGTTGCCAGGAGGCCACTGATCGCTAATGCTCAAAGAACAGCACGTCGGGACTCACGATCATCGTTGCGCCCACAACGCACGAGCCGCAGCGCAGACGGTAACCATGCGCCTTCATCCACTGGATGATTTCTTGTGCGGAATCCTCACGCTCTTCGGTTGAGATGGCGAACTTCGGATGGTACTTGGCAACAACGGCGCTCGCGCCATTTAACGCTCGGATGGTGGCGCCCTTGATGTCCATCTTGATCACATCGACGCTTGGTAGTTTCAACTCTTCGGCGATGCGATCGATCGTGGTCACAGGAATCTCTTCGAGCACCTGGTCGCCTTCGACTTTGGACACAAAGCTGTCGCCGGCCGAGTTGGTCGGCGTGTGGAAGAACTGCAGTTTTTTCTCTTCATCCCAGACACCTTTGGGATAAACCGTGACGCGGCCATTGCCGCCGCCCATGAGTTCGACGTTGCGGCGGAGGCATGCCACGTTAACGGGTGAAGGCTCGATGGCGATGACCCGTTCCGCGCCGCCTTCCAGGGCCTCGCGAGAGTAAAGCCCGATGTGCGCTCCGCAATCGAGAACCACTTTGCCCTTGATGGTCTGGTTGTCATAGATGCTGGTGCGTTGTTGGGCGAGCAACAGCGGCAGTACCGTTTCACCGCCGGTGGGAATCCACCAGTCGCCATCGGGAGTGTTCCAGAACGAGAGCTCGCCATCGTGCTTGCCGAGTTTCGCGCCAGCGGCGACCTTCTTCTCGCGGTCGCGAATCGCGAGGGTGCGTGCCGTACCGGTGTAGACATCCGGCGCGGAGCAGATTTCGGCGCGTCCAGCGACGGCCAATCCCCATGCCATGACTGGAGGATGGATCCAGCAGGCGATCTCAAAAACAATGAAGGCTGCGCCTAGGGCGATGAAGGTCCTGAGGCACGCGGCGACGATCTTTCGCAGAGTCATGCTTCTTATTAGTTCGGCGTGTTTGCGAAAATCCTTTATCGCTGGCTCAGGACCCTATCCTCCTTCGAGGTAGCGCGATCCGACTTTGGAATGGTACGGCCCAAATCGGACTCGACTATATCTTGCGCGGAAGATCCTTGCACGCACATTCCTCAGTTGCGAGTACCAATCGCCGTGCGATGGTTGAAGTCGTTGGCGATGACGAGAACAATGCCTGGTACTTGATGTTGCTGCTGGGGTGGTGTCACCGGGGTCTCACTCTGGCGACGCCTGGGGGCGGGCCTTTGAACCGGATTCGCACTGGCAAGATCGAGGACGGCGGCGAGGATTTTTCACGATGCGCACGCTCCGGGGCTGTAAACTGTTTCAACGGGATAAGTTGAAACAGTTCCGGGTGAGCCACAAAGAGGTTTGCCGCGAGATCGAATCCGGGGGTATCCGTGGTCGTTGAGGCGCGATCGGAATCCGCGACTGGATGGAGGGGGGGTGCCCAAGGGAAGTCCTTTGCAATGCTAGCGGAGGGAAAAGGCAGGTCCGCTCCGAGATCCTTGGGTCGGTCGGCGCGCTGTGAGCTGGGGCTCAATGCGGGGTGTACAGGTCGGCACTGAGAGAGGCGGTAGAGACACAAAGGCCCCGGGGGTTAAGACCGGGGCTAGTGTTTGTTTAATCGGGCGACGTCCTACTCTCCCACGCAGCTACCCGCGCAGTACCATTGGGGCTGAAGAGCTTAACTTCCGTGTTCGGGATGGGAACGGGTGTGACCTCTACGCTAGAATCACCCAAAGCTTGTGATGACTTTGCTTTGATGAGAAGCCAAAGACGCTTGGGTGGCGTCTTTGTGAATATTGATGGGCAAACTATTGGGTTTGCAAGCAGCTTTTGAGCCTTGCGCAAACCACCTATGTGGGTGGTAAATTTTATGATCAAGCCGAACGGGCTATTAGTAACGGTCAGCTCAACACATCGCTGTGCTTACACATCCGTCCTATCGACGTGGTGGTCTTCCACGGCCCTTCTTAGCTTTCGCTTGGGAAAACTCATCTTGAGGAAGGTTTCACGCTTATATGCATTCAGCGTTTATCCTGACCCAACTTCGCTACTCAGCAGTGCTCCTGGCGGAACAACTGAATCACAAGAGGTTGGTTCAACACGGTCCTCTCGTACTAGTGTCAAGCCCTCTCAATTTTCCTGCGCCCACAGCAGATAGGGACCGAACTGTCTCGCGACGTTCTGAACCCAGTTCACGTACCGCTTTAATAGGCGAACAGCCTAACCCTTGGGAGCTTCTACACCCCCGGGATGCGATGAACCGACATCGAGGTGCCAAACCGGAGCGTCGATGTGAACTCTTGACTCCGATCAGCCTGTTATCCCCGGCGTACCTTTTATCCGTTGAGCGATGGCCCTTCCATACAGAACCACCGGATCACTATGACCTGCTTTCGCACCTGCTTGACTTGTTGGTCTCGCAGTTAACCAAGTTTATGCCATTGCACTCGACCTCTGATTTCCAAACAGAGTGAACTTAGCTTCGTACGCCTCCGTTACAATTTAGGAGGCGACCGCCCCAGTCAAACTACCCGTCTACCAATGTCCCTCACCCGGATAACGGGCGTAGGTTAGAATCACAGATTATTCAGGGTGGTATCTCACCGTTGGCTCCCTCGAATCCGAGAATCCGAGCTCAAAGCCTCCCACCTATCCTGCGCAGAACAACCCATAATTCATTGATAAAGTATAGTAAAGGTGCACGGGGTCTTTCCGTCTTGCTGCGGGCATCCGGCGTCTTCACCGGAACCACAAATTCGCCGGGCAGATTGTTGAGACAGTCGTCAGATCGTTACTCCATTCGTGCAGGTCGGAACTTACCCGACAAGGAATTTCGCTACCT
>CAZCPL010000432.1:1859-3566 GCA_964500255.1 uncultured Solibacteraceae bacterium | reverse complement strand
ATCAGATCACGACGAATGGCGATCGCCGCTAAGGGCAGCGGGCACTGCATCCTCTGTTCCCAAATGGAACCAAGATCCGCCAGCAGATGCAGACCCTTGGTCCGATAGGTAAACCGCCCCTCGTGAATCAGCACGCCGCAATCCACATCGCCGTTCAACACAGCATTTTCGATGAGATCGAACCGCATGGCGACCGTCTCGAACTCCCCCGCGAGATTGAGTAGTAGGGCTGCGGTGGTGGTCTTGCCGGGAATCGCAACGCGTCCGCCAACCGCGCGGGCCTCGCGCCGCCCCACCACGATCGGTCCGACGCCATAGCCCGCCGCTCCGCCCGAACGCATCAGTGCGTACCGATCGCGAACGCGGCCATAGGCACCGATCGAGATCTTGGTCACTTCCAATGCGCCTCCTTCTGCGAGCACATTCAATGCCTCAATATCGTCCATGTGCGGTCGCACGGTCGGCCCGGGGACGAGGCCGTGGATAAGAGCATGAAAAGCGAAGGTGTCGTTGGGACACGTCGAAAAGCCAAAAGTCAGAGCGTTTTGATCCATTTAATCAGTGCTTCTTGTGCCGCCGTGGACGCTTCACGAACACGCCAGGCGGCTCGATCGCGATTGCCGGTCATGTTACTGATGCCTCGAACCTCGCCTATCGGAATCCCCGCAAGCCCAGCCACGTGCGCCATCGCCGCACCCTCCATATTTTCCACCGAGCCGCCTGCCGTGCGTTTTTCCATTGCGCGAGCCAGTGCATCGGTGCCGCTACAGGTGTTCACGGTGACGAACTTTTCCCGCCGCGCATGGGGATAGAACTGCAGTGGAAAGGTCGTGACAACCGGAAAGCCGAGGGCTTCCATGTTGAGAAACCCTTCGGGCGTTTCGACTCCGAGATCTCCGTATGTCTCCGTTGCAGCGCAGCATACGTCACCGATGGAGAGTCCTGAACCGAGGTAGGCACCGCCGATGCCACAAACTACGATCCGGCGGACTTCGTTGCGCTCGAGAAAGCGGGTCAGCGTGTATGCGGCATTCACCGCGCCGATGCCTGTGAGCAGGATCGGAGCGTGGCTCTTCAACAGATGAGATTCGATTTCTGTTGCGGCGCAGACGAGTAAATCCAGCATCGGCAATCGCTACTATAGCGCAGCGGTTTGGTTGGGTTCGCTGGCGGTCTTTCACAGGCTGCGAGTTTGCAATGAACTCTCGTTAAGTCGACCGTCGACCTCGCGGACCCAACTCCACGGCATCCATCTCCTTCAATTTTCCGTCTTCCACACTGAACCGCAGAAGCGTCCGCATCTGGTGCCAACCATGATGGCCACACGCCCCCGGATTCAGGTGGACCATTCCCAGCGGCTGATCCCGCATCACACGCAGGATATGCGAATGCCCACAAATGAAAACATCCGGCTCGCGCTTGGCCAACTCGTCCTTGATCCCCCGTTCGTACGCCCCTGGATAGCCGCCAATGTGCGTCATGTACACTCGAATCCCCTCGCACTCCCATTCCAAATCGCGCGGAACCACTCGACGGATCTCGGCGCCGTCGACATTGCCATAGACACCGCGCATCGGTTTGAACGCTTGAATCCGATCCAGCAATGCCAGGGTCCCAAAATCGCCGGCGTGCCAAATCTCGTCGCACTCGGCGAAGTACTCGAAAACGGCCTCGTCTAAGAAGCCGTGCGTATCCGACATTAATCCA
>CAZCPL010000432.1:0-1849 GCA_964500255.1 uncultured Solibacteraceae bacterium | reverse complement strand
GGCGAAATCGAAGTCGAAGGCCGTTCGCTCCGGCTTCGACTCAGCCGCTGACTTCGGAATCCACTTGGACATTTCCAACTTTCGCGCGGCATGTTTGGATTCACCGGCAAGGTTCCGAAAATCATTCGGATCGGCGCGTTCGTCGTACAGTTCCTCAGTGCCATCGTGATAGCGTATGTAGCGCCAGCGTTCGTCGCGAACCGCATGGTTGCCACGCATGAAATCGATCACCGCGGGCGGACGGCGAGATGAGGCACTCTTGAGCAGCGGAACCAGCGACAGCCCTTCGAGGTTCTTCTTTGGGGGAAGTCCACAGAGGTCGATCAGCGTTGGATAAAGGTCCAATAGGCTGACCGCCTGTTTGCGTGCAACCCCAGTCTGCCGCACTCCAGGTCCCGAGAAAATCAGTGGAATATGAGTCGACCGCTGCCACAGCGTCGACTTGTGCCAGTGCTCCTTCTCGCCGAGATGCCATCCGTTGTCGGACCAAAAGACAACGATCGTATTGCCCGCATGAGGCGATTGTTCGAGACCGTCCAGCAAGCGTCCGATCATCGCGTCCGCGAAGCTGATGGCCGCGAGATAGGCACGGACCGCGTCGCGCCACTTCCCTTCCTTGACAATCCGCTGGTGTTCATCGCGGCGGAATGAGGCGAAGTCCTGCCCCTGTTTGGGCACATCGTCGAGGTCGCCCTCGGGTGTCAACGGAATCTTAACCTTTTCCACGGGATACAGATCGAAGTACTTCTGAGGAGCGAACATCGGGATGTGCGGATGCCAGAGTCCGATGGCGAGAAAGAAGGGCTTTTTCTGAGATTTGTTGAGAAAAGCAAGGCCATAATCGATCGCTTTCTGATCGCCGTACTCGCGCTCTTCGGCTGGAATCACGCCCCAATCGAACTCGCCCTGAAAATCCTGCAGCCCATGGAACGGGTGGCCTGCGGGCGCGGGGACGCGCTTGTTCCATGGATACCAGTCTGCGCGCCTGTACCATGGGTCGTCGAAGACTTGTAGTTGAAAGTCATCCCATTGATCGGGCGGATTGTTGCCAGCGGTGTGATGAAAGATTTTGCCTGCCCCGGCGACGGTATAGCCATTCGCCTTGAAGTGCATCGGCAGCGTGACGACACCGGGCAGATTGGGTTTCCAGAACTGGTCGTTGTTGTACATTCCCGTTGAAGAAGGTCGCATGCCGGTGAACAGCGCCGTGCGGGACGGATTGCAGAGCGGCGAGGCACAATGGGCATTCGAGAACAGAGCGCCGCGTTTCGCGAGCCGGTCAATGTTCGGAGTCCTGACATGATTCTCCGCTCCCGAAAGGCAACCGACCCAGTCGTTCATGTCGTCGACGGAAACAAACAGGACATTCGGTCGTTGGGGAGTTTGGCAAACGGCAGAGGCGGTTGCACCGAGCGAGCCCAAGAACTGGCGGCGTGTCATGGGATCTATCATAGCTAGCCCACGCGGATTCCCCGTTGTGAAGCGAAGTGTGGTGTGACGTGTCGGGAAGACATTCGGACGCTATAATGTTTTAGGCTTGGAACACTCCACACTAGTCTCGATCGGCGTACGTTGGCTCTACCGGAAATGTTCGGTCGTGCTTTACGAATCCGCCACGGCGGCTCCTGAGAATCCAGACGTGATCGGCTGGGCCCCCGAAGCTGGCTCCATTTTGATCGAATGCAAGGTGACCCGCACGGATTTCTTGAGGGACGCAAATAAGCCCGTGCGCAAAATACCTCAGGACGGAATGGGTCAAAGGCGTTACTACCTGTGTCCGGCAGAAGTCATTCAGGTGAAGGATCTTCCTGCAAAATGGGGACTGCTTTGGGTGGCAAAGGGTCAAGTG
>CAZCPL010000431.1:0-3572 GCA_964500255.1 uncultured Solibacteraceae bacterium | reverse complement strand
TCTCAAAGGTACGTTTGGCTCACGCTCACCGGTTATCTTTTCTACTCGTTTTGGAGTGTCAAGTTTTGCGCTCTCATGGCGCTTTCCACCGCCGTCAGCTACATCGCCGGCCTCGGATTTCTGAAGTGGGATGACGACCCCTACCGGCGCAAACTCTGCCTGATCATCCCGGTTACCTTCGATCTGTTGTTGCTGGCTGTCTTCAAATACGCGAATTTCACCCTGAGCAACTTTGAAAGCCTCTCGCAGGCGCTCGGTTGGCAACTGGCTGTCCCTCACTACGACATCGTCTTGCCCGTCGGCATCTCCTTCTACACGTTTCATACAATCACCTACATCGTGGACTGCCATCGACGAGTCATTACCCCGACCCGCGATGTCTTTGAGTTTTCCTGCTATGTTTCGCTCTTTTCGCAACTCGTCGCCGGACCCATCGTTCGGTTCCGCGAGATTGAGAAAGACCTGGAACATATCGGTCATCCGGATCGCGACGGGCTGCTTGGCCGCGGCTGGTCGATGTTTGCGATCGGCATGATCAAAAAAGTTCTGATTGCCGATACCATCGCCACGATTATCGATCCCGCTTTGCGCGATTGGCGCGCATTGGATACGCCTGGCGCATGGCTCTGTTCCCTTGGCTATGCCTATCAGTTGTACTTCGACTTCTCGGGCTATAGCGACATGGCCGTTGGCCTGGGGATGATGTTCGGCCTTCGCTTGCCGCAGAATTTCAATTCGCCCTATCAAGCTCTTGGCATCGGAGACTTTTGGCGCCGCTGGCACATCTCACTTTCGAGCGTCCTGCGCGACTACCTCTACATTCCCCTTGGCGGCAATCGCTTCGGTGAATTTCAAACCCATCGCAATCTGATCGTCACCATGCTGCTTGGCGGACTCTGGCACGGTGCCGGTTGGACCTTTATTGTCTGGGGTGGCTATCACGGCGCTCTGCTCAGCGTCGAACGGCTGCTTGGCAAGCGAACCCTGTTGCCTGCGCAATTCCAAAAGGCCGGGACGTTCCTACTGATTCTCATCGGTTGGGTCTTCTTCCGCGCCGAAAACTTCGAGATGGCCTGGGGAATCCTCGGACGCATGTTCGTGAACTTCCATATCGGTACCGCTATTCCCAGCGCGGCGACGTTGGTTCCCATGCTGCTCATCGCCGGTGGCTTTTCCCATTTCGGACCCAACACCTTTCAGTTGAAGCACGACTGGGACGTTCGCCAGTCTCTCGGCTGGGCCGTGCTCTTTGCAGTCTGCGTTCTCATCGTTTACGGCGGAAAGCCGTCGCCTTTTCTGTACTTCCAGTTCTGAGACTGAGATTCAACGCCCATGACGACTTCCAAATCCAACTGGTTCGATCTGAAGCTTCTCTGTCCGCTGCTGATTGCCGCGGCCTGTTTGTGGGACGCTGGAATGCGGTTCTTTCCCGAGCGAATCCAGACGTTCCGCGCCTGGGAATCCGCCCTGCCCATGGCCACCGCCGAAGGCGACTTCCGGCCGCTGCTTGTTTACGACAATCCCCAAGCCTTTGGCGATCTTTCGAACTTGGCCAACTGCGAATCGTGCAGAGTGAGCCGCCGGGAAAGGTTCACTACGGACACACGCGGGTTCCGCAATCCCCCGGGTGATTCCAATCCTTACACCATGGTGCTGACCGGAGATTCCTTCGGTGTCGGTTCCAGCTTGAGCGATGAGGATACTCTTTCCCGACAATTGGATCGAATTCTTCCCGGGCAACACGTCTACAACGCGTCCGCACAGAAACCTCAATGGGGGTACGCGCTGAAGATCATTGAGGCGCAAGGTATCCGCAACAGCTTTCTGATTTGGGAACATGCCCAACTGCATCCTTTTCCCACCGGACCGATCGATCCCCCACTTTCCACCCAGCGGCGCTTGGCGCAGAAGCTTGGCGGAGGCAAAGAACCCACCTGGTATCCCGCTGCGAGCGGTGCACTCAAGTGGGCGCGAGCATGGTTTACTTTCTCCCCTTTGAAAATGACCGTGCAAAGGGGCCTTCGTCATGCTGAGTTGCACGGCATTCTCCCCTCCGGTTCACCCTCTCAGGTTTCGCGGGTGACTTTGACGAACGGCCAACCCATGCTCAGTTACGATGCGGAGTTGGAAGCCATCCGAAATCCTTCGAAACCCGATCTTGCGTTTTTTCGCAGTTTGCGTGCGGCGGTGAGGGAAACGGGAAACGAATTGCTGGTGGTGCTGATGCCATCGAAGTATTCCGTTTACGGGCCGCTGATGCGGAATCCGCCTTTGGCTATTCCGGCTTCGCCGCTGGCGGATGCGGAATCGGCGCTCCGGTCGGCGCAGATTCCGGTTTTGGATCTCACACCCGCTCTGCGACGCGGGGCTGCTTCTGCCCTCAAGGCGGGGCAACTCATTTATCACGCCGACGATACGCATTGGAACCCAGCGGGTGTTGGTGAGGGATCGCGTGAAATTGCAAAGTTCCTGAAGGACCTCGGCCTTTCGCTCCAGTCAAAGCCCGAACAAAAAAACTAAAGGATCCCACCTATGGGTCCGATCTAGAAGTAGGGTGCCTGTTGCCGATAAGCCTCACAAGATGAGCGGGTTACAGGGAAATCCGGTTTTCCATAGGCCTTGAAAGAGTGTTACAAAACTTGGAACATTTGTGCTAAAATAAGCAAAATGCCTGAAGCTCTCTTCAGGACCAAGGTTCCGTGTCAGGGAGCCAACCAAACAACTGCTTTCGGTTGCGATGCGAGATTTACATCCAGACGGGATTCTTTGCGGCCATTGCGCAAAAATTCCATTCCTGCTATAACTAGTAATTCGAAGACCACTGGGAGGCGGTCGCAAACCACTCATGCCTGCGATTTTTTCTCGGTCCGCTGACCTCATTCTGAAGCTCGGGGGCCTCGTTGTCGGTGCGGGGCTGATGGCCGGCGTTGGCCTTTATTCCTACGCAAGTCATCCCAGAGTGCAAGATACGGGCTACCAGCCCGAGCAACCTGTGCCCTACAGTCACAAGCTACACGCGGGTACGATGGGCATGGATTGCACATACTGCCACTACACTGTCACGAAGGCCGGGTTTGCGGCGATTCCCCCCACAGAAGTTTGTATGAACTGCCACAAGCAGGTCAAGGCAAAGAGCGAGAAGCTCGCGCCTGTGCGCGCCAGTTATGAGACTGGTAAGCCAGTCGAGTGGCTAAAAATCCACAAGCTTCCCGATTACGTCTATTTCAATCACCAAGCGCATGTCGTATCCGGCGTGAGTTGCGTAAGCTGCCATGGGCGTGTCGACCAGATGGTTGAAGTCCGGCAGCACGAGCCTCTCAACATGGCTTGGTGCATTAGCTGCCACCGCAACCCTGCCGCCCGCTTGCGTCCTGCGCATCTGGTCACAAAGTTAGACTGGGTTCCGGATCGCGACGCCGAGGTGATCGGCAAAGAGATCATCGCAGCAAAGAATATCAACCCTCCCGTAAACTGCTCGGGGTGCCACCGGTAAGCCGATGTCGAAACTCATTCAGATCAACCCTACTCAAACCGGCCCGAAGTACTGGCGGTCGCTCGGCGAACTGTATAAC
>CAZCPL010000430.1:0-3574 GCA_964500255.1 uncultured Solibacteraceae bacterium | reverse complement strand
CTCAGCTACATGCGCTTCCTTCAGATGGATTTGCTGCCGGACGAACGCGATGAAATCGGTCTCCAGAGCGTCTTCAAGAGCGTCTTCCCGATCACTGACTTCCGCGGTCTCTCCCAACTCGATTTCGTCGACTATGCCATCGGCAACTGGGAATGCAAGTGCTCCGCCCTCAAGGGTCTCAACCACTTGCGCAGCGTCTGCCGTCAGTGCGGATCCACGATCCAGACTGACCCCTTCCACGCCGGTGACGTTCTCTGCCACGCTTGCGGCACCTTTAACAAGAACATCGTTACCTTCTGTAACCGTTGCGGCGATCCGGTAGGCCTCCAGCTCAAATACGACATCCCCGATTGCGAAGAGCGCGGCATGACCTTCTCTGCGCCCCTCAAAGTCACCATTCGTCTCACTGTCTATGACAAGGATCCCGAAAACCCCGATCCTAAGGCCAAGACCGTTCGCGACATCAAGGAACAGGAAGTCTTCTTCGGTGAAATCCCGCTGATGACCCCAAACGGTACCTTTGTCATCAACGGCACCGAGCGCGTCATCGTCAGCCAGTTGCACCGTTCGCCCGGCGTCTTCTTTGAACGCGTTCCCGCCGCCGGCTACCACCTCGGCAAGATCATCCCTTACCGCGGTTCGTGGGTTGAATTTGAATACGACAACAAGAACTACCTCTTCGTTCGCATTGATCGCAAGCGTAAGTTCTACGGCACGGTTTTCCTTCGCGCTCTCGGTTTTAAGTCTGACGAGCAGATCATCAAGGCCTTCTATACCGACACGCTCTCCAGGCTGAGCCTCAAGAAGGGCAAGCTGATGCTCGGCGTCGCCGACTCGCTCAAGGCCCAGAAGCTCTCCTACGCCATCCTCAACAAGGCTGGCGAAGTCGTCGTTGCCCAAGGGAAGAAGATCACCACTTCCGTCTATAAGGCCATCAAGGACAACAAAATCCAGGAAGTCGAAGTAGCCCCCAACGATATCGAAGGTGCTCACTTTGCTGCCGACGTGATCGACATGGAAACCGGCGAAATCCTTGCCGAGGCAAACCACAAGGTCACCGAGACTCACTTCTCGAAGTTCATGGAAGCAGGCATCGAGCACCTCGAAATCTTCTTCCCCGAGCGCGACGAAGTCGGCGTCGTCATCAGCGAAACCATCCGCAAGGACGAAAAGAAAAGCCAGGCCGAGAGCCTCCTCGAAATCTATCGCAAGCTTCGTCCGGGCGATCCCCCTACCCTCGATACCGCTACCCAGCTCTTCCAGGGCATGTTCTTCGACGCCCGCAAGTATGACTTCTCGCGCGTCGGCCGCATGAAGTTCAACATCAAGATCCACGACGACGAAAAGTTCATTCCCGAAGGCTGGAACGAAAAGCAGGAACAGCTCAAGAAGGACGGTAAGCCCAACTTCACCAATCCTCTCGACCGTCGCGTTCTAGATACTGGCGATTTCATTGCCACCATCAAGTACCTCCTCAAGCTGCGCCGCGGTATCGGCGCCGTCGACGACATCGATCACTTGGGCAACCGTCGCGTTCGCGCCGTCGGCGAACTCCTCGAAAACCAGTTCCGTATCGGCCTCGTCCGTATGGAACGTGCCATCAAGGAAAAGATGTCGGTCTACCAGGAAATGTCCACTGCCATGCCGCACGATCTCGTCAACGCCAAGCCAGTCATGGCCGCGATCCGCGAGTTCTTCGGTTCTTCGCAGCTCTCGCAGTTCATGGACCAGACAAACCCACTCTCGGAAATCACCCACAAGCGTCGTCTTTCAGCGCTTGGACCGGGCGGTCTCTCACGAGAGCGCGCTGGCTTCGAAGTCCGCGACGTACACACTACTCACTATGGCCGCATCTGCCCGATCGAAACCCCGGAAGGCCCAAACATCGGTCTGATCTCCTCGCTCGCCTGCTTCGCCCGCATCAATGATTACGGCTTCATCGAATCGCCTTACCGGCGCGTCGTTGACGGCTACGTCATCGACGAAGTGCGCATTCTCAATCCCGGCGATACCTCCTACAAGGTCAACGACGTGATCAAGCGCACTGAAATCGAGAAGGCCAACAAGGCTCTCGGCAAAGATAAGCAGCTTGCCGATTTCGAATCGCACTCCGACTATCTCAGCGCATGGGAAGAAGACAAATATGTCGTCGCCCAGGCCAACATCCCGCTCGACGAGAAGGGCAAGATCACCTCAGAGCTGGTCAATGCCCGTCAGGCCGGCAACTTCGTCCTCAAGACCGTCGCCGACGTTCAATACATGGACGTCTCGCCCAAGCAGCTTGTCTCGGTCGCCGCTTCGCTCATTCCGTTCCTTGAGAACGATGACGCCAACCGTGCACTCATGGGTTCAAACATGCAACGCCAGGCCGTGCCGCTGCTCCGCGCAGACTCACCTGTCGTCGGTACCGGTATGGAGAAGGTCACCGCTCGTGACTCTGGCGCCGTTGTCATCTGTAAGCGCGCCGGCATCGTCGATTCCGTTGACTCCGAACGTATCATCGTTCGCGTCGATGGCGGCGGTGTAGCCGAAGGGCAGATGTCGCGCGAAGTCGGTGCCGACATTTACCCGCTTACCAAGTTCAAGCGCTCCAATCAAAACACCTGCATCAACCAGAAGCCCATTGCTTATGTTGGTCAGCGTGTTGTCAAAGGTGATGTTCTCGCCGACGGTCCTTGCACCGACGCCGGTGAACTCGCTCTCGGCCGCAACGTGCTGGTCGCCTTCATGCCCTGGCGCGGTTATAACTTCGAAGACGCTATCGTCATCTCCGAAAAGATGGTCAAGGAAGATTACTATACCTCCATCCACATCGAAGAATTCGAAATCGAAGCTCGCGACACCAAGCTCGGCCCCGAAGAAATCACTCGTGATATTCCGAACATCTCGGAATCATTCCTTCGTAACCTCGACGAATCCGGCATCATCCGTATCGGTGCCACCGTCAAGCCCGGCGACATCCTCGTCGGCAAGGTAACGCCCAAGGGCGAAACCCAGCTCACTCCTGAAGAGAAGCTCCTTCGGGCCATCTTCGGTGAGAAGGCTGGCGACGTCAAGGACGCCTCACTCTATTGCCCTCCGGGTATTGAAGGTGTTGTCGTCGATGCCAAGGTCTTCTCGCGCAAGGGCGCAGACCTCGATGAACGCTCCAAGATCATCCAGGAAGAAGAAGTCCAACGCCTCGAGCGCAACCTCAACGACGAAAAGCGCATCCTCAACGACGAACGCTCCAAGCGTCTGTTCATGATGCTCGGTGGCCGCATCGTTCAGGCCGACCTGCACGACGAAAAGACCAACAAGAAGCTCCTCGGCAAGGGCCAGGAGATCACCCGCGACATCCTTGAGAAAATGCGTTCGCGCGATCTCAAACGCATGCGCCTCGACAAGAAGGATCCGCTCCTCAACGAGAAGCTCGACGAGATCGAAGACATGACCTCGCGTCAGATCGCCGTTCTCGAAAAGATCAATGAAGAGAAGAAGGCCAAGCTCAAGAAGGGCGACGAACTGCCTCCCGGCGTCATCAAGCTGGTCAAGTGCTACATCGCGATGAAGCGCAAGCTCAGCGTCGGTGACA
>CAZCPL010000429.1:0-3630 GCA_964500255.1 uncultured Solibacteraceae bacterium | reverse complement strand
CACCGATACCGGCGCACCCTACGCGGCCAACGGCTCCGTTGCGGTGTTACGGCAATCGAACAGTCTCACGGTGCTGGGCCGCCCCACGATGTCCATTATTCCAGCGGGCTCGAGCGGCGAAAGGTTATCGAGCCCGACTGGACTTGCGCTGGACTTGAGCGGCAACCTGCTGATCGCCGACACGGGCAACCATAGGATCCTGCGGCGCACGCCCGCCGGGATCTGGAGCGTGTTCGCGGGCACCGGCGCCCGCGGCAGCCGCGGCGATGGCGGGCCCGCCACGAGCGCCGAGCTGTTTGAACCCAAATCGTTGGCGATCGACGCCGGCGGCATCGTGTATGTCCACGATTCGGGCAACGGATTTCTGCGGCGCATTCTGGCAAGCGGCATCATCGAGCGTATCAATGTGGATTCCACACAACCGGAAACGCTGATTCAAGATCTGCAACTACCGCAGGTTTCCGCGCTCGCCACCGACGCATCGGGACAGATCTATGCGGCCAGCCAACGCCGGATCGTGAAGGTGGACTCTCGGGGCCGCGCGACCTACATCGGTGGGACAGGCGCCTACGGACGAAGCGGCGAGGGCGTGGTGGCGGCGGATTCGCCCATGGATTTCACTTTGGGCATGACCGTGGACCCGGAAGGCAGGGTCGTCTATTCAGAGCCGCACCGTATCCGGCGCATTGAATCCTCCGGGATCGTCAACACCATCGGCGGCACCGGGTCGCAGAAGCCTGTGAACCAGACGTCAAACGACCCCGATCCCGCCCCGGCGCTGGCTACTTACATGTTTCCAACTTCGGTTTCGACGGCCGCGGACGGATCGCTGCTGCTCATCGACGGCAATTGGCTGCGCCGCTTGCGCGACGGCCAGATCACGAGCGTGACGGGGACGCCTTGGTGCGGAGGCGTTCGCGACCTGCGCAATAACGCTTATGCGGACGGCATCCCTGCCATTTTCGCGTGCACCGGCGCGAATGGAGGAATTCCGAGTTCGTTTTTCGCGACTGCCGACGGCCGTCTGCTCTATGACGACGGCGGAGTTTCAGTGCGGGCAATCGACCCGGAGGGGTTCGTTTCCACCGCGGCGAACTTGCAGGGCCTGAAGATTTCTTCGATGGCCGCCGGACCGAATGGATCCGCGTACGCGCTGGTTTACCGCAACGTCGCCAACCAGCAGACGACGGCAAACTATCTGCTCGTGCGCATTGCGGCGGATGGACAGGTCACGCGGCTGTCGAGCGACACCAGTTCCGTCGATGCCCAGCCCCTGCAGGCGGGCCGGGCATCGACGGAACTGGCGATTTATAGCGACTCCAAAATCGCCACGGATCACAGGGGGTTTGTGTATCTGTGGGATTCCGTCACGCGACGCGTGATCGTGTTCGGCGAGCCGGTCGCGGTGGAAATTGATGCCGTTCCATCCGGTCTCAACGTAACGGTGGACGGAGTATCGGTAGCCACGCCTCGAACATTCCGGTGGCTGCCGGGCGAGTATCACACGGTTGCGGCGGAAGGCGAGGGCTTTCTGGGCTGGAGTCACGGGTCTGGCGCGGCGGTCACCTGGATGCCGGGCGGTGGCGCTTCGCGCGTTGTCGCCAACTTCAGCGACGCCGCGGCAATCCGCCGCGGCGCGCGGTAGAGCCGACGTTCGTTACAATTTTGAGACATGCGTCTGATCTCGCTCTGTGCATTGTTTCTCATGGCCGCCCGCGCGGCCGATTTCGACATCCTCATCCGCAACGCCCGCGTCGTCGATGGAACCGGCAACGCCTGGTATCGCGCGGACATTGGCATCAAGGGCGGGCGCATCGCCTCGATCGGGCGGCTCGCGGCATCCACGGCGGACCGCGTGATCGACGCCGCTGGACGCGTCGCCAGCCCCGGATTCATCGACGTCCACACGCATGTCGAGGGCACGGTGGAGCAAGTCCCGCGGGGCGACAACTATCTGCTGGACGGCGTCACCACGATCGTCACCGGGAACTGCGGGGGATCGAGCACCAAGCTCGCGGAGTGGTTCAAGAAGCCCGCGTTCAGCGACACACGCCCGCGGCGTGGATGATATCGTCACAGATCCATCCCCAACGAAAGACGCTCGCCCTGTCGGGCGAGGATGATATTGCCCCACCTCGCTCCCCTCGCTCCCCAAGGCGAACAATGCTCGCCTGTCGGCGAGGATGATGCTTCCGTTCCTCGACTCTCGTCGTTCTCCGGCTTGTTTCCAGCACTGGCGACTCTATGTGAGCGCTGGTGGGTCATTTCTGGTGAGCGCCGAAGGATCAGCGTGGGGCTGATTTGCACGCCGCTGCCTTGGATTTCTTTTCCTGTTCGGCTGAGGCCGGTGATTTTTGCGAGATAGTCCGGGGGAAATGGCGTGGATTCCTGGGGCTGCACCATGGATTTCAGTAGATAGAGCGTTTTCAGAAATTGCGTAGAAGCTGGGCGAGGCTGAAGCCTCGCGCAAGCTGAAGCTCGCCCCACCGAGATCAGCTACAGTACTACAGTAAGTCTGAAAATGCTCTAGTTGGGTGCTGGCGCGCATGGTTTGCGATGCGCCCCTTGGTGGGCTATTTCTCCGTGATGCCCAGCGTGCGAAACACCTTGGATCGCCGGGTCTCTATGGCTATGCCGTGTTCTTTGCAGATAGCGGCTGCCGCTTGCACCAGTCCGACGTTCGATTGCGGCTCGCCATAGAGCAGAGGTGTGTCCTCCAAACCGACGCGAAACGCATCCACACGATCATCGGAGAGCACCCATTCCAGGACCTCTCTATAGTCATGCTCACCGTCCGTTGACGGGGAGCCTTCGCCTCGCTTGGTTCGGGCGGCTTCTGATGGACGGATCACAGCACCCACGGTAATCGCAGGGCGAATTCCGGTGGCTTCGGTGAAGCGTTCCACTTTTTGCAACGCGCGCTGGTACGTTTCGAAATCGATGGGAAGGCGGCTCGAAAATCCGAACAACAGCACCCAGTGGGGACGACCGAGCATGCCCGGATTGGAGTCGAGCGCCACCTTGCGGAGAACATTGAATGCTCCCCAAGTGGTGAGTTCCAGTTCCTCATTGGCGCCGAACTGTTCGCAGAGACTTCTCAACTGCCGGTAGTAAAGGCGCATGATCGCGGGTTGCTCCATTTGCGATCGACCTCCCGTTGGTAAGAGCCGATGGCGGCACTCAAGTCGTCTTCGGTGGCTTGGGCCCATCATCCGGATTTCAGGGTCTTGCTGTGATGGAGAGAGCGCGGATCAACTCGCTTTCGACGATCTGCTTATCGGTTAACGCGGCTTGCCTGACAAGCCGTTGAGCATTGAGGGCGACCTGGATTTGGTGTCCAACCTCGCCCTTTCGGCTGGTGGGGAAGCCCACGCCGAGCTTTCGATGCGAACTGATGACCTGTTTCGGGGTTCCGCGCGTGGATGTGGGTGAATGCCGCACCTGCGTCCTGCATTTTGGCGGCGTCCTGCGCCATCTCATGGGGTAGGGCGCTCACGAGAATGAGAGGATGCTTTCGAGCCATATGCTGGCCTCCTGACTCGGCTCGGGAGTTGGAATCGCTTTCGCCTTCCACTCCGGCCGCATCCTCACGCCATTTCCCCCCGACAACAGGGAAAGAATTTGCAGTGC
>CAZCPL010000428.1:0-3641 GCA_964500255.1 uncultured Solibacteraceae bacterium | reverse complement strand
CTAAAACTTGATCGCGATCAAGAGAATCGTGATCGCAATCGAGAGAATACGCAATTATCGTACGTGAAAGTCACCGCCTCGCAAACCGCCTCCGGACCGCAATTTCCAGGCCACTGCCGACCACTCCCCGGAGGCAGATATTTCTTCATCGTCAACACGCGATTGTACTGATCGTAATCGAACTCCACCATCTGATTCTTGGCGTCAGTCTTGTACGCCAACCGCCCAAACGAATCGTAGCCCATGACCGTGCGATCCGTCGCATTCATGTCCGTCTCCGGCTCCTGCTTAAACAGCATCGCCCCGGAAACCAAATCGTATCCAAAATCGCGCGTCTGCGTCCCAGTTGGGCGAGGCATCGACACGTTGATCAATTGATCCCGCATGTTGTACGTGTAGCTCGTCACATAGTCCGCACCACCTGCCGGATTCGGCTCATTCACTTGCGCCAGATTTCCAAAGGCATCCTGCTTAAACAGCTTCCACTTCCCCGACGCATCCGTCACCTTCACCATTTCGCCCTTGTATTCGTACGCGGTCGTGGAAGCCCCATCCGGCGCGCGCACAGAAATCGTCCGCCCCAGCGCGTCGTAAGTGAACAGAGTCCACGCCGTCGCCGACGCATTCCCCGCATACGGACGCGACGTCTGCCGCACCTTCCCCGTCGGCGTGTACGCGCACGGCTCATAAACACTACCGACAACCGAAGTCGTCGGATCCGCCGGGGTCACCGCTCCTTTACCGGACTCCACTTTCACAGGCCGCCCAAATCCATCCGTCGTCGTTCGCGTCCACCTCGCCGCAATCGTCCCAACCGCCGGAATCGTCTCCACCGTCGTGTTCAAGGTCGGATACGCGATGTTCACCGTCACGTTCCGCCCGCCCGCCTGCACCGTCCTCGACGTCGGCCGCGCATAAGTGTCATAGGCGGTGCTCGTCGATGCGCCAGTATTCGGCGTTGAACTCTGCAATCCCAAAAAGCTGTTCCAACTCAAGTTCGTACTCGACAGGCTTCCCACTGAAATCGCCGACGGCACCGCATAGTTCTTCCCCGAATCGCGCGTCGAGATCGTCTCCAACCCGTTCGGCTCTTTCTTCCGGATTACCGCGCCGGTCACGTCATAACCAAAACAGGTGCGCAACACGTTCGGATACGGCGTCCACGGCTTCTCGGTCCAAGTCACATTGCCGCGCAACGGCGAAGTCCCGTTGCCGTAGTTCGCCCAATCGTGCAACGTCTGCTGCGCGCCAGTGATCGAAGCCGCTCCCTGATAATTCGCGCCACACCACGGATTCGTCGCCTGATCGTAAGCGTTGGTCACCAGCGTCACCGAGTTCCCGCTCTGCGTGTAAACTGAGTTCAGAAGCCGGTTCCGAATGTACGCGGAAACGTAGAGTGTCGTCGAGAGATAGGTATTCACATACCGCCGCTTCCAGTTGCCTGACGACACGGCAACTCCCCAATCGTAAAGGTAACTCTCCGTCAGGTTGCCCCACTCGTCTTGAACCTGTTTCGTCTCTTTCCACTTTTCGTACGGCTGGTAGATATCGTAGGTCGTCCGAGTCTCGCTGATATACGGCTTGCCGTACCCATCCGCGATCCAGACCGTCGACACACGCAGCTTGTTTGTGGATGACGGCATCGCGTACACATTGTGCTGCGTCACCATTCCCGCGACACCCGCCGCAGTCCCAAAAATCCACTCCTTCATCGCCGGACCCGGCGATCCCGAAGGCTCATTCACCTGCGCATCCGCAGGCAACGTGACCTTCGACAACTCGCCGGTCCATGGCCACTGGTAGTCAAAGCCATACCGAAGCGGTGGCGATGTTCCAGTGATCACGACGCCGGTGAGAAACTTCGTGTTTGCGCCGCTGCCCCAGGTCGTGTTGTTGCACGGCTCGTTCAGCGTCTGGTTCGCGTACTCGGTACTCCCGCCAAACGTATACTTCTCGCCCGTCCCGATCGTGTTGGTGATGGACGTCAAGTGCGGCAGTGGATCGCCGTTGATCGTTCCACAGCCAAACTTGTAAGTGTAAGTATTCGGCGAGGTTGTCCGAACGTCCACAATCTCGTCGATTCTAGCGCTGGAGTTTGTCTAAAACGATGGCAGTTCGACAACCCTTGCATCGAGCCGGTGCAAGATCCCCCAAACCCTCCCGGCGTCACCGTCGAAACCAGTGCGGAAAACGTCCTCTGGCTCGGTGTCGACGACATAGGTCCCGCTGCAATTGCCATTCGTCGCCACCAATGCTGCCACATCCACACTCGGCGCGTAGGACGGAATCGCCGCATTGGAAATGATCGATCCGGCTCCTCCAGAAAATGTCAGTCCGGACCCACCGGCAAAGTTCACGCTGCCGCCCAGCGCACAAACATCGGCCGCGTCGGATCGTCATGTGTGCCCTTCCCAACAAGCGGCACAATCGCGTAAACCCGCTGGAAAGACGTCGTGGTAGCAAGAATTCCAGGACCCCCCGCGAGTCCGATCGGTTCTACAGCGACTCTGAAAATGCTCCAACTCGCGATCCGCCAATAGAGCATTTTCGGACTTTCCGTAGCTGGTGGGGCAAGCTTTAGCTTGCGCGAGGCTTCAGCCTCGCCAGGAATCTACACAATTGCTGAAAAGGCTCTAGTGTCACGACCGCATAATGGTGTGCTGTTTTCGCCTAGGTACGGCAGGCTTTAGCCTGCGGCGGACTTCAGTCCGCCCAACCTTGCGAAAGCAAATGAACCACCCGGTCGAAGCACTAGAGTCCAGGAAATCTTGCCGCCGATCCCGTTCTGCGCGAGTTCTTCAGAACCGCCGAAACCAAACCGCAAACCACAGAATCGCGTTTACATCCGGGCCAGTGTTTTTATCTCCCTCCAAATCAATAACTTGACCTCCAACAGTTACTCGGGAGTTTTGCCCCTCCCCAGATGATGGGTGCAGGAAAGGAGTTCCACGCTCATGGAACAAATCGAACGCACAGAAGAACAGCGCGCCGCCTCCCGTGCCGACGGCACCCACTCCCGCGGACCCGTCACGCCCGCCGGAAAAGCCGCCAGCGCCCGCAACGCCCTCCGTCACGGACTCTGCGCCCGAACTCTCTCCCTCGCCAACGAGAATCCGGAAATGCTGACCACGCTCCTCAATGATTTGACCGCCGACTTTCTGCCCCACGCGCCTGCGGAGCGCCTCTTCATCGTCGAAATGGCCCAGGCGAGGCGCAAAGGGATCGGCCGTACGATTCGGCACTATTCCAGGAACTCTCGACGCCGATCCCGTTTTGCGCGAGTTGTGCAGAAGTGGCATCAATACCGCATCTGGCTGTCAGAAACCGCGCATCTCAATCAGAAAGTGGCCGAAACCGCCGCTGCCGTCGCGGACACCTTCGAAACCTTCGACGAGTCCGTCCGCACCGCAAGCGCCATCGACGCTCGCTGCAACCGCCAATTCCATCGCGCGCTCAACAGCCTTCTCAGCCTTAGAAAAAACACGAAAAATGAAAGAACAAACCTGAGCGGCGAAGAAAAGGAGAATAGCTAATGCTACAGAAATTCGACCCAACCCGCTTCACCCTCCGCCAGGATCGGCCTAACGGAACCCAAGCACCAGAACAAACGCCACAGATCCCCCTCTCAGCCCTCCTCGCCA
>CAZCPL010000427.1:0-3655 GCA_964500255.1 uncultured Solibacteraceae bacterium | reverse complement strand
CGATGCAGGTGAAGCGCTGCACGTCCATAGAGACGGTGCGGGCGCCTGGTCCTGTCCCGATGAGGATGTCCATGCGGAAGTCCTCGAGCGCCGAATAGATCATCTCTTCGACGTCGGGCAAAAGGCGATGGATTTCATCGATGAAGAAGACTTCTCGTAGCTGGATGTTGCTGAGAATGCCGACCAGGTCGAGCTTTTTCTGCAGCACGGGGCCGGAAGTGGTTTGCACGCCGACGCCTAGTTCCTGCGCGATGATGTTCGAGAGCGTGGTTTTGCCGAGCCCAGGTGGGCCGTAGAGCAGCACATGATCCATCGCCTCGCCACGGCGGCGTGCCGCTTCGATGGCGATCTTCAGATTCTCTTTGACCTTGGTCTGGCCCGCGAAGTCGTCGAGACGGCTGGGGCGCAGCGAGGTTTCGAATTGCAGTTCGTCGTCGTTCGAGTCAGGATTGAACTCTGGCGAGGCGATTCCCTTAATCGGCATTGTGGGCGACTTTTCAGATTAGCGTACGAGCTTGAGTGCAAGTCGGAAGAGCGGATCGAATTCCAGGTCGTCTCCTGCCCCGGCCTTGGCTTTGAGCATGGCGGCTTCAGCGTTAGGGCGCGCAGATCCGAAGTTGATGAGTGCACTGATAACGTCCTCTTCGATGACACTGAAGCTCGCCTTCGACTTTGCTGGCATTGCGTTTGCGCCGCCCGGGCTATTCGCCGGAGCGATTGCCGCAAGCATGTCGAGCTTGTCCTTCAGTTCCAGCACCATTCGTTCTGCTGTCTTCTTTCCGACGCCGGGTATCTTCACTAACGCGGTCAATTGATTGCCGCGGATGGCACCGACGAGCTCGCCGATGGGGAGGCCTGACAACACAGTGATCGCAAGCTTGGGTCCGATGCCGGAGACGCCAATGAGCTTTTCGAAGATCATCTTCTCGTTGGTGGTCAGGAATCCGAAAAGCGAGATGGCGTCTTCGCGGACGTGCGTGTGGATGCGCAGGCGAACTTCCGAACCGGCGTCACCCAACGAAGAGAACGTCGACACCGGAATCGTGACATCGTAGCCGACACCTTGGACATCGACGATCACCTGGTTCGGATGTTTCTCAAGCAGAGAGCCACGCAGAAAAGCGATCATATTGTTTCAGGATGTCACGACGGCGATTCTTTGTGGACGAGGTCCGAAATGGACAAGCTTCGATCAGCGGTGAGGATGCGAAGCATTTGACGCGTGTGCTGCGCGTGGAACGCGGCGAAATGTACGAGATCTCTGACGGGTCCGGCAAGATTTACTTGGCCGAGATCACGCTTGCGCACAAGGGCGAAGTTGTTTTTGACGTGAAGGAGACGGTTGAGCCGAAGCCCGTACTGGTGCGCATCACGCTGCTGCCCGCGCTTTTCAAGTTCGATCACTTTGAGTGGATGCTCGAAAAGGCAACGGAACTGGGCGTGGAACGAGTAACGCCGCTGATCGCGACTCGCAGTGAGCACGGCTTGGAACAGGCCGCTGGCAAACGCATCGAACGCTGGCGGCGAATCGTGATGGAGGCGAGCCAGCAGTCGCGGCGCGATCGGGTTCCGATCGTGGAATTGCCGGTGAAGCTCAATGCGGCCCTCCGTTCGAGAGGATTCATGCTCGATGAAGAAGGTGGCGAGCCCCTGTTGAATGCCCTTCCGGCGCGAAAACATCGCGAGGCGCAAATGGTTTTGGCGCTAGGGCCCGAAGGCGGCTGGACACCGGAAGAACGCGCGCAATTCACAGCGGCTGGCTGGACTCGGGCCTCTTTGGGATCGCAGATCCTGCGCTCCGAGACCGCAGCCATTGCGGGACTCGCGATTGTCCAAGCCGCCTGGACCTCAGGCGAGATAAAATAACGGGTTATGATCACACGCAGAAGTTTTGTTGCAGGCGCCGCCACCAGCGCGTTGGCCTACTCGCAAATCAAGGGCGCGAACGACAGGATCCGAATCGGCATCATCGGTTGCGGTGGGCAAGCCAATGGACATCTTCGCGATCTTCTGCCCGGACGAGAGAAGGACAACATCGAGTTCATCGCGATGAGCGATGTTTTCACGAAGCGCGCCGAAAAGTTCAAGGCGATGGCGGACGGCACCCCGAAGGTTTATCAGGATTACCGCAATCTTCTCGCCGACAAGAACATCGACTATGTGCTGATCGCGACGCCCGAACACTGGCACTATCAGATGATCATCGACGCGGCCAACGCGGGCAAGCACATCTATTGCGAGAAGCCGATGACACAGCACATCGAAGAAGCAAAGAAGGTGGTGCAGAAGATCCACGGCAGCAAGATCAAGTTCCAGGTGGGTGTGCAGGGCATGTCCGATGAGTCGTATGCGACGGCGGCCAAATACATCAAAGAGGGCGCGCTCGGCAAGGTGGTGTTGGCGCAGATCGATTATTCGCGCAATCACAAGAAAGACTTCTTCGATTACGATCTCGATCCCGATACGCGGCCGGGAGAAAATCTAGACTGGAACATGTGGCTGGGCAACCGACCGAAGCGAGCTTTCGATCCAGACCGTTATCAGAACTGGCGTCGCTATTGGGATTACTCAAGCGGTATCGCATCCGATCTGTTCGTGCATCGTGCGACACGAATGCTGAAATCGCTGGATCTGAAGACCCCCGAGTATGTGGTTGCGACCGGCGGCAAGTTTGCGTTTGCCGATTCGAAGGCCGAGATTCCGGATACAATGAGCGTCCTCATCGATTATCCAGGAGGTTTGACGCTGCACTTGGTTTCGTCAATGGCGAGTGACTACAAGATTCCGCACGTGATCCGCGGGCAGAAGGGGACGCTTGAGTTCACGAGCACGGGGTTCACAATTACGCCGCAGAAGCTGTTTGAGACTGAGGCGAAGCAAGTTACGTACGAGCGCGAGGGCGCGGAAAATGTCGTTCTGCATCACCGCAATCTGTTCGAAGCGATACGCAGGGATGTTCCGGTGAAGTGCGACGTCGACCTTGGGTATCACGGAGTTGTGGTTTGCGAGATGGCGACGCTGTCGTATCGCAAGCGCAAGTATATGAAGTGGGACGCGGCGAAAGAGCGTCCGGTCGCGATTTAAGGATTGCTGCCGAACTGCTGGCGGTGGAACTCAGCGAGATCCACCGCCAGCGGTGCTTCGAAAATAATCCCGCCGGATTCCAGGTGGTATTCGATTCTGCTCGCATGCAAGGCTTGCCGACGCAGCGGCAAATGCTTCGCCAGATTACGGGTGAAGCCTTCTTCCACAAATTCCACGAACAACTTCTGATCTGGCCCGTAGATTTTGTCGCCAACGACCGGATGTCCAAGCCACGCGGCGTGAACGCGGATCTGGTGCAACCGGCCAGTGCGGGGACGTACCTTCACGAACGTGAAATCTCTGTTCGATCGAATGGGCTCGAACTCCGTGACGGACGGCGAACCCGCAGGAACCACCCATTGACGAATTCGCACCAAAGAGCCTTCGTCATTGCCGAGAGGTTGATCGACAACGACGGGATCTTTGAATTCCCCCTGCAGAACCGCCACATAAGACTTTGTCACCAAACGACGTTGAATCGCCGTTTGCAAAATAGAAGCCAGTTCCGGCTTCTTCACAAACACCACAACACCGCTGGTTTCGCGATCGAGACGCGAAGGCATGTGAAGTC
>CAZCPL010000426.1:0-3661 GCA_964500255.1 uncultured Solibacteraceae bacterium | reverse complement strand
GCATCCGACGGATTCTCAAGAGCAGACAGCGCCCGCTGGGTCACGCCACTTCTCTCGCTCAAAGCGTCTTGTGTCAAGCCACGCTGGCGACGCAACGTCAAAAGTTGCGAGGCAAAGTCGGTTTGAGCGGCGGCCTCCGCGTATTCGCGGCGGTACTCCGGGTCCTGCAGGCTGCGCCTCAGTTTTTCCGCCGCCGGATCGGGCCTTTTCTGGAGCAGGCGTTCGTCTAGGGAAGGGCTCGGGAAAGGCTGCCATTGGTGGGTGAGAATCGAACCGAAGGTCTCGAAAGAGACCCGCAGTCGAGCATCGAGGGCGCGAGCGATGCGCAGAAGGGTGTCCAATTCCCAGTTTGCGCCCTGCGCGGCGTTCTCGATGTCCGAGATTTTGGGCTGCTTGGTTCCTGTAGACGCCGCCAGTTGCTCTTGCGTGAGTCCGCGGTGCGTGCGAAGTTCGAAGACCTGGCGGCCGATCGTTTTGAAGAGGAAGCGCGATGCCACTGTCTCGCGCTTCGAGACGTCGCGCAAAGCTGCCGCCAATCGGTCGGGATCGTCTAAAATTTCTGTTTCCATTTACGATTCCTCAACAAATCCGAGCGGTTGGCGTCGGCTTGGTCTTTGGCGTCGCCTGGATGGAGGTTGCCGCCGATCTCGAGCGCGCCTCGAAGCAAGGTGTAATCCAGGGGATCGCACGCGGGCTCTGGTCCACGGCAGAGCACGGGGCGGAACTCGCGGTTTTCGCAGCGCAGCCGCAGCTTTAGAATCTTGCCGCCGACCGGCGCCAGCAGTTTCGGCACGAAGACGCCCGCATCGAGGGTGCGCAGCCTAGCCAACGCCAAGTCGAGCTTTGCCCTGTCTTTGGTCGAGATCTCCTCGTCGCCGTGATCGAAGAATCGTTCGGGGATCCTTTCCGCGAGCTAAAAACTCCCAAACCTCTCGATTCAGCATCACACGCTCTCATACCTTTTGCATTATAATTTTTGCGAAATCTTACAGCGCTCCGTCTACCCAGGTCGCCGCATCCGGGTCGAGACCGATCAGCCTCGCCAAGTGCCGCTTTCGGAGGTCCGCCAACTGCCGTCCCGGCTCAGGCACGGGACCGTCCGTGAAATCGACCAGACTTCCAGCGTTTTTCCAGTGGCGAAAGGTGAAGTCGATCTGGCGGTGAATGTACTCGGACACCAGCGCGCCGGGCGGCGACACGTCATTCCGCAGATCCATGGTGATGCCGCCCAGATTCGTTTCAGCTTGCGGCGGGGACGGAAAGTGATGCGCATACCATCCGGCATCGAGGAGGGTCGGCCGGAAGACTACTGGGGGCGCCGGATAGCGGACCACGGCGACCCAGGCGGGATCTTCTTTGGCGACGCCGACGGCTTCGACCCAACGCTTCGGCGCGCTGCGCTCCAAGTCCGGGGCTATCGATTCCCAACCAGCAGCCGAGGTGGGATGAATCTGCTTGGCGGTCTCCTCTCGGTATTGAGCCATGGCATTGAAGACGGCCTCGAGAAAGGCATCGCGATTTGCGAGGTCACCGAGGCTGTCGGAGAGGAAGTCGTTGATCGCGCGCGTGTTCGAGCGATCGAAGCGGGCGAATTCCTTTATGCCCCATTCTTTAGCCTCGGAGTAAACGAAGCCGATGCGGGTTAGATCGATAACCGTGCAGAGCTCGGCGGCGGCCGGCAATGCCACGCGATTGTTGGCGTTTTCGGGGAGTTCATAGGCGGGTTTCGATGACGGCGCCGATGGCGCGCGAACTTTGGACTTCTGATAGACCCTGAAGGCGTCTTGCAAGGCGGCGCCGGAGACAGCGCCACCGCTTGTCAATAGCGCCAGGAATGAGCCGAACCGTTCTCTTGAGATGCGGTGTTCGGCCAGGCAATTCCAGGCGATGGCGCGAGAATTCGCCGCTGCTGGGTCTTCAATGGGCGAAGCTTGAAGCGAGCAAAGGCATTGCGACAGTTCCGGATTTACTGAAACAAACCAAAACATTGTGGGTCCACCTGAATAATTCGATCAGTTTATCATGCGGGACCGAGGCAATGCGGCTCTCGCCGGTTTGGGAACGTTAACTGCCAGCATCACCTGGCAATGCACCGCTCCACCTTGTTCCATTTGCTCGTGCCGGCCTCGGGAGATGGCAGACGGTCAGCGCCAGCCCTGACTCGTCGGCCAGGCGCTGCAACTCCTATTTCCAGAGCCGCAGGTGCCAACCGTTGTTGCCACCGTCATCGGCGGTGACCAGTACTCGACGCGCCTGAGGATACAGAACGGCGGCCCTCGGTATGCCACCAACCACGGATCGAAGCTACCGCGAACGCGCCGGTATCGTGGTCCGTGACAACGTTAACTTAACGAAGTCGGCGTTGCGCCCAGCCTAGATCCCGTAGGATAAGCGCGGGGTACCTTCAGGCCCCGGGAAAATCATGCCCGTTGTGACCTTCTCCGCCGTCCCTTTTTTGCGCCGCCGGCGGCCCGGGTTCTGGTAATTGCCGATCAATTCCTTCTTCTTGGTGTCCACCGAAACGACTGGCTCACCTGGAGCGCAAAGCGTTTTTGACGGCACGGTTGCTATCCCGGAACTGCGCGTCGCGATCGGGCTGATCGTCCCCCTCCCCGGTTTTGCGGTTGCCCTGCAGACTGTATCCACCGTCCTTTCGAAGTTGAGTGACTGCGTCGTCCGCCGCCCTCGTGGCGAATTCGCCGAGGCCGAGTGGGGCGGCTGGGAGTTCCTCAACGCCCTTTGTCAACGTGCCGCGCGACAGGCCAGAGGCGCGGCTCACCCGCGAAAGACCGGCGGTCCAAAGTTGGGCGTCACGGCGGATGGCACTCTGCGTGCAAAGAAAAAGGTTAGGAAAGCTCGCATCTGCCGGGCGGGAAAAATAATGCTGAAACACAGTCGCCCGAAGCCCATTGGCGAACAAGAAGCGAAGAGCGAGATCGAACGGGTGTACCACGAGATTATGCAAACGATGCGCGTGACTGGCGTGAACCTGAACTTTCGCACCTGGGCGTCCTGGGAAAACTTCCTGCCCCCGTTGTGGTATGCAATGCGCCCCATCGTCGGAACGTTGGCATTCGAGCAAGCAGGAGACGAGGTTCGGAAGCGGACCGTTTCGGAGATGCGCGCTCTCCCAACAGTGACTGCGTTCCATCGTGCCGGTCTGGGGGAAAGCCAAGCCTTCCAAGCTCGCGCCGCTTTGCGCCTTTATCACTACATCAATCGGAAACTGCTCGTTTTCACCTCTGCGGTCAGGCTGGGACTGGTTTCCATATATCGAGAAATGCCTGTAACTCACGCGCAACAATCTCGTGCCGGTCGATCATTACAAAATGCTTTGCTTTCTCGATCGGTACAAGTTTGGCTCCGGGAATATCGCTTGCGAGCCGACGGAGAAGCCGCTCCCGTTGGTGGCGAACTGTGTCGATGCTCTGCGCGGTATCCGCTGCCGCCGCTCCAAGATGTGGCACACCTCAAGCCGTTCTTTCGGTTCGGCGGCGAGTGCTGCCGCGGCGACGGAAAAGCTTTGTATCGTGGGAGAGCGGACGAAGCGCCGCTGGAGCGGTGGGCCGGATTCAAGTCTAGAAGCGAGGCGGAATGAGCACGACTTTCGACGCGATCATCATCGGGACCGGCCAGGCGGGTCCGCCTTTAGCGCAACGTT
>CAZCPL010000425.1:0-3665 GCA_964500255.1 uncultured Solibacteraceae bacterium | reverse complement strand
GGACACCGGTGTGGGGCCCGCCATTGCGTCCGGCAGCCAGACATACAACGGAATCTGTGCGGATTTACCGGTCGCGCCGACTAGCAGCAGCAAGCAGATTCCGGTGAGGATTCCCCAGCTATGCTCGACAGGCAGCGCATGCGCCGCAGGCAGCACCTTGTCGAAGTCGAGCGACCCGAATTGGGTGAAGATCAGGAACATCGCCAGCGCGAAGCCGAAGTCACCGACACGGTTGACGATGAACGCCTTCTTGCCCGCGTCTCCAGCGAACTTTTCGTGGAAGTAGAAGCCGATCAGCAGGTAGGAACACAAGCCCACACCTTCCCAACCGACGAACAGCAGCAGGTAGTTCGCGCCCATCACCAGGATGAGCATGAAGAACATGAAGAGGTTGAGATAGGCGAAGAACCGATAATAGCCGCCTTCGTGCGCCATGTAGCCGATGGCGTAGATGTGGATGAGCAAGCCGACGCCTGTGATCACCATGAGCATCACCGCGTTCAACCGGTCAATCATCAGATCGAAGCCGATATTGACTGTTCCCGAAGCGATCCAGGTGAAGTACTTTTCCACCACTGGTTGATCGATCGGATAGAGAGAATTCAAGGTGCTGAGCACCATCAGAAACGACGCAAACACCGAACCGATCGCAACCACATTGACGATGGTCTTCGACAGCCTGCGGCCGAAGATTCCGTTGATGAGGAATCCGATGAGCGGGAGAATTGGGATAAGCCAGAGATTCATCGTGGTTAGAGTTTCATCGAATCGACATCGTCAATCTGGAGCGTTTGACGGTTCTTAAAGACCGTCAGGATAATCGCCAGGCCAACCGCAGCTTCCGCGGCGGCGACGACCATCACAAAGAACGAGAAGATATGTCCATCCGCCTTGTTGAACTTGTAAGCGAAGGCGACAAAGCTCAGGTTCACCGCGTTGAGCATCAGTTCGATCGACATAAAGACCGTGATGATGTTCTTGCGGTAGAGGAACCCAGCGACGCCGATCACGAACAGAATCGCGCTTAGCGTCAGATAGTAGGAAACCGGCACGGGAGGGGGAAGCGGCGGCATCGATTAATCCATTTCCTTTCGTGCCAGAACGATCGCACCGAGAATGGCGATCAGAATCAGCACCGACGTAATTTCAAACGGCAGCAAATACTCAGTGAACAGCGTCATGCCGATGTTGTAGGTGGATCCGAAGGCCTGCTTGCCCGGTCCGGATTCCCAACTGCCGAACTTCACAAGTTCCTTAGCTGGCAGATGGACCTGGATGAAGTATCCCAACAGCCCAGTAAGCAACACCAACAATGGCGCGCCCAGCAGTAGCAGGTACTTGTTCTTGGTGCCGGACTTTTCTTCACCCGCGTTCAACAACATGATCACGAAGATGAAAAGCACCATGATGGCACCGGCGTAGACGATCAACTGCGCTGCGGCGATGAACTCACCTCCCAGCAGCAGATAGTGGACCGCGAGCGATCCCATCACGCCAATCAGAGACAGCGCCGACGAGATCGGATGACGCTGCACCACCAGATTGATGGCGCAGCCCACTGCGATTGCGGCAAAGAGAAAGAACAGTATCGCGTCCATGTTATTCGGTCAGAGCCACCAGAAAGCCAGTAATCAGTAAATTCACGAGAGCGGCGGGAAACAGGAACAGCCAGGCGAATCGCATCAGTTGGTCATAGCGGAACCGCGGCAATGTTGCGCGGACCCAGATAAACACGAACAGCAGGATCAGAACCTTGGCCGTGAACCAGAAGATCGGTGCCAACAATTCCTGCATCATCGGGATGCAGAGAAACAATCCAGCACCGATAAACAGCACACCGAACACAGGCAGAGTGATGTTGTCCCACTTGCGCGCGGGCTGAACGATGCCGTGATAGAGACAGATCAAACCGGCACCAATGTGGACAAGAGCCGGTATCCAATCACCGATGACAGGAACCACGATCGGATGCCAGCCACCTAGATAGAGCAGCGTAGCGACCGAGCAGACCGTACACATATTGGCGTATTCGGCCATGAAGAACGAGGCGAACTTCATCGAAGCGTATTCGACGTGGAAGCCTGCGACCAGTTCGTTTTCCGCTTCCGGAAGATCGAACGGCACGCGATTGGTTTCTGCGAATCCGGCGATCATGAAGATGATGAAACTGAAGATCTGCGGGGCGGGCATCATGAAAATCGACCATCGCGGAATCGCGTTGAAGTAGAAGCCTTCCTGCCCGTTCACCATTTCGCGGAACGAAACCGTATTCAACATCAGCAGCGGCGCAACGAGAGCCATCGCCATCGGCAGTTCATAACTGATCATCTGAGCGGAAGAACGCAAGCCGCCGAGCAGCGCGTACTTGTTGTTCGAAGCCCAACCCGCCAGTGCAATGCCGTATACGCCCATACCGCTCAGTCCGAGGATCAGCAGCAGGCCAATGTTGATATCCGTGAGGCCCATATCGGTCTTGATATCGGTGAACGGAATCGTCACCGCACCCTTGCCAAACGGGATCATCGAAATCGGAATCAGCGCGAAAAATACCGCCAGAAATGGTGCCAGATAGTAAAAGGTGTGGTTCACATGCGAAGGAACCATACCCTCTTTTGTGATGAGCTTGATGACGTCGGCAAGCGGTTGCAGCAAGCCGTGCGGACCCACGCGCTTCGGCCCCACACGCAACTGCACGTGTGCGATCACCTTGCGCTCGATCCACTGGAGATACGCGAGGGCGGTCATAAAGATGCCCAACACGATACCGAACTTGATCATACTGAGGATGATGAAATCCATTTACTTGTACAAGCCTCCGGGTGCTTCCATCACGGAGTTGAGGATCTTCGAGTAGCGGCTCAGAGATCCAGAAGTGAACAGTGTATCGTTATTCGAATGGATCAGCGCCGGGTCGATCGCCGATGTCACGCGGCCATTGACTGGCTGCGTCTGCGCCGCGCCGCCCGAGGCCACCACCGGCAGCGGAACGTTGTAGCCTCGAACCACCTTGCGGATCTCTTCAAAGACCTTTTCCGGGGTCCAGATGCCGAGGTTGAGTCCCATCTCTTTCGCGATGAGTCCCATGATTTCGAGGTCGGTCTTCGCGCCCATCGTCTTCGAAGCGCGCTTCAACTTCTGCACTTCGCCGGTGACGTTGGTCACTGTGCCGGACTTCTCATAGTTCGATGCCGAAGGCAGCACCAAATCCGCGCGCTGCGCTGTCGCTGTGAGGAACATGTCCTGCACGATCACGAATGCATCGGCGCTTGCGAGCTTGTGCGTCTCGAGCGGATCCTCGCCTACAACCCACAACAGGTCGAGGCTCGCATCGCTGATCATTTGCGTGAGATTCTTACCAGCTTTCGGAGCCACGCCATAACCGGGGCCAAGGTCTGGAGTGAGGCCCATATCCAACGCCCCACGAGAGTTGACGTAGTCAACGAGGCAGACGTACTTGACGGGAATTCCCAGCGAATCGCCGAAGGCAACCAGCTTGCGGACCGCATCGCCTTTGATGCAATCGCCGTAGAGGATGACGAGACCCGCTTCCGCCTTCAGGCCACCTTCGAGACCGGCCAGCGCGGCGATCTCTTCGCCGTTGCGGCACTGGACTCTTGCAACCGAATAGCTATCTTCGCGGACCGGACCAGGCGTCACCGTATAAA
>CAZCPL010000424.1:0-3681 GCA_964500255.1 uncultured Solibacteraceae bacterium | reverse complement strand
AGTCCGGACTAGATGCCGTTTCCGAAGCCGTACGCAGATTTCGTGCAGCGTTTGCGCGTACCCGCCGGGTTTATCCTACTCGGCGGGTTCGCGCTTTTAGCGCATCCAACTTGGATTTCGCTGCTGTGGTCTCTGCCGGTGATTGCCGTTGGGATGGCCTTGCGCGCATGGGCCGCGGGACATCTGGAAAAGAACCAGAAGCTGGCCGTTTCAGGGCCTTATGCGTACACTCGGAACCCGCTTTACTTCGGTTCGCTGATCGTTGCCGATGGCTTTTGTGTCGCTGCGGCAAGTTGGTGGCTGGGACTGTTGTTTTTCGCGGCGTTCGTGTTGATTTACCTTCCAGTAATGGAACAGGAAGCCGCGCATTTGTCGAAGCTATTTCCTGACTATGCCGACTACGCGGCCAGGGTTCCGTTGCTGTTGCCTTGGCCGAGTGGTTACGGGGCAGCGAAGCCGTTCTCCTGGGATGTGTTCCGCCGGAACAAGGAAGAGAAAGCCTGGTATGCGTCCTTAGTCGGGATGGGGTTGCTGGTGCTGAAGGCTTTTTGGGGTTGAGAACCGAGATAAACTGATCTTATGACGTTGGCAATCGACGAAGCTTTCCTCCCCGCTACCTGGACTGCTCGTCCTATGACTGACGAGGAGTTCTTCGAGTTTCGTGCGGAATATCCGGATCTCCACTTTGAGATGACCGCTGAAGGGGAACTCATCGCCATGGCTCCCACTCATTGTGAAACCGGTGCACGCAGCGCCGAGGTTCTCGGCGACCTTCGCAATTGGACAAAGAAGAGACGCAATGGTAGGTGCTTTGACTCGTCGACAGGATTCGTCCTTCCGAATGGGGCCCGCCGCTCACCGGATGCCTCTTGGGTATCGAAGGCACGGCTCTTGCCGAAAGCCGAATCGGATTCCTTTTGGCATCTGTGCACGGATTTTGTGATCCAGGTCCGGTCCGGTAGCGACCGGCTAGGACTGCTACAGCGCAAGATGCGCGAATACTTGGAACAGGGCGCTAAACTTGGCTGGTTGATCGATGCCGAGAAACGCACGGTTACGATCTACCGTCCAGAAGGAGATGTTGAAACTCGGACCGGCATCAACCAGTTGAAGGGCGAGGGGCCTGTCGCCAGCTTTTCGATGGACCTTACCGAAATTTGGGACCCCCGAGCCCACCTGGATTAGCTATTATCGAAGAGATCACCGCATGCGGATGTGGCGAAATTGGCAGACGCGCCAGACTTAGGATCTGGTTCCGCGAGGAGTGGAGGTTCAAGTCCTCTCATCCGCACCATTCTAATCCCTCATCATTCAGGAATTGACGGACCAAGCCATTTGTTGGAAGTCCCTGTATTCGACGTCACGGATCGCGTATGTCGTTGCCCGCAAGGGCGATCTGCTCCAACAACCGGTTGATGTCATCGTCAACGTCTGGAACCGCAACATCATTCCGTGTTGGTTGTTGATTGGCGAAGTTCAGCCGATGCCGTTGGGGGCGCGGTTCTCTCATCCGCCGGTCGGCTGCAGCCTAGCCCGCGCCAGCACCCTTATCGGACACCGGACGCTCCGCCCAGGCCGCCTTCAGGAAATCGCGATTCGTCCGCGCGATCACTTCCAGCGATATCTCTTTGGGACACGCCGCCTCACACTCGCCAATGTTGGTGCACGATCCGAAGCCTTCTTCGTCCATCACAGCCACCATATTCAAGGCGCGACGCGCACGCTCGGGCTGCCCTTGCGGCAACAGCCCCAAGTGCGAAATCTTTGCGCCCGTGAACAACGCCGCCGCCGCATTCGGACAGGCCGCCACGCAAGCGCCACAGCCGATGCAGGTTGCGGCATCCATCGCCCGATCGGCGTCTTCTTTCGCAATCGGAATCGCATTGCCGTCGGGCGCGCTGCCGGTGGATACCGACACATACCCGCCCGCTTGAATGATGCGGTCGAACGCAGAACGATCCACCACCAGATCCTTGATGACCGGGAACGCCGAGGCACGCCACGGTTCCACAAACAACTCATCGCCGTCTTTGAAGTGGCGCATCGACAACTGACATGTCGTCGTCGCGCGCACAGGGCCATGCGGAACGCCGTTCACCATCATGCCGCACGACCCGCAGCTGCCCTCGCGACAATCGTGTTCGAACGCCACCGGCTCTTCGCCCTTCTCGATCAACTGCTCGTTCAACACGTCGAGCGCTTCGAGCATCGACATTTCAGGATTCGCGTTCGGCAGTTCATAGCGGACCATCTTGCCTTCGCTTTGCGGTCCCTTTTGACGCCAGATATGCATTGTCAAGCGCATGTGTTTACTTGTAGCTCCGTTGCGATGGCTTCACGTAATCGAATGCCAGCGGCTCTTTGTGCAGCACTGGCGCGGATGCCTTACCTTTATAGCCCCACGCCGCGGCATACTGATAATGCTCGTCATCGCGAAGCGCCTCGCCGTCTTCGGTCTGATGCTCTTCGCGGAAGTGGCCTCCGCAGCTTTCGGCGCGATCGAGTGCATCGCGGCACATGAGTTCGCCGAGTTCGAAGAAGTCCGCCACACGCCCGGCTTTTTCAAGGGATTGGTTGAGTTCGTTGCCTTCACCCAAGATCGCGACATTCTGCCAGAATTCAGCCGCGAGAGCCTGCACATGGGCGATGCCCTTGTTGAGGCCAGCGGCGTTGCGCGACATGCCGCATTCGTCCCAAATGATCTTGCCGAGCTCCCGATGAAAGCTGTCGACCGTTCGTTTGCCTCGGATCCCGAGCAGTTTCTTCGTCTGCGACGTGACCTCATCCAAAGCCTGCTTTGCCTCCGAAGCATCCGCACTCACCTTCTCGATTTTGTTCGAAGCGAGGTAGTTGCCGATCGTGTACGGTATGACGAAATAGCCGTCCGAAAGGCCCTGCATCAGCGCGCTTGCGCCGAGGCGGTTTGCGCCGTGATCCGAGAAGTTCGCCTCGCCAATCGCAAACAATCCAGGGATGGTGGTTTGCAAATTGTAGTCGACCCAGAGTCCGCCCATTGTGTAATGGATGGCGGGATAGATACGCATCGGAACCTTATACGGATTGTCGCCCGTGATGCTCTGGTACATGTCGAACAGGTTGCCGTAACGTTCGCGAATCGTATGTTCGCCCATGCGGCGAATCGCATCCGAGAAGTCCAGAAACACGCCCAAGCCAGTCTCGCCGACGCCCCGGCCTTCGTCGCAGGCTGTCTTGGCATTCCGCGAAGCGACGTCGCGCGGAACGAGATTGCCGAAGCTGGGATAGCGGCGTTCCAGATAATAATCGCGATCCGATTCGGGAATCTGTTCGGGTGATCGCTTGTCGCCAATCTCTTTCGGAACCCAAATGCGCCCGTCATTGCGCAACGATTCGGACATGAGCGTCAGCTTCGACTGATAGTCGCCGGAAACCGGAATGCAGGTGGGATGAATTTGCGTGAAACACGGATTCGCAAAGAGCGCCCCGCGCTTGTGGGCGCGCCAAATGGCGGTGCAGTTCGATCCCTTTGCGTTCGTCGAAAGATAGTAGACATTCCCATATCCGCCGGTGCCAAGAATCACCGCGTCGGCGATGTGGACGTCGAGTTCGCCGGAAACCAGGTTGCGCGTGACGATGCCGCGGGCCTTGCCGTCGATCACAATGAGATCGAGCATCTCGGTACGCGGGAACATCTTCACCTTG
>CAZCPL010000423.1:0-3716 GCA_964500255.1 uncultured Solibacteraceae bacterium | reverse complement strand
GGGGGCTGGCGCGGACGCGATGAAAAATCCGGAGCCCGTTGGATTGTTCGCGACGGCAAGCTCGTTGCCGATACCAAGGCTGGCAAGGCCGGATCGCATGGTGCGCGCTGGCCCTATGCGGTAGAAGCCCAGCAACCCGATCATCCGATTATGAAAGGATTGCCCAAAACCTGGATGCACGTTGGGGACGAACTTTACGCCAATCTTCGGGGACCCGGCGGCAAGGACATGAACGTTCTCGCGACAGCATTTTCAGATCCCGCCAATCGCGGCACCGGCGATCACGAGCCGATTCTGATGACGCTCAACTATGGCAAGGGGCGAATTTTTCACACTGTCATGGGCCACGACGCGATGGCGCTTAGTTGTGTTGGATTCGCGGTGACTTTCCAACGAGGAACCGAGTGGGCTGCCACCGGAAAGGTCACGCAAAAGGTTCCGGCGAACTTCCCAACAGCGAACTCTGTGAGCTTCCGCTACGACCTCGCGGACATGGATCCGACATTCCGTAAGAAGTAGCGCGGTCTTTAAATGCCGAGCACGCTTTTGAAGTACAAGACTGTCTCGCTGAGGCCCACTTCGAGCGGCACGCGCGGCTCCCAACCGAGCACTTCTTTGGCCTTTGCAATATCCGGACGTCGGCGCTTGGGGTCGTCTTCTGGCAGCGGGTGAAACTCGAGTGGAGACTGGCTTCCGGTAAGCCGCTGGATGCGTTCGGCGAACTCAAGCATGGTCAATTCCAGGGGATTTCCGAGATTCGTGGGAAAGCGCTCGTCCGAAAGCATCAGCCTATAAAGGCCGTCCACCATATCGCGGACATAACAAAAGCTGCGCGTTTGCGTGCCGTCGCCGAAGATCGTGATCGGTTCACCGCGCAACGCCTGATCGAGAAAAGCGGGAACCACGCGGCCATCGTGGAGCGCCATCCGCGGACCATATGTATTGAAGATGCGCGCGATATTGGTACGTACGCCATGCTTGCGGTGCCATGCCATCGTCAACGCTTCCGCATAGCGTTTGCTCTCGTCATAGCAAGACCGCGGACCCACCGGGTTCACATTGCCCCAATACGTTTCCCGCTGTGGATGTTCGAGCGGATCGCCGTAGCATTCCGACGTGGAGGTGAGCAGAAAGCGGGCATTGCTCTGCTTGGCTATTGCGAGCATGTTCTGCGTGGCCGTGGATCCAGTCTCCAAGGTTTCGAGCGGAAACGCCAAATAATCTTTGGGGCTGGCCAGCGAAGCATAGTGCAGCACGGCGTCGAAACGGCCGAGATCGGAAGGCAGGGGCTTGATCACGTCGCAGTCACGGAACTCGAAGCGTGGCTCGATGCCGAGGTGCGCGATGTTCCGTCTCTGACCCGTTTGAAAGTTATCGAGGCCCACAACGCTGTGCCCTTCCGCAAGCAAACGGTCGCACATGTGGGAGCCAATGAAGCCGGCCGCGCCGGAAATCAGGATACGCAACTTGCCATGCTAGCATGAGGATCGTGAAGCTTTCCGTTGTGATCCCTGCGCGGGATGAGGAAGGATCCATCGTCGGCACCTTGCGTGACGTTTGCTTCAATTTGCAAGCGGCGGAGATTCCATTCGAAATCGTTGTCGTGAACGACGCGAGCAGCGATCGCACCGCCGAGATTGTCACTGAGTTTGCGCGTGTGCAACCCGGTGTCAGGCTGGTCAACAATCCGGGACCGAACGGTTTTGGATACGCGATTCGTTACGGACTTTCGACGGCAACCGGCGATGCGATGGCAGTCATGATGGCCGATCTGTCGGATTCCGCCACCGATCTTGTTGCGTACTATCGAAAACTGCAGGAAGGCTACGATTGCGTCTTCGGATCTCGATTTGTAAAGGGCGGCAAAGTAATCGATTATCCGGTGCACAAGCTGGCGATGAATCGCTTTGCGAATCTGTTTATTCGCGTATTGTTCGCGCTGCCGTTCAACGATATCACCAATGCGTTCAAGATCTACCGCCGCGAAGTGGTGGAAGCGATGCAGCCGCTGATTTCGGCGCATTTCAATCTGACAGTGGAAATGCCGCTGAAAGCGATCGTGCGGGGCTATTCGTTTGCCGTCATCCCAATTTCCTGGACCAATCGTAAGCACGGCGTTTCGAAGCTAAAGATCAAAGAGATGGGCAGCCGTTACCTGTTCATCGTTCTCTATCTGTGGCTCGAGAAATACCTTTCGCGCGGCGATTACAAGGGCAAGAAGTCCGAGTCCTATCGCACGCACCATGCCTGACCGGATCCTGGTGACAGGGGGTGCGGGCTTCGTCGGATCCGCCGTTTGCCTCGCGCTGCAACAAACATTTCCTCAAGCGATTGTTGTGGCGTTCGACAACCTGATTCGCGCGGGTTCTGAACTGAATCTACCGCGGTTGCAACAAGCGGGAGTGCGTTTCGTGCGCGGCGATGTTCGAAAACCAGAGGACCTCGCCGTAGTTGGGATCGATCCGGATCTGATTGTGGAATGTTCCGCGGAACCATCGGCACAGGCGGGCTATGGCGGCGGAAGTCCAACGTATCTGGTCGAGACCAATCTCTTTGGATGCTTCCACTGCCTGGAAATCGCACGCCGCACCAAGGCGGATTTCATCTTCGTCTCGACGAGCCGTGTCTATCCGTTTCGCGCATTGAATGCGCTGCCGTATCGGGAGACCGCCACGCGTTTTGAGGTGACCGGCGAGTGGGCCGCGGGGATATCCGAAATTTTCCCCTTGCAGGGGGCGCGGTCGTTGTACGGGATGACCAAGCTGTCGGCGGAATATATGGTGCAGGAGTTTGCCGATGCGTACGGCTTCCGCTCGATTGTGAATCGTTGCGGATTGTTGACCGGCCCGTGGCAAATGGCAAAGGCAGATCAGGGCGTGATCGCGCTGTGGGCGGCCGCGCATGTGTTCGGACGTCCCCTGAAGTACATCGGCTTCGGAGGCACAGGCAAGCAGGTGCGCGATTTTTTGCATGTCGCCGATTTCTGCGATCTGCTACTCGAACAGATCAATCATTTCGACATCTTTGCCGCAGAACCCTGCTGGAACGTCGGGGGCGGTCTCGACAACAGTCTTTCGCTGCTCGAAACCACAGCGGTTTGCGAAGAAGTCACCGGTCGCAAGATCGCTTTGTCCCCGGATACGGTCGATCGCCCCGCCGATGTCCGCGTGTATGTTTCCGACTGTCGCAAACTGTTCGCGCAAACGCAGTGGCGTCCTCAGCGGAACGCTCAGCGCACAGTTTCGGATATTGTCGAATGGCTTCGCGTAAACGAAGCACTGCTGCGCGGAATCCTAGGCTGAAAGCTTGTCCCAGTCCGATGCTTCGCCGAACTTGATCCCTTTCGAAGCGGCATCGATATTGCGCAGAAGGCCCGTCAACACAGCGCCCGGGCCTACTTCGACAAACGTGCCGACGCTCTGGGTGACGAGATAGCGAACCGTCTGCGTCCAGCGGACGGGGTTGGGAACCTGTTGATACAGCCCTTCGCGCGCTTCTTCACCAGTGCGGATTTCGCGCGCCTGCCAGTTGTTCACCAGCGGGATCTGCAGATCGGCAAATACCGCGGCATCGAGATCGGCCTTGAGGCGTTCCTGCGCAGGCTTCATGAGGCTGCAGTGGAACGGCGCGCTCACGGGCAACAGCACCGCGCGCTTGGCTCCCGCAGCTTTGGCGAGTTCCGCCGCACGATTTACCGCGCCAGCGTTGCCCGCGAT
>CAZCPL010000422.1:0-3720 GCA_964500255.1 uncultured Solibacteraceae bacterium | reverse complement strand
GCAGGTTGATTCACTCTTGTGGTGAAGACCTACGGCATCCCTTGGCTGATTCTAAAAGCCTTAGCTGGCTCGAATCGGCTCAACTGCGAAAGTCGGGCTAACGATGGTTCGTTCGGATTCCTACGTAATCAAATTGCCGGATTTCTCCATGACTCAATTCTCCGTCTAATGGATTTTCAGTCTTAACTGATTGTCCCAATTTTGGTGACCGTCCCACGCGTATTCGATCAGCCAGACTTAGAGATGCTCAACCGGAAGGTTGATCCCAAACCAATCCGGCTCTCCGCCACAATCTTCCCGTTGTGGTCCAGCGCAATCTGCTGGGCGATGGCCAACCCCAATCCATAACCGCCCGTCGAACGGTCGCGAGAAGAGTCTACCCGATAGAACCGGTCAAAGATATGCGCCAGTGAGTCGTCAGGAATCCCGCATCCGGAGTCAGAGACCTCCAACTGGGTCTCGCCATCAGCTTCGGTCAGTGACACAGCGACGCTCCCCCCTTCCGGCGTATACTTCTGCGCGTTATCAAGCAACGCTGACACGAGACGACGCAATCCATCAGCGTTCCCGTTCGGCAAAACCGGATGACAAGAGATGTTCAACTCCACCTTGAGTTTTTTCTCGTTGAAAAGCAAATCCATCTCCGCCACGGCCCCGCACACGATCCCCGCCAGATCGGCCTTGCCCGAGGCTCGGGCCGTCGGCGGCCCTTCCCCGCGCGCCAGCCCCAGAAGCTCCTCACTCAAATGGGTCATTCGGTCGGCAATCGTTACCACCTGCCCCAACGCTTCCCGATACTCTTCCGGCTCGCGCGGGCGCCGCAACGCTAATTCCGCCGTCGTCCGCAGCCCAGTAAGCGGGGTCCGGAATTCATGCGCGGCATCGGCGGTGAAGCGTTGCATGCGCGTGAACGATTGCTCCAGCCGCCCGAGCATCTCGTTCCACGCCTCGGCCAATCGGCTCAACTCGTCCCCAGACGGCGGAACCATCAAACGGGCCCCCAAATTGTTCGCACTCAACGAGCGCGCCGCCTTGGTCATCTCGTCCACAAGAAGTAAGGACCGGCCGCTAATCCAATATCCAGTAACACCGATCAGAACCAACAGCACCGGCATTGAGCCTAAAAGCAGAATCGTAATCTCTTGAAGCGACTCTTCGATCGTTCGCAGCGAGCCCGCCGCCTTCGTCCGATAAGTTCGGCCGTAAAGCGCGAACACCCGCTCCCGCGCCCGCGAGGGCGACGGCACCGGCTCACTGCCCAGCAACAACCGCCCGCTCTCGTCGTGCACCTCAATCAAATGCCCTTCCGGCTGCGTGGAGGCGTATTCTTCCAATTCAGCCGGAATCATATGAGCCGTCGCCGAGTTTGTCTCCCGATGCAGAAAGTCTTCCAGGCCCCGCAAACGTCGGTCGAGCGATTGGTCCAACCGCTCATATAGCCGGTACTTAAGCAGGGTCACCACCGCCGTTCCCGACAAGGCAAGCGCGAGGAACAACAGCCCGCCACAAACAATCGTCAGCCTCGCGCGGATGGAAAAACCCTTCATTTACGCCCCGCCTTCCCGAACCGTATAGCCGACGCCACGCACCGTTTGAATCAGTTTCACTTCCTCTTCAGATCGATCGGCCTTGCCCCTCAGAAGGTGCATGAAGGCATCCAGATTCGTCGTTCCGATCTCGGCGTCGTAACCCCAAACCGTCTCGATCATCCGCTCGCGAGTCACCACTCTGCCGGCGTTCCGAAGCAGCAATTCGAGCAGACCGTACTCCGTCCGGGTGAGTTGCAGCACGCGCCCACCGCGCGTAACCTCCCGCGTCGCCGTGTTCATCGTCAGATCGCCGGCTTTCAGCACCAGCGCAATCGGCGTATTGCCCCGCCGCGCCACCGCCCGCAGCCGCGCAAAGAACACATCCAATTCGAAGGGCTTCGTCAGGTAATCGTCCGCGCCTGCATTGAGTCCATGAACCAGATCGCGGCTGGTATCTCGTGCCGTCAGCATCAGAATTGGCGTTTGGCAGCCTTGCTCCCGCAACCGTTGCACCACCTTGAAGCCATCGAGTCCCGGCAACATCACGTCGAGCACAATGGCATCGAACTGGTTCGTCCGCGTCAGTGCCACCGCCTCCAAGCCATTCTGCTCCACAATCGCCGTATCTCCCTCCTCACGCAACGCGCGCTGAAGGTTAGAAGCGGTGATCGCGTCATCCTCTACGATTAAAACTCGCATCTCCGTAACTCCAGTATTTCTCAGGTAACTCAAGGTTGCATCAAACGGGGTTTGATGCAACCTTGAGATGCGCGTGTTTTCCTTATTTGGATGAAGATTCACGCGATCTGGCGTTCCACTCTCCCAGCCGTTGCCCTGACGGCATTGTTGAGCGGTTGCACCGCCATTCACGTCCGCCCGGCTATCGACACCCCGAGCGCCATCCGCAATCAGACGGGCTTCTCCCTCCCTCCCGATGGTGCCTCGACATTGCCCCCCGGAGTCGATCTGTCCAAACCGCTCACGTCTGACGACGCTGCCGCTATCGCCCTCTGGAAGAATCCCCAGCTCCAAGTCGATCTGGCCGCCCTTGGGTTGGCCCGCGGCGACCTGATCGACGCGGGACTATTGCGAAATCCCCGCGTGGACTTGATCATTCCTGCAGGATTGAAGCCATTCGAGCTCCTTCTCAATTTCCCGGTAGAGGTCTTCTTATCGCGGCCGTTTCGAGTCGCCGCCAGCCAAGCCGCCTACGACCAGCTAGCTCAGGGTCTTGTCCAGAATGGACTAAACACCTTACGCGACGCGCGATTGGCGCATGCGGACTTGGTTCTGGCCAAAGAGCGGGAAAAAGCCGGAATCGCGGCTTCTGATCTCCGCAAACGCATCGCCCAACTCACAAGTCGCCGCCTCCAGGCAGGGGATATCAGTGAACTCGATGAAGTTGCCGCCCGCAGCGAAGAGGCGACCGCCAGCGAACAGCTTGTCCGCCTGCAACACGACACGGTTATCGCGGCCGAGCGGCTCCGCATACTGCTCGGCCTGTCACTCGATCACCCGAAGATCGATGTCGTCACCGCCCCGGTCGCTTTCGCCTCACCTCCACTCCCCGCGGACCTTCTCGAAAAAGCCCTCATCAATCGACCCGACTTGAGAGCCGCGGAGCTTGGTATTGTCGCGGCTACCAAACGCGCGAAATGGGAGCAGTCCCGCATTCTCGTTCTGGCGGGACAACTCAATTCAAAGGGAATCGGCACCAACGGAATCCTCACCAGTCCCGGCGTCAGCTTTGAACTGCCGATCTTCAATCGCAACCAGGGCCTCATCGCGCGTGCAGACGCCGACGTGCTTGCCGCCTCCAAGCAATATCTCAATCTCAAGCAACGGGTCGCCTTCGAGGTTTACGAATCGCGAGAGCTTCTTGTCCAAGCGCAGGACGCCCTCAATCGGCTGCGCGGACAAGTCATCCCCCCGCTCCAATCGGCGGCCACCCTCGCCGGGCAGCAATACGAAAAGGGAGACGTTGCCTACTTATTCGTTCTCGAGCAATCGCGCGGTTTGGTTGACGCAAACCTGCGACTCGCCGACACCGAAGCCGCCGTGCGGCGCAGCCAAGCCCAACTCGAACGGAGCGTTGGAACCAAGTGAAACGACTAAACCTACTCTGTCTCTCCATCGCTGCCGGCAGCCTGCTTCTCTCCAGTTGCCAACCACCCCCCCCGCCCCCCAAGGT
>CAZCPL010000421.1:0-3724 GCA_964500255.1 uncultured Solibacteraceae bacterium | reverse complement strand
CTGATTCGAAACGTGGTGGGGTCGGCGATTCGTGAATCGTACACACCGGACGGGGTGGCGATCGCCAACGTGGAGATTGTGCGTCCGGGCCAAGTGGCGGTGGGGCTTGACGGCACTGTTTACATCCCCGAGCCAACGACGCATCGCATCCGGACGGTGAGCCCGCGGAACGTGTGGGGCACCGTGGCCGGTAGCAGCGACACGGCTGGGTTCGCGGGCGACGGCGGCCCGGCCCGCAGCGCGCGCCTTGGCTCGCCTTCCGCGGTCGAGGTGGATGTGGCGGGCAACCTCTACATCATGGACTCATCCAACAGGCGCGTTCGCATCGTGAATCCGGCCGGTACGATTTCGACCTTCGCCGGCGGAGGTTCGAGCATGCAGGATGACACTGGCGCCCTCGATTTCAGCTTCTTCACGGGTATCGGAAAAATGCGCCGCGACTGGAACGGCGGCATGTATGTGTACATGGGCGATCTTTTTTACATCGATAAAGATCGGAAAGTTAGCAGGATTATTGAGAATCGGAGCTACCGCAACGTCCAACTGCAGATCCTCTCGGGCATGGGCGCGGACGCGCGGGGCAACCTTTACATCGCCGACGATCGCGCCAATCGCGTTTACCGCATCGATGCCGCCGGCGAGATTTCGGTGTTCGCTGGCAACGGGCGCGCGGCGACCTCAGGCGATGGGGGAGCGGCCGTCGATGCGGGAATCAACGCGCCGATCGACGTAGTGGCCGATGTCATGGGAAACGTCTACATCGCCGAACGTTCCGGTTACCGCATCCGCCGGGTCGCGCCGGATGGCACGATCGAGACCGTCGGGGGGACCGGCACGGGAAACCTGGGCGACGCGGTCAACAATATTCCGGCGACCGAGGCTCGGCTCGGTTCAGTGAATTCGCTCAATATCGATTTGAATGGTGATTTGTATCTCAGCGAGGCCAGCCGGATCCGGAAAATCACGTTCAATCAATCTGCCCAGCACAGCCTGCTGTTCGCGGCGGCTGGAAGCCACTATCCGGATCTTGGCAATCCGATTCGCAATATCTCGCCCTCGAATTTCATAGAAGTGCTGGGAGGTGGCATCCGTTCGGCCAGCGGCCAACCCGTGACTTGGAACGACGCCGCTGGCGCGTTGCCGGTAGAACTCGAAGGCGTCCGCGTGTATGTGAATGGCAAGCCCGCCTATGTCGCGGAGGCCAGCCCTAGCTATGTTCGCGCGCTCGCTCCCGCCGAAGCGCTGCGGGGCTTGGTTCCGGTGCATGTCGTCATGCCCGCGGGCTTGGCTTGGGTGGTTTCGCGGATTGTCGACTTGACGCCCGCAGTGGTGAGCGAGGACGCTTCTTATGAACTGAAATCATGGGCGAGGATCCGACTGGTGGAAGACACGAGTGTCGTAGTGGGGCGTCCGGGCGAGGATTCGAGCGGTCCGCTGCGCCCTGGGCAGAAGGTGCAGATGCGCGCCTACGGGCTTGGACCGACGGATCCGCCGTTTCCCCAAGGCGAGGGGTTGACGCAGGAGTATCCGCTGGCATCGTTGGATGGGGTTTCGGTGTTGATCGGGGATGTCGAGATCGCGGTGGAGGGCGTGGCGATGACCGCAGCCGGCGAGTTTCAGGTGCGCTTTGAGGTTCCGGCGGATCTGCGCGCAGCCGACTATCAAATCAAGGTCGGGATCGCTGGGTTGAGGACTGGAGATTCGATTTGGGTCCGGTATTTGCCGTAGCGGGAACTTCCGCCGCCGCAGCGGGTCCATGGTCTTGCTCCTGCGGGGGTGATGCCGACGACGTGTGAGTGGCTCGCCAATGCGCCGGTGGCCTTCGTGGGCACCGTCAAAACAAGGAACCGAACCGGACAACAACGCAACTTCCCCCTCGCACGGCTTCGACACGCGTCTGGCCATTGTCACCGTCGAAAACGCGATCCGTGGATTGCCGGAGGGAATCCGAAAAGTTCAGTTGAATCCCTCCATTCTTACGCTCGATCGGCACATCGTAAGGATTCATTTGGAGAATGGTTCCTGTCTCGCTGTCGTCATTCCAGGCAATGCGCATCGCCCGCATCTTGCCGTTAAGTCGTATGTGCGCCGCGGCGAAGTCGATCGATGAGGAGATCTCGTTCCAGCGGTGTAGGGCAGATTCCTTGACCTCATCCAATCTGGGCGCCCAGACTGGGCACATCTCGAACTTGCCTCTTTGCGTCAAGCATCCGCCCGGATCGGAAAACCCTTCGCGACTAGGGGAGATCCGTTCTCGTAAACAGGTGACTTAAGATGAATCGATGCTGCTCCTCGCGTTGTTCGCTGTCGCCGCGCCCTTTCAGTTTCATTGAGATTCTGCCGGGTTCCGAAGGTTAGTACTTGACACTGCCCTAGGTAAGACGATATCTTACCTCTATGAAGACTACTGTCTCCTCCAAGGGCCAGATTGTTCTGCCGGCGGAGTTCCGGCAGATGGACCGTGTGGAATCGGGGCAGGAGTTCGACGTCGAGCGTCTCGATCGTGGGGACTATCGCTTCGTCCGGCGTGCGGCTCCGCAGAACGAGGGCGCCATCGACTGGCTGCTCGCCTGTCCGCAGAAGGACTTCTTCGTGCCCATCGACTCTGAGTCGACGGATTTGCTGTGAAGTACTTGGTCGACGCCAACGTTCTGAGCGAACCGACCAAACCAACGCCCGATCCTCGAGTCGTGGCGTGGCTTCGGTCACATGAGCCGGACATCGCCGTCGATCCTGTCATTCTCGGCGAACTGCGATTCGGGATTCTCATCCTCCCCAAGGGAAGGAAGCGGACCGCCCTGGAACACTGGTTCGACGCGGGGATCGGGCGTCTCCACTGTCTGCCCTGGAATGCGGACACGGGCCTGAAATGGGCGGAACTGCTGGCGCGTCTTCGCACAACCGGAAAAGCCATGCCGATCAAGGATAGCCTCATCGCGGCGACGGCGGTCGTCCACGGTCTGGCGGTCGCCACGCGAAACCGGGCTGATTTCGTGAACGCTGGGGTGCGCATCGTCGATCCGTTCGTTGGCTGAGGTCTCGCGTAGGCGCGGGTACCCGCACCAATCGGGTACCCGCACCAGTAAAGATCCGGATTGGAGCTACACTCTATCCCGAGGCCCGCGTGAGCCCGTATATTCCACATGATTCTTCCGCATCGCCTAGCAGGCCCAGCGAGGACTCGAACCTGAAAACAAAGTACTTCACGGCTAGGCCCTGTGCTGTCAACGAAGGGTGGGTGTGCGACAAATTCGTGAGTCAATGTTGCTGTCCCCCTTTTTCTCGCCTCTAAGCTGATTGCGGATACGCATTCAGAGAGGAGCCGCAGTGAACCAATCCATCGCAGACCTCGAATCCCGGCCACGGCCCGCAGTATTTGTGGAATGCCAGCATTGCCGGAATGACTCACGCCCGCAATCTCCCCTTGGGACCGGAACTGGAAAAGGTGGAGAAGGAGGTGCAACGCCACCGCATCTTCGTTCAGCTGGGCGAGGAGATCGTCGCCGTCAACGAACAGATCTGCCAACTCCGTCCGGTGCCGGTGGTGGACGATGAAAACGAGTTGGAGCAACTCAAAAAAAAACTGCGCAGGCATTTCGCCGCGAAGCGGACGAAGAAGTAGAGCGCCTGATCGGGCGCATCTTGCGGGACCGCCAAAGGTTGGGGAGCCTGGACCTGGAAGCCAGCGAAATGGCCATCCGTGCGGCCATGCACCAGTTGGGCG
>CAZCPL010000420.1:0-3749 GCA_964500255.1 uncultured Solibacteraceae bacterium | reverse complement strand
TTTGGTGAACTGGAGTCCGAGGCTACTTGGTGCAGCTTTGGCAACACAGTTGCCCAAGATCAAGTACCTCGTTCACTAGACCCGGCGTGGCGACCGTCTTGCTCAAGTCCTGGCACTGTCGAAGTTCACGGCGCAAGCCGCACACGGATTGCCCTACCGCCCCTACGCCGCGACCCGCGAGATCAAAATGACGCCACTAATTTTTGCGCCGCAGGACAAGCATTGACCGCGCGAGTCGCCTGTTCCCTTCGACCCTCAAGCCACGGTGAGGATGCACCCTTATAGCTCTGCCAGATCAGTCGAATCCCCTTGAGCGCCTCGCAGCGTTCGGAACCCGAAAGCACCTTGCTATACGTAAACTGAGCATCCGCCGCCGCTCGCAACAAACCCAAGTCCAACTTGTTGTGGAATGGCGCCGCCATACCGATCGCATCCTTAAGCAGTTTCCGCGACTGTTCATCGTTCTTTAACGCGTGTTCGATCTCGCCGGCAACTGTCAAACTCCACACCAGCGAATGCTGGTACAGCAAGCTTTCTTTATTGTTCGCCACCAACTCCCGATTCGTCCGCAGAGACGATTGGATAACCTCCTGCGCTTGCAGCGGACGTCCAACGGCCAGCAGAATCGTCGCGTATGGGATAGCTCCGCGCGCCCTGCGGAAGCGAAGATTTATCTCGTCGGGGGTCGCCTTTTCAAGGCTCTCAAAGATGCTGAGGCCGCTACGCGCCATGGCGACCGCGCCCTGCGGATCAATCTTCATCAATATAAGGGCGGTGTTTATCTGGCAGAATGCCAGTTCGGCGCGAGCCCCATTCAGGTTGGCGTCCAGAGACAGAAGATGCTCCCACCCCTTGCATTGTTTGTTGCGGTAAGCCAGCGCCGCCGCGGGCTGCTCTTTACTAGGACCGTGAGCATCATCGTACGCGTCCGCCAAATGGCTAAGCGTGATTTGATGGGTGCGGAACGCCCTCAGGTACGCGCTTCCCGGGGATGCGTCGGAGATAAGACGGTCTCCACTCTTCTCTGCACGTTGCAGAAGTTGGATGGCCTCATCGATCCGTCCAAGAAGAACCAAGACACTCGCGCGATCCTGCAATGCGGAAACTGTGTAACGTGTGACCTTCCCTGCATCCGAGACTTGCCGGAACTGATCGCCTTTCTTCATCACTGCTTCGGCCTCGACCAGTTGGTCCAGGTCCCGAAAAACTCTGCCGAGAACGGCGTGAGCGTTGGCGCTATCGAGGAGAATTTCAGGAGTGGTTTTGCCACGGCTGCGCAGCCGGTCCGCGTCGGCAACGGCGTCTTGACCCATCTTTAGGGCCTCATTGAGGCGACGCATGTTTCGGAGGTCGTCCGTCAACAAAACTCGCAGATAGAGCACACGCGGATCGTCTTGCCCCGCCTCGGCGGCCAGCCGACTGCGTATGTCCACCGCTTTCTTCCGGTGTTCGAGCGCTGCTGCTCGAAGGTTCAGATCGAGATTCGAGCCTCCCTCAACCAATGCAAGGCGTTCGTAGGATGATGCCAACTCCAGCAAGAGTCCTCGATCTCTGCCAGCCGAAGTTGCAAGGTTCTCGAGGTACTCGCTAGCCGTGGAGATCACCATCGCTTTCGCCTTGGTAGTGCCTGGAACCTTTTGCAACTCGTCGTAGAAGTCGAACATGAACGTTCGAGCAATCCCGCGTACCTGATCGAACCGGTTGCGCGCCTGAATCGCCTGATTGACCGCGACGATCGTTGTCGTCACCAAAAGCAGAGTGGCGACGGCCGCCGCTCCAACCCCAAGGCGATGACGCTGGATAAACTTGCGGGTCCGGTAAAGTGTCGTCTGCGAGCGCGCACTGATGGGATGGCCCGCGAGATACCTGTCGATGTCGCTGCGCAGCAGAGCCACAAGTTGATAGCGCTCGCGCGGATCCTTTCTCAGCGCCCGCCCCACGATGGTTTCGAGATCTCCGCGCAGGGTACGCCGCAACTCGGCCGGCCCCGCGCTGCTGAGTGGCGCAGGCTCGCGGTGGCAGACGGCGTCCACCAGTTCGCTCGGACTGTAGGTCGTAAGATTATGCGGGCGCTTTCCGGTCAGCAGTTCGTAGAGCACGCAGCCAAGGCCGTAAACGTCTGTCGCGGTGGACACCTGCTCGCCCTTAATCTGCTCGGGGCTGCAATAGTCGGGCGTAAACAAGGTCGCACCGGTGAACGTCTTGGTTTGATCTTCGACGCCACCGTCGCGCTCGAGAACTTTGGCGATGCCGAAGTCGAGCAACTTTACGATTCCCTCACGGGTTACCAGGATGTTGCTCGGTTTCAGGTCCCGGTGGATCACCAGATTCCCGTGCGCGTGTTGCACTGCGTCGCAAACGGTGGAAAACAGAGCGAGTCGCTCCCGTACGCCCAGATTATTTTCCACGCAATATTCGATAATCGATTTTCCCCGGATGTACTCCATCACGAAGTATGGCAATCCGTCGTCCGATGTGCCTCCGTCGAAGAGCCGCGCGATGTTTGGGTGTTCCAGCTTGGCGAGAATCTGTCTCTCATTCCGGAAGCGAAGCAGCATCGACTCCGAAAGCATGCTGGCCCTGACAATCTTGAGTGCAACCTCTTGCGTGAGCTCACCGTCTACTCGTTCCGCGTGGTAGACCGCACCCATGCCGCCTTTGCCCAATAATTCGATCAGCCGGTAAGGTCCGAACCTCGATCCAGGCCGGATTGTCTCTTCGAGTTCCGCCGCCATTCGCCCGGCCACGTGACCGATCGCATCCTTCATCGGGGCTGACGTGGATTTGTCGTAGGAGAACAGCCGCTCTAACTCGTCTCGAACTTCTTGGACGACGTTGTGCAGAGCGTAGTGCTCCGCGCGCTGCTCGAAGGTGAGATCGGCCAGCTCATGAAACAGACTTTCAACCTGTGGAGTCATCGGTTAGGCCCGCTTTTGTCCGCTGTAGCTTCAAAATGATAACGCGATGCAACCCCGCCTGGGGAAACCAACTTTCTTTGTCTAGTCGAGAGATGCTTGCGCACATCCCGCCACCGCAGGCGCAGCCCGAAGTCGTGGGTGTCGAGCGGCATATCTGAGCTTGTCTATCGTGACTTGGCCTCAATATGTAGTCAATCACCGCGACACCGCGAAGCGTAGTTTTCTGAGCAGATTGCCGACATCATCGCCGCCGGAGGCGGCAAGTCCATCCGATCATCGGCGTTGAAGAAAGAAGTATTGTGGGTAAAAGAAGGGAAGGAACCCCGCCGTTAGCAGCGACAGGGTTCCGGTTCTGGACAGCCAAAGAGGGGCCATCCAAAGGTTACCCAGGGCTTGTCAAGCGTCGTGTGTAAACGGCTGAGTTTTTGATGCGTATCTCTGGTGACTGAACGGACCTGAGCGGAGGGTAGGGCTCTGCGGAGACACAATCCGAGCGCCGACTCAGGGGCCAGGATTCCGGGAGGAGGCGAGCGGACCTCGCTGGTCTCCCGGACCAGAAATCCAGGCGCGAAAGCGCTAAATCTCGGGGCTTGGGGCAGAGCCCCATCCCAGAAAAGTTCTCCTTCCGATTTTTGTTTTGCTTGTTCGTTTGAAGTTAGGTTGACGAAGGTGGTGGCACCCGGTCACCGAACAGAATGGCGAAGCGCTGCAACGCCGCCTTCCAATTTTGCACTGGCAGAGCAACTTGAAGGCAGCTTCCTGATTGGGAAACGACCCTCGCGTCTTGATCACTTTCCGCAACGACATATTCAAGGACTCCACGGCGTTCGT
>CAZCPL010000419.1:1176-3768 GCA_964500255.1 uncultured Solibacteraceae bacterium | reverse complement strand
CTCTTTGTAGAGAACTCCAATCGCAGCGGCAGCCAGAAAGTAGCGAATGATCCCCTCGCGATCTCCGCGGCAAAACTTCATGTAGTAATGCGCCACCGCCGGGATCACGCCCGCAGCCCCATTGGTCGGAGCAGTGACGACGCGTCCGCCCGCTGCATTCTCTTCGTTCACCGCAATCGCGAACAGGTTCACCCAATCCATCGCAGCCAGTGAATCGTCAAGACCCTGCGCATCTAACTTGCGCTTCAGTGAAGGCCCCCGCCGCTTCACGTGCAATCCACCGGGTAAAACGCCTTCCACAGCCAGACCTCGCTCGACGCAATCCTGCATAACCCGCCAGATTCGTAGAATCCCCTCGAGGACTTCGGCCTCCGGCCTCCATGCCGATTCATTGGCAAGCATGATGCCTGCAATCGAAAGTCCGGAACGCCTGCTGTGCTCCATCAAATCGGAACCGGAACGGAATGGATAAGGGACCCCAGGCCGCGCCGCCACGCCAAAACCATCCGAAGAGCCTTCCTCCGTGACGAATCCGCCACCGATCGAGTAGTACACCTTTGCTCTCAGTTCGCGGCGTTCGGCGTCAAAAGCCGTGAAGCGCATGCCGTTGGGGTGCCCCGGCAGAACCAGATCGCAATGAAAGATCAGATCACGCGCTTCGTCGAAAGCCAATTGTCCAATACGCTTTTCGCTGCGAATTCGCGCGACCAGTCCATCCACTTCGGCAGGTTCGATCAGGTCGGGGGACTCGCCCGCCAGACCCAGCAGGATCGCGCGGTCGGTGCCATGCCCTTTCCCGGTGAGCGCGAGCGATCCAAAGAGCTCGATTCGAACGCGGACGGGCAGCAGCGCCTCCGTTACAAGCAGCGCCGCGAAACGCTGCGCCGCGCGCATGGGTCCGACGGTGTGCGAACTCGATGGTCCGATGCCGATTTTGAACAGATCGAAGAGGCTGGTCTTCACCCCTTCATTCTGACGCAACAGCTAATACTTCGTTTTCCACCAGCGGTGCGGAGGCTCGGTTTGCTTGCGTGGCTCGATGTGTTCGGCTGCCATCTTCGCTTCAAACTTCGCAACGAGGTCAGTACGCTTGGCGGCAAGATCGGTTTGTTCGCCGAGGTCATCGCGCAGGTTGTAAACCTCCAGCGCCGCATCGGGCTTTGCCCGCACGGCCTTCCAGTCACCCATTCGCAAAGCTCCAATCGGCTTCTCTTTGCGGAACTCACCGGTGGCTGCGCCGAGATAGCGGGGTTGTTCCCAATACAGGAACTCATGCGGCTTCTGCTTCCTGCCGAGCAGCGTTGGCAGCACAGAGAATCCATCGAGCCCAGCGGGGACCTTCGTTCCCGCCAATTCGGCGGCTGTCGGAAAGAAATCCTGAAACATCCAGGCAAAATCACTGGTGCCACCCGCAGCGATGCGTCCCGGCCAACGCGCGATCATCGGCACGCGGATGCCGCCCTCATAGAAGTTCTGCTTGTGGCCGCGCATGTCGACGCCATTGGGTCCCACATAGCTCTTGAAGTATTCTCGATCGTTCCACAACCGAGTCGCGCCGCCGTTGTCGCTAGTGAAGAAGACGATTGTGTCGCGGTCGAGATTCAACTCTTTCAACAGCGCCATCACTCGGCCGATGTATCCATCGAGCCGTGAAACCATACCGGCATAGGTCGCGTAAGGTTCCTTCTGATACTCCAACCGGTCGTTCGGCTTTCCCTGCGGCGGGCCTTCTTTGACGACACCTCGATAGGGTACAAGCGAATCTTCGGGAACCACCAACTCCGTGTGCGGAATCGTGAAAGGCATGTAGCAGAAGAAGTCGCGATCTTTGTTCTTGCGGATGAAACTGAGTGCACGGTCGGCAATCGAGTCTGCGGAATACGTGGTCTTCTTGTCATCCACATTGCCGGAAAGCGGGGTTTCATGATCGTTGTCGATCAGTACACCTGGATAGTAGAAATGCGCGTGCGCCTGATGGAGATAGCCGTAGAACTCATCGAAGCCCTGCTTGGTAGCCGTGCCTTCGGTGCCCATATCGCCAAGCCCCCATTTGCCAAAGCCGCCAGTCGCGTATCCAGCTTGTTTCAACATTTCGGCAACCGTGAAGTCGGATTCGAGAATCGGCACGCCTCCAGGATTCGAGCGAATTGAGGTATGACCCATGTGCTTGCCTGTCATCAAGACCGATCGCGATGGAGCGCAAACTGTGCATCCCGAATACGCTTGCGTGAACAGCATGCCCTCCGCAGCCAGCCGGTCGATGTTTGGCGTCCGGATCATCTTCTGGCCATAACAGCCCACATCGGCGTATCCAAGATCGTCGGCCATAATCCAAACGATGTTCGGACGCTTTCTTTGGGCCTGGGCCGCGGAAACGGCCATGGCGCCTGCGAGGAATGTTCTGCGAGTCGTCAACACAGCCGGTGATGATAACATGTCCAATTACCCCCCATCATGGCCGAAAAACCAAGAATTCAGACAACAACAGTGGGATCGTATCCCGTTCCCGAGTGGCTGGCGGCTTTGCCAAGCGAGCAAGCACGGCTGGATGCAACGAGAGTGATCTTCGATATCCAACGGCAAGCAGGCATC
>CAZCPL010000419.1:0-1166 GCA_964500255.1 uncultured Solibacteraceae bacterium | reverse complement strand
ACCGCTTCGACGTCAACCATCCGGATACCAATGGCATGATTGAGTACTTTATCAAGCCGATGGCGGGTATCCGCACGCAACTCGGACGCAGCGAACTCGAGGCGTTTGCGAAAAAGGACACGATGCGGTTCCGACGCAAGCCCGCAGGCGTTGTCGAGGGTCCTGTCGGTGAAGGATCGCTGAACCTGCTCTCCGATTGCGAAGCTGCGGCGTCGGTCGCTCAGGGTCCCTTCAAATTCACCGTTACCAGCCCTTACATGCTGGCTAGAACACTGCTGGACAACTTCTATCACGACTTTGAGTCGCTCATCTTCGCAATCGCCGAAGTGCTCGCCGCCCAAGTGAAAGGCTTACCTTGCGCAGCGGTGCAGGTGGACGAAGCGAACATACCCGGCAATCCGGAGGACTCGCAATTGGCGGCGCGCGCGATGAACGTCGTGCTCGACCGTATGGATCGGGCGAAGTGCCAGCGCGCTGTGCACCTGTGCTTCGGCAACTACGGCGGACAGGTGATTCAGAAGGGCGAATGGAAGAAGCTCATCGGATTCCTCAATGCGCTGCATGCCGATCATTTAGTGCTGGAACTGGCCCATCGTCCAGGGCAGGATCTGGAATCGCTGAAGGATGTAGATCCGAAGATCGGCCTTGGTATCGGCGTGGTGGATGTGAAGGTCAACCATATCGAGACAGCCGACCAGGTGGCGTCTCGAATCGAAGCCGCGGAAAAAATCCTGGGCGTGGGACGTGTGAAGTGGATCCACCCGGATTGCGGATTCTGGATGCTGAAGCGTTCGATTTCCGATCGCAAGATCGCGGCACTCACCGGGGGACGCGACAAGTATCTCGGACTCAAAAGCTCTTGAGCAGGGACTGCTTGTCCGGAAGCCAGCGATGGAACGCCTCGTCGGCCCCTCCTGCTCTTGAGGAGCCAACCTGGAACGGATCGTTTCTCGCAAGTTTCGTCGCGCAACACGCCGTTTCCACTTCATGAGTGTTTTCGGGGATTGCCTGGATTGCGACAAGTCTTTTTGAGTCGCGAGGGTCACGGATGGGAAGGTTGTCGACCGCTTCAGAAGCTCTGAAAATGCTTTAAGTTGACGCGGGTGCCAGAGGCTGCGTATTCTCTCGATTGCGATCACGATTCTCTTGATCGCGATCAAGTTTTA
>CAZCPL010000418.1:0-3783 GCA_964500255.1 uncultured Solibacteraceae bacterium | reverse complement strand
AGGACACGCTGCCACGTTGGGGTGACCCCGATCCAACAGCCACACTGCGGCTGCGCAAAGCGCCAGCCAAGGCATATCCAGAACCATGCGGTCGACGCTGATCCAGGTGCAAGACAGAAGCGCGAAAACGAGCCCCCGCCGTGCGGTTCCGCAACTCCAAACACCCGCAAACATCGCCTTCCAACAGACATAGGCAAAGCAGAGAAGGCCAGTCGACATAGCGGTCGTAATTCATGCCTAACTACGGATCGTGAGCGATGACAAGGGAAAATTCACCGTCAAAGCCCTTTGTACCGGTGAATCGATGGATCGGCGGCCGTTTGCGTTCCGTGGGCAGATCGAAGAAATCACCCGCAGCAGGAGGTCCTTATTTGGAAGGCAGCGTCACCAAACGCCCTGTTCTGGCGGATTCCCTCGCGGCTGCCAGAATCTCAGTCACAATCATGTTGTTCTCGAGCGACGACAACCCCGTCGGCTTCAAATTCTCACGCACAACGGCGGTCAGATAGCGGATCACGTCGTTGTCGGGCGCAGGCAACTGTGGCGCAACCGTGGATTGTTCCTGTTTCATACCGTCTGTTCGAAAGCGATACACACTCGGATCCAGCGTAATCAAATAGCCCTTCTGGCCATAAACTTCCATATCTTTGCGGCTGAACGGCCAGTTCCAGGACGGTTGAATGATCAACTGCGTCTTCGGATACTGCACGACAACCGTTGCTTCATCGTCCACTTTCGGATAGATATCGGGCTTGTTGGTGCGTGCAATCGCAAACACAGACAACGGGCGCTCATTGGCGAACAGCCACGTCGCAAAGTTCGCGCCGTAACAGCCAAAATCGAACAGAGCGCCGGCGCCATTCTTTTCCGGATCTGTGAGCCAATCCAAAAACTCCGGACCCACTCCGATTTCTTTCGGACCCTGATGCCCGTAGTGCGTCACGATCCTGCGGATCTCGCCCAACTTGCCTTCTTTGACCATCGCCTGGATCGGTCCGTTCACCGCATACCACGTGGTCTCGTAGTTCACCATCACCGCGATGCCGCTGCTCTTGGCCGAAGCCTGTATGGCGCGGGCATGTTCCATGCTCACAGCGAGCGGCTTTTCCATCATCACCGGAATCTTGCGCTTCGCGCAGAGTTCCACAATTTCCTTGTGATCGAAGGTGCTCGAGAAGATCATCACCACTTCGGGCTTGGTTTTGTCGAGCATCTCAGCATGGCTTGTAAAGATACGCGTTGCGGCGATCCGGTAGCGCGCGGCGTACTTCGCGCCGAGTTCCTTATCGGGCTCCGAGACACCGACCACTTCGAGATCCAGCGCGCGCGGCAGATTACGGTTGAAGAATCCACCAGCGTGGCCGTGCGTCAATCCAGCGATACCCACCCGCAACGGCTGCGCGATCGCAGCAGAGCTCAACAGCAAAAAGATCAGGACTTTCAAGGTTTCCACGCCTCCAAGCGCCATGCCATATCCCAGAACAGATACTCGTAGCGCGACGATGTCACAAACAGATCCACGCAGGCCTGTTTGCGATCCGCATCCAGCCGCTTCGACTCCTCGTCGATCATATCCAATACCAACTGCACTGTCTTGCCGTATCCTTCGCCCGCGTACTGATCGATCCACTTGCGATAGTCCGCATTCTTTGAGCCGCGCTTTTTGAGTTCCTTGCCGACTTCCCAATAAATCCAATAGCAGGGCAGCAAGGCGCAGAGCCCTTCCGCAAAGCTCTTACGATGCACGGTGGCGAGAAAGTGGTTGGAATAGGCGTAGTTCACCGGGGCCATCTTGCTGGCCGAAGCCCCGCGCAAGATCGATTCGTGCAACTCACGCTCCGTCTTCACTGAATCAATCGCATGTTGATTGAGTGTCATCATCCAATCGACACGCGGTGCCTTGGATGCAAGCACGCCCAGCGCTTCGGCAAAGGCCACGAGATAGAGGGAATCCTGCTTCAAGTAGAATTCGAACTTCTCTTTGGCCAGCGTGCCGTCGGCGAGTCCCGTGAGAAACGGATGGCGCAATGTCTGTGCGTAAATCTCGGTGATCGAAGACCACAACTGCGAGCTGAACTTTCCGGTAGGCGCAGCGAAGAGCACCGGAATCGGAAGCAATAGCAGACTACGACGAGTGATCACGTCTGATTGTAACGTCCGGGTGATCGTTATCCAGCGGTTCTCACGCCTGCTTGATTGTGAAATACCTGATTGGTCCGGAACTGTTTTGGTTGCTCCTTTTCCTGGGAGCCATGACCCTGGGCAGAACCAACACGCCGCCATCGAAAGAAATGGAAGACTTCATGGGTACTCTCTGGTTTTGGATTCCAGCGGCCTCTGTCGTCCTCTTCGGCCTTTGATTCTTTGGCCTCATCTGCAGTTGGGTGGTTACGAGCAAGGCAGTCTCGGCAGGCACTTTTTAAGGTCCCGGTGTTGGCATGGGATTGCTAGCTGCCGTCTGCATTCAAATCTTCATCCTGATGGTGGGCACCGTCGCGATTGCGATCAAGGTTACTTGGTTCAAATGATAACGTTGGCTTATGCCCCGTTCGATTCAAGATGCCGCCGCTGAGCTCGCGATCCCCGCTGACAGATTAATTCCTTATGGCCTCCATTTCGCAAAAGTACAGCTCTCGAGCGGCAATCCCAAAGGCAAACTGATCCTGGTCACCGCGATCACGCCCACCGCGCATGGCGAAGGCAAAACCGTCACCACCATCGGACTCGCCCAATCGATGCGCCGTCTCGGATACAAAGCCGCGGCAACCGTGAGGCAGCCATCCATGGGACCCGTCTTCGGACTCAAAGGCGGAGCAACCGGCGGAGGCTTGGCTCGCGTCGAACCCAGCGATCTGATTAATCTCCATTTCACCGGCGATTTTCACGCCATCACCTCGGCGCACAATTTGCTGTCCGCAATGGTCGATGCACATGTGTTTCACGGCAACGAGTTGGATATCGACCCCAACCAGATTGTCTGGCCCCGCACGCTCGACGTGAACGATCGCGCGTTGCGTCGCATCACGGTGTGCGAAGGCAAATCGAATGGCGAACCGCATCCCTCACAGTTCGTCATCACAGCCGCATCGGAAGTGATGGCGATCTTTGCGCTCACCTCGTCTTATGAAGATCTGCGCCGCAGACTTTCCAACATCATTGTGGCGTTCAATCGCAAAGGCGAGCCAGTTCGCGCGCGCGACATCCAGGCAGTGGGCGCGATGATGGTGCTGCTGCGCGATGCCCTTCAGCCGAACCTTGCGCAAACGGCCGACGGCACACCGGTATTCGTTCATGCAGGCCCATTTGCAAACATCGCGCACGGCACCGCTTCGGTGTTGTCACAGCGGCTCGCGCTGGAACATGCAGACTACGTGGTCAACGAAGCGGGGTTCGGATCCGACCTCGGGGCGGAGAAGTACTTCGACATCGTGATGCCATCCTCAGGTTTGAAGCCCTCCGCCGCCGTGGTCGTCGCCACGGTGCGGGCTCTCGCTGCACAAGGCTTGGGCGACTTGCAGGCGGGGCTCGCGAATCTGGGTCGGCATCTCGATATCGTGCGTGGATTCGGCGTCCCCCCGGTTGTCGCCATCAATCGCTTTCCGCAGGATTCGGATGCGGATCTCGCGACCGTGCGCGACTACTGTGCCACAAAAGGCGTCGAAAGTGGACTGTCGGAGGTCTTCGCGCGCGGGGCCAACGGTGCCCTGGATCTCGCGGCGAAAGTGATCGCGGCTGCGAACGCAGGAACCGCGGATCCGATGCCGATCTATACCACCGAAACTC
>CAZCPL010000417.1:0-3794 GCA_964500255.1 uncultured Solibacteraceae bacterium | reverse complement strand
CTCGCGTCTTGATCACTTTCCGCAACGACATATTCAAGGACTCCACGGCGTTCGTGGTATAAATCACCTTCCGAATATCCGCTGGATAAGCAAAGAAGGGTGGCAGGTGCTCCCAGTTTCTGCGCCACATCTGACTGATTGTCGGATAGGCTCCGTCCCATTTCGCGGCGAAGTCATCCAGCCGTTGCTCGGCCTGTTCCACTGTTGCCGCCTGGTAGATTGGCTTAAGATCCGCCGCCACCTCTTTCCTCTGTTTCCACGAAACATAATTCAGCGAACCTCTCACTTGATGGACCAAGCAGAGTTGTACCGATGTTTGTGGATAGACCGCCTCAATCGCCTTAGGCCGCACTTTGACCATCGCTGCTTCCGACACCAACGTGCGCATTCTCGATGGCGCCGCCGAACTCGCTTCGCATCCGCGCAGCTTTGATAGCGGGCAACAGATTCTTGACCCCGCTCATCGCGACGCCGTGCTTCGCTTCAAAAACAAAGTCTCTCAATCGATCCCCGCGGGCTGGCTCGAACAGGCCATTCCCGAAGTGCGCACTCTGCTCGATCTGGCCTTCTCGCGCGGCGGATCCGCCGGTCATCGGACGCAACGCTTGCACCGGCTGGTGGAAAAATATGGCGTCCCCGCCGTGCGCGATGCGGTTGTGGAAGCAATGCGGCGCGATACGCCAACGGAAGCCTCGGTCGCGTTTCTGTTGCGGACACGGCAACGCACGCCTCCGGCGCCCGTCGACCTGAGCCGCCATCCAGAGGTTCGGTCTCTGGTGATTCGGCCTCATGCGCTGGCTTCCTACGATCAACTAACCAAGCCCAGCCCAGACGAACAAATAGATGGCGAACAAACAAACAACGACTGATCTGGCCTCGCTCGGGCTGCGCGATCTGCCGGCCCAACTCGATGACTTTCTCGCTCGCGCCACCAATGGCCGCTGGACTCCGCTCCAAGTGCTGCAACATCTCGCTGAAGGGGAAACCGGTGAGCGCGCCCGCAGCAGCCTTGAGCGCCGTCTGCGCCGTTGTGGATTGAAGAACTACAAGCCCATGGCGGACTTCGAGTGGAACTGGCCCAAGCGCATCGAACGCGAGACCGTCGAACGCGCCTTCACGCTCGAGTTCCTGGCTCGCGCACGCGATCTCATTCTGATCGGCCCCAATGGTCTCGGCAAAACCATGATCGCCAAGAACCTCTGCCATGCCGTCCCCGGAAAGCCGACGGCGCAAACTTCGCATCTACTCCAATGTCGAACTTCTTTGCCTCGATGAGGTCGGGTATCTTTCGTGCGATGACAAGGCTGCGGACTTACTTTATGAAGTCGTCAACCGCCGTTACGAATGGAAGTCGTTGATCGTCACCACCAATCGACCGTTTCAGCAATGGAACGAAGTGTTCCCAAACGCCACCTGCATTGCGACGCTGCTCGATCGCCTGTTGCACCACGCCGACGCCACCGTGGTTAAGGGCGATCGCTATCGCTATCGCGAAGCGGAAATCGAAAAGAATACCCGTCAGCGGAGGCCGTCCAAGTCATGACGCCGGTCGCCGATGTTGCTTTTGTTGCCGCCGTGCCGGAACTCTACCTCGACCTGCCCGACACACCCTTGCGCTTCAACTTCCGATCAAGCTTTGGCGCAGAGACTTCGCCAGCAGCAGGTCTCGTTGCAGGTCATTGAAGCCGCGCTTCTGCTGGGCTCATTGCGCAGATTGATGCGTCCTTCGTCGTTGCCCCCGCTGTCGCGCATTCGATCGCTCGCCTACTTTCTGCCTGTCATCGACGAACTGGCACAGCAACCTTGGTCGGCTTCCTACCTCCAATAACTCCGCCTGCGGCTTCGATCTCTCGTCCCGTATCCTCCGACGAGTGTCCAAAAATCTACCTTTCTTGGCGTTCGCTAACCGCGATCCACCTACCGCGCAGCTTTTCCTGATTGCGAAGCTTCCGTGCTATCACTGACCGCGCGATCGGTGCGCCTGTATCGCTGTCGAGCGGCTGTGAGCAGTGGCGATGTCAACAAGGAGTAGGACTTCCGGAGGCGGTAAAAACGCGATTCTCAGGCCTGATTTTGCCGCTGTTGGCAACGGTGACGTGAGCCTGCTTGTGACCGAAACCACGCGCCGCTCAACTATTGCCATGCAGCCTTTGGCGGAAGATCCTTGCCGCTGTCAGCGTATGTCGAAGGTTGCAGGTTCTGAGGTCACTTCATGGCCATCAGGCTCGGATCAAGGGGCGAAGAAGCCGCTCACATCCAGAATCACGTCGATCCAGTCCGTCGAAAACAGACTGATCGATCCAATGGCTGCCGCCGGCAAGATCGCGCCATTTGCGGTGATTGCTCCATCGAGTGCGTTCAGCGTGGAAACAAGCGGCTGGGCGGCGTCGGTCGGCCACAGCGTCAGGTATCCCAAGGTACTGCGAGGCAGGATCGTTGCATTCGCCGCATAAGCCTTTGCTTGTGGGGGCAATGCGCACTTGCCTGCGGGATTGATGTCCCGGGTTTCCAACGGCGCCATCGAAGGGCCGCCTAACGGACCCGTTGGCAGTCGCGTGTCCGCAATCCTGCACGGAGGTACCGGATAGAAAAGCAATCCGCTGGAAGGGCCGGTTGGCGGACCTCCAAAGTAGCCATTGATGTCCACAATGAGGTCGGTTTCGTCTGTCGCGAAAACATTGATGGTTCCGTTGGCTGAGGCTGGGACCAGGGCCGCATTGGCGACAACGGTACCGGTAGTCGCGTTGAGGGTCGATACCAGTGGCCGCGGCGTGTTGCCGCCCGGCCAGATGGTCAAAAAGCCCAGGGTGTGTTTGGGAACCGCTGTCACATTCAGTGAATAGGCTTTGGCCCCGGAGGGAATTCCGCAGCCGGAGGCAAGGATCGGGAACTCGCGAATCTGCAGCGATCGGATCGAAGGTCCGCCGAGAGGGCCAATCGCGGTGCGCGTATCCGCCACCCGGCAGGGAGTGACCGGATTGAACGCGTTTGTGGGAGATCGCCCGCCATATCGAAAATAGCCATTCACATCGAGGATCACGTGGGAAACGTCGGTGACGAAAACCGAGACTTCCCCGGCGTTTCCGGCGGGCACGATGGCGGCATTGGCTTTCACACGTCCATCCAGGGAATTCAGCGTGGATACAAGCGGACGCAGAGATCCGGTAGGCCAGAGTGTGAGATAGCCGAGGCTCCCGGTCACTGGGACGACGGTGGTGTTGATCGAATAGGCAGCGGCATCGGCTGGGATTCCACATGCGCCCCCACGAACGGCGATCGAGCGGGATCCCAGCGCGGAAATCGCCCCTTGCGAAGTTGATCTTGTATCCACGAGGCGGCAGGGAGCGATGGGGATGAATTCGAGACCAGAAGCGGTGAGCGTTCTTTGAGTGAAAGTTGCGATGACCGTGGCACCGGGGCGCATAAGGAACGTACATTCCGGCCCGGACCCCGTGCAAGCGTTTCCTGACCAACCGGAAAACTCGCCGGTATAGGCGGATAAAACCCGCAACGTGACCGGCGCATCGGAAGGCAACGACAAAAAACAATTGGATCCGCATTCGACCCCCGCTCCGAAAACGGTTCCTTTGCCATTTCCAGCGACGGTGACGGCTAGGTTTTCCAGCGGTCCGAACTGGGCGTTGACGGTTTTGTCGGCATCCATGAGGACGCTGCAGTTTCCCTTGCCGGTGCAGGCTCCAGACCAACCCCCAAAGGCGATGTCCGCTTGCGGAATTGGGGTGAGCACGATGGATCCTGCCATAGTGACGGTGCAATTGCCGACTTCGCAATGG
>CAZCPL010000416.1:0-3799 GCA_964500255.1 uncultured Solibacteraceae bacterium | reverse complement strand
GGAGATCTGTTTCGATGGCGCGGACCTGCCGGTTGGCTCGCAGCCTGACTTTCAACGCTGCCTGCCTCGATCGAAGGCGATGTCTCCCGAAACACTACTCGCTTACGAGATGAACGGCGAACCGCTTCCCACTTCGCATGGCTTTCCGTTGCGCGTCGTCGTGCCGGGTTGGGCGGGCGATTGCTGGGTGAAGTGGGTCACCAGCATCAACGTTCTCGACAAGCCCTTTGAGGGGTTCTTTATGAAGACCGCCTACCGCCATCCGGGCAAAGCAGTGAAACCCGGAACAGCGGTAGATCCCGCACAAATGGAGCCCGTAACCCGACTGCGCCCGAAGAGCGTGATCTCCTACCCGGAACATGGCATGCAGGTCAAAGTCGGCGAGACGCTGAACATAAAGGGTGTTGTTTGGACCGGTGGCGGCTCGGCGGTCAACGTTGGCAAAGTCAGCATTGACGGCGGCTCCCGTTGGGAAGATGTGCGACCGTCCACCTACAACGGTCCCTACGCCTGGCGCTCGGTAAGCTTTAACATGCAACCCGAACAGGAAGGTTACCTGCAGATCCTGCTGCGCGCTGGCGACGACACGGGCGACATTCAGCCGCACGTCCAATCCTGGAACCCCTCCGGCTACAACTGGAACGTCAGCCAAATGATTGGCGTGGAGGTGGTGAAGGATCCCAAAGCTCCGGCAGCGGCTTCAGCACCGGCCGAACCCACAGCGGCAGCCCCACCGGCGGCGCTGAAACAGAATTGCCTCGTCTGCCACGAAGAGGACGTCATGAAGCAACAGCGCCTGACGAAAACTCAGTGGGATCGTGAGATCGACAAGATGGTGCGTTGGGGCGCGAAAGTAAAACCCACCGACCGGGAAAGCATTCTAAACTACCTTTCAGGACGCTATCCTTATCGCATGAAATAAGCTTCAGGCTCGTGACAAACGAATCGGCTCGAACTCCAGGGCATCCTTTACGATGTCCAGGAGTTCGCTCCGTACAGGCTTCCAACCCAGCTCGTTCCGGATCCGCGACGAGTCCGCCACCAACACCGAAGGGTCTCCATCGCGCCTCGACGCAATCGTGTACGGCACCTTTTTCCCTGTAGCCTGTTCCGCGGCGGCAATCACTTCCAACACCGAAAAGCCTTGCCCCGTTCCGCAGTTGAACTGGCGCGTGGCACCACCGGCCAGCAGGTAGTCCAAAGCGAGTCCGTGAGCCTCAGCCAGATCCATCACGTGCACATAGTCGCGAACGCAACTGCCATCTGCCGTCGGATAGTCGGTTCCAAACACCTTCACCGGATTGCCGTACAAAGCCGCGCGCAGAACTAACGGAATCAGATGCGTCTCGGGAATATGTTCCTCGCCCAAGCCCGCCTTGGGTTCCGCACCGCAGGCATTGAAGTAACGCAAACAGACACTGCGCAGACCGACGCACCGGTCGTACCAGCGCAGCACTTTTTCCACCATCACTTTCGTCTCACCATAGGGGCTCTCCGGCGAGAACGGCATCTCTTCCGTGATCGGAGTCGTTGCCGGTGTTCCGTAAACCGCAGCGGTGGACGAGAAGACGATCTTCTTCACGTTGGCGGCAATCATGGCATTCAACAAAGACAAGCTTCCCGCGACATTGTTCGTGAAGTATTCCTGCGGAACCCGCGTCGACTCGCCAACCGCAATCGAAGCCGCGAAGTGAACGACAGCGTCGAACTTTTCCTTTGCCATTAAGGTCTCAAGCGCAGCCGTATCGTGCAAACCCACCACGCGCAGGCGCGAAATCTCCGTGTTGTGACGGTACCCTTTGGAAAGATTGTCCGCGACAACGCAGTCGTGCCCGTGGCGGAGCAGAAAGTGAGTGGTGTGGGAACCGATGTATCCGGAGCCACCAACGACGAGTATTTTGGCCAAACGACATTGTACCGAGCACTAGTGGGTCATCATCGCGGCGGCGATTTCTTTGAGGATCTTCGCAGCCGTCATGGCAGTCAACTTCGCTTCGACATGAGGATTGAATTCGACAATGTCTGCCGCTACGATCTGCGCACCGCCGCGAAGGCTCTGGATCACTCGTAGCGCTTGCCGAGTCGTGAGTCCGCCGGGTTCCCAGTGCGAGACCCCGGGCGCGCAAGCGGGGTCCAAGCAATCCAAATCGAACGAGATGTACAGCGGACCTTTGAAGCACGGAATCCAATCGTCGTCAAAATCCTTCATCTCGACCACTTCCACGCCAAAGCGCTTGGCCTGCTCCCGTTGATGCCCGTGCGCGGTGCGTATGCCTACTTGAACCAATCGCGAAGCAAGTCCGCTTTCGAGGATCCTCGCAAATGGGCATGCGTGCGAGAAGCGGTTGCCTTCGAACTCATCGTAAAGGTCGGGATGCGCGTCGAAATGTAAGATCTCAACCGGACCATGCACCTCCGACACAGCACGCACCAGCGGGAACGTGATGGAATGATCTCCCCCCAGATAGATGAATGGCGTCACGGCCGTCACGGGCACAATTTCCTCGTAGGAGACCGGCGCAAAATCGCCGCGATCCTCGAATACACCAGTCAGGTCTTGGCCGTGTTCGGTCCAGTAGTTCGCCGAAGCCGAATGCAGCGCCTCGCGAATCAACGGAGGCGCATCCGCGGCACCGCGCAAGTGCGATGAATGCGCGTCGTAGCGAATGCCTTGGAGTCCGATCTTCATTTACCGCAACAGATCCTCGAGTTGAATCTTCGCGTCGGTCTTCGCATCGCGATACTTCACGATGACCGGGGTATACAGCGAGATGCCCCAATCCTTGCCCGCGCCCTTGCTGATCGCACGGGATCCCGGCACCACGACAGCGTCTTCGGGAATCACCAGCGGTTCATCGTCGGTGGCCGTATAAACCAACCCGCGCACCAAATCGTAAACAGGAGTCGAGCGGTTGAGGATCGTGCCCGTGCCCAGCACAGCGCGCTTCTTGACGACTGTCCCCTCGTAGACGCCGCAGTTGCCACCCACCAGGACATCGTCCTCAATGATCACCGGCAACGCACCCACGGGTTCCAGAACGCCACCAATCTGCGACGCCGCCGAGATGTGGCAGTTCTTGCCAATCTGCGCGCACGAACCGATGAGCGCATGCGAGTCCACCATCGTACCATCGGCCACATACGCACCGACGTTGATGTACATCGGCGGCATGCAGGTGACACCGCGGCCGACGAAGCAGCCGTCACGAATCGAAGATCCGCCAGGCACGATGCGCACGCCATCCTGCGTGGACATCGACTTCACTGGATACGTTGCCTTATCGAAGAATGGCTGCCGCGTGGCGGAAACGGACATATCCACCACAACGCCCATACGGAACCCCAGCAGCACGCCTTTCTTTACCCAGGCATTCACTCGCCAGCCGCTCTTCGATGCGCTGTCGGGCTCGGCTGAGCGAATGTGGCCCGCATTGAGCGCGGCCTTGAAATCCTGGAACAACCGGAAGTGATCTTCGGTGTAAGTCGACGGCTTTTCGTCGAATAGCTTTTCGATTGCGTTCTGCATGATTGGAGAAGAATCTCTATGGTATTAGAAACGCCCGCCGACGGACCGCATGATCTTGCCCCATAGAGCCTTGCCCAGTTCGGACATCTCCTCCGCCCGCACCGGGATCACCTGGATGTGCAGCCCCGCCATCTCATCGGTCGTATCCGGACCCCATTCCACCCGCTTCGGCGGACTCGATGGATTCCTCGGATTCGCCGCCGAATTGTCGTAAGTGAACTCCATCTCAACCCGAGTTCCCGCAGGCAGGATGAAAGGCCTGCGATAGCGATA
>CAZCPL010000415.1:2954-3809 GCA_964500255.1 uncultured Solibacteraceae bacterium | reverse complement strand
TCCGAAGACATCGCACGTATGCATTCGATCTCCCGCAACTCACCGTTTTCGAGCAGGCGTGGATGGCTCGATACTTGTCCTCCGGAAATCCGAACGCGATCACCGCAGGATCGAGCGAAGCAGTCGATCCTCCTGAGGACCACCATCGAAAAAAGCATACAGCGGCAATCACCGCAAAGGAAAGAAGACAGAGAAGCCTGAAGACAAACGTCATCGGGCATCGGCCGTTAGCGTTAGCAACTTCCACGCCCCACCAAACTTCGAGACCGTGAACTTTGTGCCCACAGGAAAGATTTTGGGGTAAAGGAAAACAAAGTCCTGCTTGGCTGCGGCACCAGGTTCGAGGATCCAGATGAGCGGGTCGATCCTACCGTCGGGAAGTTCCGCCGTGACCTGCGCCCCGATTGGAATCGCACCCCTGGGAGCAATGCCAATTGCGTGAAGTTGAGTGCGAAGGACACCCTTGGGCAGAGGCTGCTCTCGCATGGTCGGCGCAACTCGTGGTGGCAGTTTGCTCGGCAGCTTGGGCAGATAGCTGCGCTGACCCTCCGGCGCCCCTCCTTCGACCCAATCGGCGATCAAGGATATCTCGTCCTGCGAGAGTCCGCGATCATGCTCGAAGGTTCCAAAGCCTTTCGCCGCACCCCAGGGAGGCATTCGCCTCCCAAGCACTTCTTCTTTAATCGCCGCGGCCCAGGGGCGCGCCTCTTCGAACGCCACCAAAGAAAACGCAGAACCACCCTCACGATGGCATCCGGCGCAGCTTTTAAAGACAATTCGAGAGATCTCCCGACTCCAGGTGATCTTCGTCGAAAAGAACTCATGGGCGGATGCGATCTTCGCACATCCCAACAG
>CAZCPL010000415.1:0-2944 GCA_964500255.1 uncultured Solibacteraceae bacterium | reverse complement strand
CAACCCCAGTAGCAGCACCGATCGCATCGTTCAAATTTCCACTTGTGCTATTCCGCCGGAGGTTTCGGGGCGGGCGGACGAGTAAAGGTCCGCTGCGTAAACTTCGAATCCACCGCCAAATCGAAGAATCCGACCATCATCTCTTCATAGCTCTGTTCGCCCCATTTCACTGCCACTGTCGGATCCGGATTGGCCTTGTTGTTCGCCGAATTGTCATACCAGGCGGTTCCTTCGATGCGGGCTCCGGGTTCGAGGCGAAGGGGCTTTGCCAAACGGTACGAAAGCTGCCAGTTGAAGTCGTAGTTTTCGACTTTCAAAAGCGTCTCTTTCTCACCTGAGGGATACTGCACTCGAAACTCAAAGGCCTTTCCCCGAAGGTGCATGTGCGGGAAAAAACTGAGTAGCGTCGCGTTGTGAAAAATCGGCAGGCGCGCGTTCGATGCGTAGTTCGCATCGCCCGGCGGGATGCTGAGCCGGAAATCGACCGTCGCCAGCGTGAGAACCCGCTCCTTCGGAGCCTCCTTGGCGAACACCAAGCCTAGGCGCGATCTGTCTGTACCTTCCTTACCGAAAGGCGTGTAATGAAACTGGAAGACCAGATCGGCACCTGCGGGGATCAGCTTCGCCATGCCAGGAGAGAACACATCTGGAAGCATGCCCGGCGTATAAACCGTCAACACATCGTTTCCGGCACCGAGGGTATTCTGGAACTGCTGGTTTGCTGGCGGGATGTAAGGCACCCCAAGCTGCGCTTCCTTTAGCCAACTGGAACCCTTCTCACGAACAAACGCCACCACATGGTGGACTGCGGCCCGGTATGTGGGCCGAATCTCCGCCATCTGGATCCAGGTGTCCTGGGTCAGCCCAGTCGGCATGACGATGTACTGGTAGTCCACTTTACCCTGCGCAGGAATCGGAAAGGCAGATGGCATCTCGATCACCAGATCGGGCTTCGCGATACTCCAGCCTTCCACCCATTGCTTAGGCTTTGGCGCATCCTTCGGATTGCCCTGCGGCGCACCAGCATCGACCCACTTTGTGATGGTCTCGATCTGCGGATCGGTGAGCGACCAGTCGTTGGCAAAGTGTCCATGCTGCTTACTGGCGAACCAGGGAGGCATTCTGCGGGTCGCAACAGCGGTCCTGATCGCCTTCGCCCAAGGCCGTAGTTCCTGATACGTCACAAAGGACATCGGAGCGATCTCACCAGCGCGATGGCATCCCTGACACTTATCGAGCAAGATCGGCTCGATATCTTTGTGATAGGTCAACTTCGGAGCGCCCGAAACGACCATAGCGAGAACGAGAGAAAGTACGAACTTACGCATGTGCACCTTTGAGAATGAGTTTACTCCAGCGGATTCTTGACAACGTCTACTCCTCGCCCGAAGGCTTTAGCGGCACCGCGCGTTTGGGTCGCATCAAATCGACCGGAGGGGTCTTTACGTCGATTGCAACGTCGAAGAATCCGAACATCATCTCATCCCAGCTCTGCTCTCCAAAAGTCACTTTCTTGGTGGGATCGGGATTGGACGGATTGTTTGGGGAGTTGTCGAAGTGCGCAACGCAATCGATCTTCGTCCCCGCTGGCAAAACCTTCGGCGTCGCAAGCTCATAAGTGTTCTGCCAGTTGAAATCGTAGTGGGGAACGCGCAAAAGCACTTCTTTCTCACCGGTAGGATAGATTGCCGTGTAAAGAAAGTCCTTGCCGCGGAGATGCATGTGGGGCAAGAGTGAGACCAGCGTCGACGTCTCCTGCAGGGTGAAGGACGAATCCACACGATAATTCGCATCTTGCGGTGGAATCGCGAAGCGCCCGTTACTGGAGGCGAGCGACACAACTCGTTCCGTCACAGGGACTTTTGAAAATGTTAGTCCGATACGGGACCTGTCGCGCCCAGGCTTGCCATTGGCGGTGTAGTGCATCTGTAGCACCAAATGACTCCCGGCCTTCACCAACTTCGCTTGGCCCGGCTTGAAACTCATCGGCGGAGTACCGGGTGCAAAGCCCACCAGCATATCGGGAAACGTATTGTTCTCTCCCGCCCTGCGCTCACCGCCATTTTTCTTAGCGGCTTCGTAGATCTGCTTTGCCGTCATAGCGACGCCATCCGGTAGATCTTTCATATAGGGCGAACCTGGTTCGCGGATGAAGGCGATGATGTGATGAACATGTTGCCGATCCTCTGGGCGCGCTTCGGCGAACTGCACCCATTTGTCTTCCGTGAAGTTGGTGGGGATTGCGACGTACTGGTAGTCGATGGTTCCACTGGCGGCGACGTCAATCGCAGTCGGCATTTCGAGCACTAGATCCGGCGTTCCGATCTCCCAACCTTCGGTGAAGTGCAATGGCAGCGGAGCATCCTTGGCGTTGCCAGGCCGCGCACCTGCATCCACCCAAGCCACCAAGGTCTGGATCTCACGTTCGCTCAAGCGTCTGTCATTCAAGAACTTACCGTGAGCCGGATCGGCGTGCCACGGCGGCATCTTCTTGCTGGCCACCGCGTTCCTGATCGCCTTAGCCCATGGTCTGGTGGATTCGAACGTGAGAAACGACATCGGGGCGGCTTCGCCTGGCCGATGACAGGATTGACAGTTTTTTTGTAAGACCGGGAGTGCGTCTTTGTAGAAAGTAGTGGTCGTGGCAGCCGAAAGAGTCGTTGCGGCTGCCACGAAGGCAAAGGTGAATTGGAGTCTCATTGCATGGAACCTGCCTACTGGTACGTTTCGGCATTTTGACGAGTTCCAATAGAGTGTAAGAATCCGGATCAGGCCGAAGCGCCGACATTTCTCCGGGGCAAAACTACCCATTGGATCACATCACTTGCTATTAACAGTGTTCACCGAATGCCGAGGCCACATTGTAAAAGTTTGTAAACACGAATTCGCTCAAGTTCCCACACTCCTTCCCGATAAGCATCCAAGAGGCGCAAAAAATGAAGAT
>CAZCPL010000414.1:3383-3812 GCA_964500255.1 uncultured Solibacteraceae bacterium | reverse complement strand
ATGCAGAGAAGCCAGTCGACATTCAACTCAGCTTCCGCGGGGATCCGATGAATCCGGTCGGTGCCGAGATTCCGCGGCACTTCCTCAGCGTTTTGGAACCTGGCGATCCGAAGCCATTCGCCAAGGGCAGCGGTCGTCTGGAACTCGCCGACCGGATTCTGCAGCAGCCGCTGGCGATGCGGGTGATCGCGAATCGTATCTGGAAAGGCCACTTCGGAACCGGTCTGGTCGACACGCCAAGCAATTTTGGCATGACCGGTGAACGTCCTTCGAATCCCGAACTGCTCGAATATCTGGCGTCGTCGTTTGTGAAGAACGGCATGTCAATGAAGAAGCTGCATCGCGAAATTACTCTCAGTTCCGCCTATCGGCTATCCACCGAGAACGATACCGCCGCCGCGACGAAGGATTCAGGAAATCGCTTCTACT
>CAZCPL010000414.1:0-3373 GCA_964500255.1 uncultured Solibacteraceae bacterium | reverse complement strand
CTCGACGCCGAACAGCTTCGTGACTCCATCATGCTGGTTTCCGGGAACCTCGACCCCTCGCTTGGCGGACCTTCTGCCGACCTCGCGCCCAGCATGCTGCGGCGCACGGTCTACGGCAAGGTGAGCCGCTACAAGCTGGATGAGTACCTGATGCTGTTCGATTTTCCTAGCCCGCTGATCAGCGCGGAAAAGCGCTTCATGACGACGGTTCCGGCGCAACGGCTGTTCCTGCTGAATAGCGATTTCATGCAGATTCAGGCGGAAGAATTGGCAAAGCGCGTGGCCGAGGGAGTGAACAACCGCGAACGGATCCGCAAGGCTTACAAGCTCGTCTTCGGTCGTGACGCTTTGGAATCGGAAGTGGCGTTGGGGCTTGAGTATTTGAAGTCCGAACCGCTGACCGGGTATGAAGAGCGCAAGAAGAAGGTGCCTGAGCCTGCAGGTGGTGCAGGTCCGAGAATGCGTCCCGGTGGGCCGCCCCCTCCAGTGGAAGTGAGTTCCAATGCGGGTGATGTCACGGCAAAGCCGATGCCCACGGAATTGGCGGATGCTGCTGAGCAAGGTGACCAGGCTCCGGTGGTTGCTGCCGGGATCCCGGATGCCAACCCTGCTGCTGCGGCGGCATTGGGAGATGGAGCCATGGGTATGGGAATGATGGGAGGCTTCGGCGCCGGCCGTCGCGGTCCCGGTGCGGGTCCCGCGCCTGTCAAGTACGAAGCCACTGTCTGGGGCCGTTACGCGAAGGTACTGCTCAGTTCATCCGAGTTTCTGTTCATCAACTAAGAGGCAACATGCATAAATCACCAAACCCAGTCACGCGGCGAGAAGCGATGCGCAAGATGGGCAACGGCTTCGGCATGATGGCCTTTGCCAGCCTCGTGAATCAATCGATCGCGCGTGCAGGAGGCGTGGTCTCTTCCGATGGACAGATGGGCGCAGCCAAGCTCGATCATCCTGCGAAAGTGAAGCGCGTCATTTTCCTTTTCATGAATGGCGGATGCTCGGCGGTCGATAGCTTCGACCCCAAGCCTGCGCTCACGAAATACGATGGCCAACCCATGCCCGGCGGAGGCATCAAGACCGAACGTCGCACCGGTGAGTTGATGCGTTCGCCGTTCGAGTTCAAGAAGTACGGCAAATGCGGCATGGATCTCAGCGAACTGTGGCCGAACCTCGGTTCGGTCGCCGACGACATCTGCTGGATTCGCTCCGTGTACACCGAGATTCCGAATCACGAGCCTGCTTGCCTGATGATGAACACCGGAGCAAATCAAGCGGGGCGGCCCGCCATCGGTTCGTGGATCACGTATGGCCTCGGGACCGAAAACCGCAGCCTGCCCGGCTTTGTGGTGCTATGTCCGACCGTGCCCACCACCGTCGGTTCGCCGCTGTGGGGCAACGGATTTCTGCCCGCGATTCATCAGGGTTCCTATATCTCGTCGCGGATTCAGACGCGCACGAACCCGGATGGCTCACCCGCTGAGGAAGAAGAGCCGCCGGCAGCGACTGAGGATCCGGCCAAGAAGAAAAAGATTGTGGTTGAGAAGGCCTTCGATCCCAAGAAGCTAGTCAGTTTCGTCAACAATCCGAAATTCGAACTTGCGGAACAACGCCGCGAGATCGACCTGCTGCAGAAGCTCGAAAATCTCAACAAATCCGGGGATCCTGAAGTGGAAGCGGTGTTGAAATCGATGGAAGTCGCCTATCGAATGCAGACCGAGGCTCCGCAGGTGTTCGATGTCCGCAAGGAATCGCAAGCGGTGCTCGACATGTACGGCGAAGGAACCACAGCGCGCGGCTGCTTGCAGGCCGTCCGGCTTGTGGAAAAGGGCGTACGCATGGTGCAGGTTTATTACGCAAGCGGCGACCCGTGGGATGCACACGGTGACATCATGGCCCACAAGGCCAATGCCAAGGCTTCCGATCAGCCGTTCGCCGCGGTGATCAAGGATCTCAAGCAGCGCGGACTTTGGAACGACACGCTGGTTGTGTGCGGTTCAGAGTTTGGCCGTACGCCCGTGCGCGAAGTCGGCGGCGATGGGGGCAGCGTCAAGAAGGGCCGCGATCACAATCCGCATGGCTTTACGATGTGGCTTTCCGGTGGTGCGGTGAAGGGCGGCACGATCTACGGAGCGACGGATGACTTTGGATTCAAGGCCGTTGAGAAGCCAGTGCATGTCCACGATATCCATGCAACGATTTTGCATCTCATGGGGATCGATCACCTCAAGTTAACCTACCGTTACAGTGGCCGCGACTTCCGGCTGACGGACGTTGCGGGCAATGTCCTGCACGATCTGATTGCCTGAGCACCCTGCATTTACGCCACCTCGAAGTGCATAGATTGCGAAAAAGTCGGCTGTTTTGTGCGGCGCGCAACTCCGATCCTGCACGTCAGCCCTTGAGAGCGTCTATTGAGGTCCGGCGATTTCGAACTCGTAAAAGTTTGCCGGTTTTCCGTTCGTCTCGAACGTCGTAAACAGATATCCACCCGGACTCAATAGCGATACAGGAAGGCTATCGGTCGCCGACCCTTTCCATACGGTCTTGCCATCCAGCGTGGCAAGTTCCGCCGCTACCGTTGCCGTCTCCGGGATCCCGAAACGCACCTGCGTGGTCGACGCCCCAATCCGGAACTTCGGCCGGTTGGCGTCGCCTCGAGTCACGGCCTGTAGACGAAGTGTCTCCACCTGCGCGACCTGCTGCTCGCGCTTCTCCTCTACCTTGAGATCGGACCACCAAAACCACAGTCCAATCGCACTGGCGATGCAGAACATCGCGGCGATTCTGCGGAACCAATTGGCCCCTGCCGCCATTGACACGCTGCGGCCTTTGGAAACTTCGGAATGCCCAACGGACTTTGCCAGCGCCCGAGCCACCGTAGCCTTGCGGCGGCCTTCGGGCGTCGATAGCAGCCGTTCCTCGAAGAGGGGACGCCAATCGCGGGGCAGATCCCCCCGTACCCAGGCGTCAAGCAGCTCATTCTCGGCTTCGAGTACCCGTTCCGACATCTCTGCATTTTCGATCAACAACCCCTGAAAGGTCTCGCGATCGACGCGCGGCATCTGCCCGAGCAAATATTGAAACTCGCGATCCAGATCGGGACGGAACTCGCGGCTGGAAACTTCAGACATTTCTTTCCCTTATTCTCAGTGACGATTTCGTCAAGAACATCACGCGAGGCACTTGCCGATACAGGCTTCCAGCTTCTCACGCAGGCGCAACGCCCGATTCCGCAGCGAGTTCACCGAAATTTCCAAGCGATTTGCCATCCGTTGGCGATTCGAAATCCTCGCGGAGGCCTCGCCGCGATAGTAGTCCAACAGCAGTTGCGTCGAATCTCCAGGCAACTCACCGAGGCAACGATCGAAGC
>CAZCPL010000413.1:0-3814 GCA_964500255.1 uncultured Solibacteraceae bacterium | reverse complement strand
TCAGCTGGATAGAGCAACTGGCTTCGAACCAGTAGGTCGGGAGTTCGAATCTCTCCGGGCGCACCATATTTTCAATCAGTTGGGTCGTTTGGTTCGACTATCTTGTACCGGCGTCTTGTACTGATTCTGTTCCTGAGTCCAAGCTTCAAGCCGCTGACCCGCCCGAATCGCCATGCTTTCACTCGCAATCATGTATCCGGCCGCGATCATGTTGGTCACAGAAGTTCGTCGAATGTCGTGCGGGATCAATTCGATATTCCCAGCGCGGCATGCGGTCGCCCAGGAGCGTTCGATGGAATGGACAGGTTTCCCTTCGAACTGAATCACACGGTCGCAATCGGCTGAACGCGATTGCTTGGCGAGATCCAGGATTGGACCACGAATACCGTCACCACACCCAACATTGGCGGGCCGGTTACGATTGAGCCCAACGGCTCATACAGCACCCGCTACTTCAAGTACGAGGGCCGGGCGAAGTGGAACCAGTACGTCGGCATTCTCGAGTTCGAAGTCTACGAGTGGCTTGGCGGCGGACCAACCCCGCCTAGCCTCGGCGGGCTGAGCAACCTCGCGCTCAACAAGACGGCCGTCAACGGTCCAGCGCCCTACGGTTCCATGGCAAATCACGGACTTTCGCTGCTGACCGACGGCAACAACTCCACCTATTGGCAAGGCAATTACGTTTTCGACAACTGCACCTCGATCTATAACGCAAGCCTTTGCCCGATGAACCGCTGGTTCACGCCCTATAGCTCCGCCACGATCGACTTGGGTTTCGCGCAAACCGCGCAGGCGATACGCCTTACGTTTCCAGCCGGCGTCCAAGGCACCCAGAGCCTGTATGCGCTCGTCCATGATTCGAGTGAATGATTCGAGTGACGGCAGCGATGTGAAGTGGTGGGGATCCTGGGGCGACCCTGCGATCGTCGCTTCCAATCCATCGGTCACCAGTTCGGAGACTCGCACCTTCTATCTCTCCTGTCCCGTCAACGGGCGTTACATCCCGGTGGGTCTGCAGAACTGGACATCCTCGGCGTCGTTGCCAGCTAGTCTCGCAGATGTGGAAGTCTTCGGGACACTGCCAGCAGTTTCCACTGGGCCATATCAATTCGTACCCATCACGCCTTGCCGCCTCGTGGATACGCGCAACGCCACCGGCATCTTTGGCGGACCTTCGATGGCCGCCATCTCCACGCGCGACTTCCCCATCCCCAGCAGCGGTTGCAGCATTCCTTCCACTGCCACTGCCTATGCGGTCAACGTGACGGTCGTGCCCAAAGGTTTATTCGGCTACCTCACCATATGGCCGGGTTCCACGCGGCCCTTGGTCTCGACTTTGCATTCCCTCGACGGACGTGTGAAAGCCAACGCCGCCATCGTTCCCGCGGGAAGCAACGGCGGGATCAGCGTCTTCGTAACCGATCCGACCGACCTGGTCATCGATATCAATGGCTACTTCACTGCTCTCGCCACGGCGACGCTGCGGTTCTATCCGATCTCGCCTTGCCGCATTATCGACACACGCTTTGCAAACGATCCGCTGGGAGGCTCTTCGCTCATGCCAGGCGTTTCGCGGACTGTGCCGGTGCTTGCCTCCTCGTGCGGAATTCCAACGTCAGCGAAAGCGTATCCGCTGAACGCCGCGGTGGTACCAAAAGGTCCGTTGGGGTTCCTCACGATCTGGCCCGCCGGTGCCCCGCAGCCTTTGGTTTCCACACTGAACGCGGTCCACCGGAACTGTCACCGCCAATGCAGCGATCGTTCCCGCCGGAACCGGTGGTTCCATCAACGTCTTCGGGACGGAGAACACTGAGCTGATTCTGGATATCAGTGGTTACTTCGCCTCGCCTGGATCGAGCGGAGGCTTGGACTTCTATACAGTCACGCCTTGCCGCATTTGCGATACCAGGTTGTCGCCAAACGGCCCGTTTGCGGGTCCCGCGCAAGCCGCTGTGACCGATCGTGAATACGCGGTCGCCTCCAGCCCGTGTATGGCATCCGTCACATCCGCCGCCGCGTATTCCATCAATGCCACTGTGATCCCCAGCGGACCCATGGGCTTTCTTACGCTTTGGCCTTCCGGCCAGTCTCGGCCTACCGTCTCAACACTGAATGCATTGGACGGTGCCATCACATCGAACGCGGCAATCTTGATTGAAGGCGGTATGAACGCCGCTATCCAAGCCTTCACAACCGATCAACAGATGCGTGGTCTGGACATCAACGGTGTCTTCAAGGCACAGAATCGATAGGTAGTTATCGCGTACGGCTGCCGCACCTGTTCATTCAGCGGCGGCAGCCGCACCTTCAAGCTTCGACGCGATCAGCTGACCGAACGAGGGCGTGAACAAACTATTGCTATGCCTCTGCCGTTGATGCTCTGGTCCGCCAGCGCAGCAGCAGGGGCTGCTTTGTCGGCAAACAGCCGCATCCGCGAGGTTATCGTCGGCCTGCGGGGCAGGGGCTGCGATCTGAGGCGAGCGTTCTCCGATCTGGGTCCGGAGAATGTCGAGGTGGCCGGGTTCCGCGATGTCGACACGACTGTCAGGGCAAAGTAGAAATGTCCGCAGAGTAGCTAGCTAGATTCTTACCTCTTCAGTGTTGAACAGAACGAGTAACGGAATCCCTAAGCGGCAAGAGGATCAATGACTTGCTGGCTTTTCGTCGGGACGGTGATGAAAGCGGCTATTGGCAGGGTCCGCAGAGTTGCTTGTGGAAGAAGGGGAAGAGCAGGGGTTGCATCGAATCGATCGGGCGGAGCGGAAGCCGTTGACTCGGCACGGTGTCAAAGCTGTCTCTACATGCGGACGCGCGTCGCTTGCGCAATGGCAAGGCGGAACTCGCCGTGAGAGTTTATGCTCATTCTGGCAATGCTGCCTTGCCGGTTGAGAAGCTTCCGCTCCGTGACCGTCGCGGCTCAGAAAGACTTATCGCATTCGAACAATTGTTTCTTGATTGGACCACCACGTGCACTGAAGTCCGCAGAGGTCCAATCATGAACATCCTTGCAGCCCCGCCCGAAAGGCTCGCTCTTCCCTGTATGTCCGGCGATTGCATGCGGGCAGTGGTATTCGAGGCTCCCGGTCGCTTCGGACTTGTCTCTAAGCCGATTCCCAAAGCCGCCCCCGGCGAAGCCGTCATTCGCGTCAACCTCACCACCATCTGCGGAACCGACATCCACATCGTCAAGGGCGAGTATGCGGTGCCCGCCGGTCTCACTATCGGGCACGAAGCCGTGGGAACGATCCACGAACTCGGTGCCGGTGTCACTGGTTATAACCTTGGCGAGCGCGTGCTTGTGGGAGCGATCACGCCCTGCGGACAGTGCTGCGACTGCCTCGGCGGCCACAGGTCGCAATGCGGCGGTGCTCTCGGCGGCTGGAGGCTTGGAAACACGCTGGACGGCGCGCAGGCCGAATACATGCGGGTCCCCTTCGCGCAGGCGAACCTCGCTCCGATTCCGGAGGCACTCTCCGATCGTGATGTTTTGCTGCTTGCAGACATCGCGTCCACGGGTTTTTCCGCCGCCGAAACTGGACCCGTAAGGCTGGGCGACAACGTCGCGATCTTCGGACAAGGCCCCATCGGACTCTGTGCCACCTTGGGAGCCAAACTCATGGGTGCGGCGCGGATCTTCGCCGTGGACAGGAATCCCTTCCGTTTAGCAGCCGCGAGACGCTTCGGTGCCACCGATACCGTGCTCGCCGACGAGCGTACCGTCAGCGAAATCCTGCGCCTGGCTGGCGATGCGGGAATCGATGTGGCGATCGAGGCGCTCGGAACGCAGGGGACGTTCGAAAACGCGCTTCGTTCC
>CAZCPL010000412.1:0-3852 GCA_964500255.1 uncultured Solibacteraceae bacterium | reverse complement strand
CCATCGGGTTGGTCGTTCGCTTACACTCAAACAACTTCCCTACCGCACCAGTTACTCCCATCGCGGTAGCTACTAGGGGTCCCCTCAGAAAACGGAATATAACGTACGCTAAGGCTGGCTGGAGGCTGGAACCCACCTGTAAAGCGTAGGGACGGAGACTCCGAGGTTCTTGGCCACCTCCCTCGGCGGAATGCCTGATGCCAGCAGCTTCTTGGCCGATTGCACTTTGCTCTCGGTCATCCGGCGCTTGCGGCCACCAGTACGTCCCAGGCGACGGGCGGCTTCCAACCCGGCACAGGTACGCTCCACAATCAACTCTCGCTCCATCTGAGCCAGACTGGCCATCACGTGAAAGAAGAATCGTCCCGACGGCGTGCCGGTGTCGATGGAGTCGGTGAGGCTCTTGAACTGGACGCCTTGGCGATCCAGCTCGCCGACCAGATCGACAAGGTTCTTCACGCTACGGCCCAGACGATCCAGTTTCCAGACCACGAGGGGGTCTCCTGCGCGTAGGGTGGCCATTGCCGAATCCAGACCAGGCCGCGAGGCGCGTGTGCCGCTGGCTTTGTCGTCAAAGAGCTTTTTGCAACCCGCCTTAGTCAAGGCCTTCCTTTGCAGATCAAGATTCTGATCCTCGGTGGACACTCGGGCGTAACCAATCAGCATGTGGCTCCTTCTCGAAACTCGCAAGAGCTGGATGAAGTGAGAATATCATTACAAGACACGTTTGTGAGAACCAGAACCCATTCATTCCACGTTGGGCGGTGAATGGGCCGAAAGCGTTCTTGGAAACGACCGTTTGCAAGAGGAACACCTATGCCCCGCCGTTCAATCCTATCCGGTCCGGAACGCGATAGTTTGCTGGCCATTCCCGAAAGCACGCAAGAGCTGATCCGGCTCTACACATTCAGCGAATCGGACTTGGCGTTGATCCGGCAGCATCGCGGCGCGGCAAACCGGTTGGGCTTCGCAATCCAACTTTGCTACATGCGCTACCCGGGCATCGTCCTGGAACCGGGCAAGACACCATTCGCGCCGCTGCTGGACATGGCCACCTCGCAACTGAATGTAGAGTCGGAACGCTGGGCCGAGTATGCCCACCGCGATGAGACCCGGCGTGAACACCTGCTGGAGATCGAAGCGGTATTCGGTTTTCAATCATTCACGGTCAAGGACTACCGCCTCAGCATCGAGCAATTGCAGAACCTTGCGAAGCAGACGGACAAAGGAATCGTGCTGGCGGCGGCGATCATTGAATCCCTGCGGCGGCAAAACGTGTTCTTGCCGTCCGTCAAGGTCCTGGAGCGTATTTGCGCCGAAGCGATCACTCGCGCCGACCGGCTAATCTATGCGGCCTTGACCGATCCGCTTTCCTCAACGCATCAGCAGGGATTGGAGGAACTGCTCCGGCGCAAGGACGGCGGCACGACCACTTGGCTGGCCTGGTTGCGGCAGTCTCCAGGCAGGCCGAACTCGCGTTCTGTGCTGGAACACATCGAACGGCTCAAGGCCTTCGAGAAGCTCGATCTTCCCAAAGATCTGGGAAAGCTTGTGCATCAGAATCGTTTACTGAAGATCGCTCGTGAGGGAGCACCGATGACGGCGGCTGACCTGGCGAAGTTCGAACCGAAACGCCGCTACGCCACTCTTGCCGCCCTGGTTATCGAAGGGAAAGCCACGGTCATCGACGAAATTCTCGGCTTGCACGATCAGGTAATCGGCAAGGTCTTTCAGTCGGCCAAGCACCGGCATCAGCAACAATTTCAGGATTCCGGTAAGTCCATCAACGACAAGGTGCGCTTGTACGGGCTTGTTGGCCAAGCCTTGCTCGAAGCCAAGAAGAACGGAGCAGATCCCTTTGCCGCGATTGAAGCTATCCTGCCGTGGGACGCTTTTTCTGCCAGCGTGAGTGAGGCGCAGAAACTCGCTCAGCCGGAAGGCTTCGACTTCCTGCATCGCATCGGCGAGAGCCACGCCACGCTGCGCCGGTACGCGCCGCAGTTCCTCAACGCGCTTACTTTCCGGGCCGCACCAGCGGCTAAGAGTTTGCTTGAAGGAGTGGAAGCGCTGCGCAGTATGTACGCCGCCAATGCCCGCAAGGTGCCTGACGACGCGCCGATCGGCTTCATCAAGAAACGCTGGAATGCCCTAGTCTCAACCTCGGAGGGGCTCGACCGGCGCTACTACGAACTGTGCGTCTTGTCGGAACTCAAAAACGCGCTACGGTCGGGCGACATCTGGGTATTGGGTTCCCGGCAGTTCAAAGATTTCGAGGAATATCTTCTGCCCGCCGATACCGTCGCCGCTCTGAAACGGACAAACTCCTTGCCTCTGGCTGTGGCCACAGATTGCGAGCAGTACTTGAGCGAACGCATACTCCTGCTCGAACAGAAGCTCAAAGCGGTGAACCTGCGAGCCGCCGCCAACGAGTTACCGGATGCCACTATCACCGACGCCGGCGGCCTGAAGGTGACGCCGCTCGATGCCGAAATGCCTGCCGCCGCACAGGCTGTCATCGATCAAACGGCGATGCTGTTGCCGCATGTGAAGATCACCGAACTTCTTCAGGAAGCCGACAAGTGGACGGGCTTCACCCGCCACTTCACACATTTAAAGACCGGCGAGCAGGTCAAGGACAACGTATTGCTGCTCAGCGCCATACTGGCCGACGGCATCAACATCGGTTTGAGCAAAATGGCGGAGTCTTGCCCTGGTACAAGCTACGCCAAGCTGGCTTGGCTACAGGCGTGGCACATTCGCGACGAAACCTATTCAGCGGCTCTTGCCGAACTGGTCAATGCGCAGTTCCGGCAGCCCTTCGCTGGTCACTGGGGCGACGGCACCACATCTTCCTCCGACGGGCAGCGCTTCCGCGTTGGCGGTAAGGCCGACAGCACCGGCCACGTCAATCCCAAGTACGGCTCCGAACCGGGACGGCTCTTTTACACCCATATCTCTGATCAATATGCGCCCTTCAGCGGCAAGGTGATCAATGTCGGCCTCCGCGATTCAACCTACGTGCTGGACGGACTCCTTCATCACGAGGCCGATCTGCGCATTGAGGAGCACTACACCGATACCGCTGGATTTACCGATCACGTCTTCGCCCTGATGCACTTGTTGGGCTTTCGCTTTGCGCCACGCATTCGCGATCTGGCCGATACCAAACTCTACATCCCCAAGAAGGGCGCCAGCTATGCCGCGCTTAAACCGATGATCGGCGGGCCGGTCGCTCTCCAGCAGATCCGCGCTCACTGGGACGACATCCTGCGGCTGGCTACTTCGATCAAGCAGGGTACCGTCACCGCGTCTCTCATGCTTCGCAAGCTTGGAAGCTATCCCCGCCAGAACGGCCTGGCGCTGGCTCTTCGAGAACTGGGCCGCATCGAGCGAACCCTGTTCATTCTGGATTGGCTCGAAAGCGTTGACTTGCGCCGCCGAGTACAAGCTGGACTCAACAAAGGCGAGGCACGCAACGCCCTCGCCAGAGCCGTCTTCTTCCATCGTCTCGGAGAGATCCGCGACCGCAGTTTCGACCAACAACGCTACCGGGCCAGCGGCCTCACCTTGCTTACCGCCGCCATCGTCCTCTGGAACACGGTTTACCTTCAGCGAGCCACGGACGCTCTGCGCAAGCAAGCTCCACTGGACGACGCCCTTCTGCGGTACCTATCTCCGCTGGGCTGGGAGCACATCAATCTTACGGGCGACTACCAATGGCGAGCCCGCTCCATCCCGCCCAAGGGCCGTTTCCGCCCTTTGCGCCTGACTCCAGCCCCTTAGCGTACGTTATATTCCGTTTTCTGAGGGGACCCCCTCTATGGCCGTCAGCAGGAAGCCAAGGCCGGCTAC
>CAZCPL010000411.1:0-3855 GCA_964500255.1 uncultured Solibacteraceae bacterium | reverse complement strand
GGGCTTCGCGGACGAGCGAACTGATCTTCAGAAATTCTGAGACATCGTTCGGCTTGAGGAAGTAATGCATGGCATCGAGCCTTGCCGCATCCGCGCGGTCCGCCGCGGAATTGGAAGAGGTGATCACGATCACCTTGAGCGATGAGCACTTTGAACTCGCTCTAATTTTTTCCAGAACCGTGATGCCGCTGTATTTCGGCAGATTCAGATCGAGAAGCAACAGATCGGGCACCGGCTCGGCGCCTCTCTCCACATCCGCCAGAAAATCAAGTACTTGCGCTCCATCGGAAAGCACCCGAAGGTTTGATCCCCAACTGGTGTCTGACAAAGCCATCTTGACAATAAACAAGTCCGCTGGGTTATCTTCCGCAAGTATAATCAGTGGTTCTTTATTCATCTAGTGTGATACCCCACAGGGCAAAGTGAAATGAAAGTGGGATCCTTCGCCGGGCGTAGATTCCACCCAGATCTTGCCTCGACAAGTTTCCACGATCTTCTGGCAGATCGCGAGTCCCATCCCGGTCCCGGCATATTTCGTCGATGTCGCATGGAGTCGTTTAAACACACCAAATATCTGAGCATGGAATTCCGGCGCGATGCCGATACCGTTATCGCTGACGATGAAATGCCAGTAGTTCTCCTGGCTGGAAACTGTGACATGGACTTTGGGCGCTTCCTCGTCGCGGCGGTATTTGATGGCATTGCCGATAAGATTTTGAAGCAATTGTTCGACGTGTATTTCCTGTACGAACACGACAGGGAGAACATCATGAGTGACCGTGGCGTCACTTTCCCGCACTGCCGAGCCCAAATTCTCCAGCACACGCGCGAGCACGCTTTCCATATTTACCGGATCGGCGTGGGTTTCATCAGCGAGGGAAACGCTGGTGTAGGCCAACAAGTCGGTCACCAGGTGCCCGATTCTCTGAGCTCCGGACACGATGGTCCGCATAAACATGTTGCCCTGTTCGTCGAGGTTGGGGCCATAACGCTGGCTCAGCAGTTGTGTGAACACGGCGATATTGCGTAAGGGCTCCTGCAGGTCGTGCGACGCCGCAAAGGCGAACTGCTCGAGCGCGCTATTCACTCTCCGCAGGTCCTCTTCGGATTGCTTCTGCCTGTCGATGTCGGTGCAGGTCCCGATCCACTTCACGGCATTCCGTTCTTCATCCGCGATCAGTAAGGCGCGCCCCAGGTGCCAGCAATATTTCCGGGCACGCTGGTCCCACAACCGATATTCCATGTGGAACTCGTCACCGCTCCTGATCGAACTGCGCCAATGCTCGAAACACGGTTCGGCATCTTCGGGATGCAGGATGTCAGCCCATTTGGAGATATCGCCATTCCTGCTCTCGTCAAACGCGGCAAAGCTGCGCCAGCGGGCGTTGTAGTAGTCGATGGAACCGTCCAGGCTCGCTGTCCAGACCATCTGGGGCATGGAATCGGCCAGTTGACGGAAGCGTTCATTACTCCTCCGCAATTCCTGCTCGGCCGCCTTTCTTGCCGTGACGTCGAGATTTGTAAGGAGGCTGTTGCGGACTCTTCCAACCGCCGGCACGTGGACGAACCATTTGCTCTCGATCCAACGCTCGATACCGTCATCGCCACGAATCCGATAATCGAAGCTTGCCACGGGCTGACCGGGCGCGAATACGCGGAGTGCCGCAGCGACGCGCGCGCGGTCGACTGGTGCGACATGGCTCAGAAAAAGATCTTCGCCTTTGGCGAAGCCATCCTGGGGATCTTCCGGCCAGGCATACCCCATCACAGCCATAAAGTTATCGGCTGCCAGTAACTGACCTTTACGGGCATCTATTTCAACGTAGGTCAGCCTTGCCGCATCCGCCGCATTACGGAGCCTGATCTCGTGTGCCCGCAAGGCTTCGGTGCGCTCGTTAACCCGTTCTTCCAGTCTTTCATTGAGAATGCGCAGTTCCTCCTCAACTTTCCGACGCTCCGTTACTTCCTCTCGCAGGGCACGATTGGCCTGCTCCATCTGGCGGGTTTTGCGGTGCAGATCGGCGAAGACGGCCACTTTCGAGCGGAGAACCGCGGCGTTTACCGGCTTGTGGAGAAAGTCGACGGCCCCGGTCTCGTAGCCATCCAGCGCGTGTTGGTCTTCGTTATAAAAGGCGGTCAGAAAGATGATGGGAACGTGCGCGGTACGCTTACGATTCTTGACCATCTTTGCCAGTTCCAGACCAGACATGCCAGGCATGCTGATATCGAGAATCAGCAGTGCGAACTCGTCGGCAAGCAGAGCGAGAAGCGCTTCGTCGGCGGAAACGGCGCGTACCAAACGGTAACCTGGCTGTTCCAGAATCGTTTCAAGAACCGTGAGATTATTCGGTTCGTCGTCGACGATCAGAACGTTGATTTGCGAACTGTCGGTTGTCATTGATAGAGGGCGCGGTCCCCGAGAATAGAAACGTCCCGCCGGATCTCCCGATCTTTCGGATTCTCCCGCAATGCCAGTATGGGGCTCATCGGAACAACCAGACCCGCATCAAGGATAGCAACTGATCGGTGTTGACCGGTTTCGCGATATAGTCGCTGGCACCCGCATCGAGACATTTCTCCCGATCGCCCTTCATCGCTTTGGCCGTAAGGGCAATGATTGGCAGCATCCGGAACTCAGGCGATTGCCGAATCCGCCGCATGGTTTCATAACCATCCATATCGGGCATCATGATGTCCATGAGAACCACGCTGAGGTCGGGGGTTGCGCGAATGATGTCGATTGCACCCTGCCCGCTGGTGACACTGAGAACATTCATCTCGTGGTTTTCGAGCATCGACGTGAGTGCGAAGATGTTGCGTGCGTCGTCGTCGACCACCAGGATCTTTCGGCCTCTCAATACTTCATTGGAGCCATGGAGCCGCTCCAGCATTTGCTGCCTTTGAGGCGGCAACTCGGTGACTACGCGATGGAGGAACAACGCCGTTTCGTCCAGAAGACGTTCCGGAGACTGAACGTCCTTCAGCACCACGCTCTTGGCGACCGCCCTGAGCCTGTTCTGCTCGTCCTCGTTGAGTTCCTTGCCGGTGAAGACGACCACAGGTATGTCCCTGAGTGCCGGCTCGGCACGCAATTTTTCCAGAAGCTCGAAGCCGCTCATGTCGGGCAGCCGCAGATCGAGCACGACGCAGTCAAACTTGCCGGCGGTCATGGCTTCTATCGCCTCTTTGCCGCTGCCGACCGCGACCAGTTGGATGTCCGTGTAGGCAAGAAGTTCCACGATCGACTGGCGCTCGACATCGTTGTCCTCCACAATCAAAAGCCGCTTCGTACGTGGGGCGGTGAAATCTTTGATCTTGTCGAGGGCAAGCTCAATACCGTCCGTGGTGGGCGCTTTGATCACGTAAGAGAACGCGCCATGCGCGAGGCCGTGCCGCCGTTCCTCTTCCATCGTTACAATTTGCACCGGTATATGGCGCAGTGTCGGATCGAGTTTCAACTCGTTCAGCACTGTCCAGCCAAGCATGTCAGGCAGGAAGATATCGAGCGAAATCGCGGAAGGCCGGAATTGCCGCGCCAGTGAAAGACCCAGCGCTCCCTTCATCGCAACGATCCCCTTGAACCCTTTGTCTCTCGCGAGACCCAGCAGGATTCGGGCATAGTGCGGGTCGTCTTCGACGATGAGCAGAACTGGATCGTTTTCCTCGATTGCGTTGCGATCGTCTTCGATATGTTCTTCCCGCGGGTTGGGGAGCAACGCCATCGGATGCGCTCGCGGGTGCGCGGCGGAAAAGCTTCTGAACGGCGACGTCCGGGCATTGTCCGGGCCGGCATAAAGAACTGGCAGAAAGAGCGTGAACGTACTTCCTTTTCCGTGAACGCTGGCGAGCCGGATT
>CAZCPL010000410.1:1205-3875 GCA_964500255.1 uncultured Solibacteraceae bacterium | reverse complement strand
AAGCCACAATCTGGCCCCGGGAGGCTGCGTCATTGATCTTGAGCACCAGCAGGTTCTGTATGCTCGGTTTGTTGAGGTCCGGCGAAGGGCCCAGACTTCCACCCAGAAACTGAAAGAGATTCTGCAGTTCGCGGCGCGTCAGCGGGTTGGCAAAATCGGCCGAACTCGCCCGAAGACGCCAAATCTTATCCGCGACAGCGTTGTCCGGAAGGTCGGTCGCGGTTGTGACCTCAGTGAAGCCGAATTTCCAGATCCTGGCAGGCATGCGAGATGGGGACTCAATCATACAAGCGTAAGAATAGGGACAAACGGTTCAACGACCCGTGTCCGATTGCGTTACCGTACGCTTATGCCAAAACGCAGAGATCTGCTGTTAAGCTTTGCCGCCTCGGTGGCCGCAGCCGAAGAGCAGGAGACGACCATCTATATTCCAGAGAAGCAAGCTGAGAAAGATCGCCCGCTTCTGCTTGATTTCATGGATGAGTACTCGTTTGCGATGTTGGTTACCGGGCAATCGTCGGTTACCGGGCAATCGTCGGTGCAGATCACCAACGTCCCCACAGTGCTCGACCGTGCGGCGGGCGGAAGCACGGGCTGGGGCAAGCTGTGGTGGCACTTGGCGAAATCCAATCCGCAGAACGCGGGAATGAAGGGCCCGGTGACGGTCGTTTTTCGCGGACCCTACGGCTACATCTCGCCCAACTGGTACCAATCGAAGAACGCGGTTCCAACGTGGAATTTCGCGGTGGTTCACGTGACCGGAACTCCACGGCGAATTGAAAGCGATGCCGAGTTGGTCGCCGGCTTGCGAGGATTGGTTGGCCAGAACGAATCCCGCTATGGCGGCGGAGACAACTGGCGCTTCGACCAGCTTCCGGACAGTTACCTCAAAGGGATGCGTGCAGGTGTGATCGGCTATGAGATGACCATCGAAAAGGTGGAAGGAAAGTTCAAGCTTGGCCACGAACGCAAAGAAGAAGATCGCGCTGGCGTGCTGAAGGGCTTGGAAAAGTCCCCTAAGGAACGCGGTTTATCCGCATTGACCGAAGCCTACTATCGCAAGACCAAACTCTAATGTATTTACCTCAGTCAGCCGATTTTTGCAGTATGGCGAGCCTGACTGAAAACGAAGACCCCTTGAAATCCCGGCAAGCTTCTGTGGACATCGGCGCGGCAGCCGACGAAGCGGCAGCGGCGATTGCGGAGGATGCGGCGAAAGACCTTGCAAGGGTCGAACAGCTCATGGGTCGCCAGCATCTGGCTCTTTACGCGTTCATCGGGGTTTTTGTGGCGGTCTTGGCGTCTGCGATTGCTTATCTGGCGTCCAGGCAGGGTCCCAACCCGGTCACCGAGATTCCGGCCAAACCGGTGATGGTGATCAGTTCTGCTGCACCGGCATCTGTGCGGGCGGCGAAGCCGGTTGATCCGGTGGCGGCTCCGTTGACGGTGCCGGTGACGGTCGCGGCGGCGCCGGTCGTACCTGCTGCTCCTCCTCCTGCTACTGTGAAGCCGGTCGAACAAGTTGTGGCGAAACCCTTGATACCCGCGAATCCTGCCACGGCGGCGCTCGCGGATGTGCTGCCCAACCGGATGTACCTCCAAGTGGGCTCTCTGGACAAGAATGTTGCCGAGTTGCTCACGCAGGGCCTTCGAACCAAAGGCGTTCCCGCAACCGTTGCCCCGGGAGTCAACGACATGGTCGCGCGCATCATCGTGGGGCCATTCGATACCGCGACAGAGATGGGCGTGGTCCAGAAGCAATTGTCAGAGCTTGGATTCACTCCGTTTCCAAGGCAGTTCCAAGCGAGTGAATTGCGTCCGGTGGCCCAGAACGCGGCGGCATTGACTCCGGTAGCCAACAAGCCTATCGTTGTAACTGCGCGACCACTGAAGCGTTAACTTCTACAAATAAGACTTTGACACAGAGTGCTTTGCAATGTAAGATCACTAAGTAACGATCTCTGTGCGCGCTGTGTTGTTGCTCGGCGCTCTTGTAAACACTTCATTCGGAAGCGGAACCGTAATCAAGGCTCCTAAGGCCGGCTCCTTTTCCTATCTGGTCCATCTGGATGAAGCTCTTAAGGGCCATGATCCACGCCAGCGTGAGGTTCTCGTAGCGCCGGAACCTTTCCTGCCCGACCCCGTACTATAGAATATGGTCTTCGCAGCCACCCTTCTCCTCCTCGCCGCAGATCCTACCTCCTGGCCTCAGTTCCGAGGTCCGGACTCCAACCCCATCGCTTCCAACCCGCAGCTTGCCGCGAAATGGTCCAAAACCGAGAACATCGAATGGGTCACACCCATTCCCGGACGCGGCTGGTCTTCGCCCATCGTCACCAACGGCAAGGTCTACCTCACCACCGTCGTCACCGAGGGCGAATCCAAAAAGCCGCAAACGGGTACCGAGTACAGCAACGAGTACATCGCTGAGCTGGTAAAGAACGGCACAAGCATGAAGGATGCGTTGGCCAAGGTCACCGAGCGCGATTTCGAACTTCCCAATGAAGTCCTGCTGCACTACTATCTCTACTGCCTCGATCTCAAGACCGGCGCGGTGAGTTGGAAGAAGGAATTCAAGGCCGGACATCCGCCCGGTGGACGCCACCGCAAGAACAGTTTCACCTCCGAGACGCCCGTCACCGACGGCAAGGCGATCTATCTTTACAAAAA
>CAZCPL010000410.1:0-1195 GCA_964500255.1 uncultured Solibacteraceae bacterium | reverse complement strand
ATCTTTACATCGGAAACATGGGCCTTTTCGCTTTCGATCTCAAAGGCAGGCAGCTCTGGCAAACGCCGGTGGAAGCCAATCCGATCTACCTGGAATTTGGCACTGCCTCTTCGCCCGTGGTCAATGGCAATCAAATCATGATCGTCAGTGATAACCAGAAACAGCAGTACGCCGCGGCGTTCGACAAACGCACCGGCAAGCAGCTCTGGCGAACGAATCGGGATCTCGGGCAGGCGCGCGGCGAGATGTCCATGCGCTCCGGCTGGGCGTCACCCTATGTCTGGATCAATCCAATCCGTACCGAAGTCATCACCATCGGACCCTCGCACGCCGTCAGCTACGACCTGGAAGGCAAGGAACTATGGCGCATCGCGGGCATGGCGCCGACTCCGGTGCCGAGCCCCTTTGCCGTGGATGGAATGCTGTATATCGACGCCGGCCGCGGGCGTCCGCTGTATGCGGTGAAGCCCGGTGCGACGGGCGATATCTCGCTCGCTAAGGACACGAAATCGAATGAATATGTGGTCTGGTCGGAAGCCCGCGGCGGCACATACTTGCCAACGCCGGTCGCCTACGAGGGCGGGATCTATGTCCTCAACGAAACCGGAATTTTCAGCCGAATCGACGCAAAGACCGGTAGCGTGAGCTATCGCTCGCGCCTCGATAAGGATGCCGGCAACTTCACATCGTCGCCTTGGGCATACAACGGAAAGATCTTTTGCCTGAACGAAGAGGGCAAGACGTTTGTGGTCGCCGCCGGTGAGAAGTTCGAACTGCTGCACGTGAACTCTCTCGACGAATTCTCGATGGCCTCGCCGGCGATTGTGGGAGACCGCCTCTTGGTGAGAACAGAAGCGCGCATCTATTCGATCCGCACCAAAAAGTAACTGCGCAAAACGACCCCAGCCAGATCTACCCCCCCAGTTCGGCCTTCAAGACTCCGGCGATCCGATTCGCCCAATGGTCGACGAGAGCATTCTCTTCGCCTTCCACCATGACGCGGGCCAGCGGCTCAGTGCCTGAAAAGCGCACCAGCACCCGGCCATTGCCGTTAAAGACCTTCTCCGCCGCCGCGATCTCTGCGGAAACAGCAAATAACTCGGATAGCGGCTTGCGTTCCTTCACTCGAACATTCACCAGCAGTTGCGGATAGACCTTCATCTCCGAAGCGAGAGCTTCGAGGTCGAGCTGCGCG
>CAZCPL010000409.1:0-3878 GCA_964500255.1 uncultured Solibacteraceae bacterium | reverse complement strand
TGTGCAGCATGGCGGATGCGCGGCTGCGTTCTCCGGTGTCGGAGCCCGCACGCCACGGTCCGAGGGGACATAGCTTGGCAAGAAAGGCCATAGGATCAGGCAGTCAAAGAGGAAGCGAAATCAGCGCCGTTCACAAGAGCTTGCAAGCCGCCAGCGTCGAGTCCGCTGGCGAGGGATGCTTCGGCCGCGCCGGTCGCGTAGTATCCGCGTCCGCGCCAGGCGACGCTCATGCCGCTGAACCTCACACGACCGCTGCCGCGAGATCCGCCGCCGCCGAGGGCGTCGTCTTCCAGCAATCGCAAGCCTTCGGCCACTCGCGGAACCAACTGCTTGTCTTCCTCGCATAGGATATCGACCACCATGCGAACCTTGAATCGCGCGCCGGCGGGAACACGTTCGAGCGTCCGCGGACTGGATTGTGCGGTGATGCGATCCACCGCGTTCTCGCTTTTTAACTCCGTGATTTCATCGTCGAGATTCTCGCGCATCTGCGAGGTAATCGATTCCATCTCAAGCGGTGCGTCGTAAATCGCCAAGCGCGCGGGCGTTGCGCCGCCTTCGACCGGATCGCCTTGCACACGATCGATCTTGCCGGCATTCCGTCCGAACAACAAGCAGATCTCGTCGCCAGGAGCTGCGGAGGCGTGGATGCGTACTTCTTGACCCCGACGGCGGTTCAGATAGATGAGTTCGCTGGGGATGGCGAGTCCGCTAGCCTGTTCCAACAGCGAACGCAAGCGTCCCCGCAGTGAACTGCCAGGGATGTAGGGCATTCCGTAGGCGTCTTTCACCACCGGATTGTCCGCGCCGCCGATGTCCAGGGATCCTTTGCCTGCGCCAATATGGAGTCCGGTCTGGCAGGTGATTTCGCCATCGATGATCAGCTTTCCGATCAGTTTCAATTCAGTTTGGGCGGTATGGGCACTCATGGTGATTACTCGTTCTACGGGTTATTCTTGTAAGCGCTATTCGTTGTAAGCGCTATTCGTTATAAGCAATGATGGCTTCGAAAAGATCGCGGAACCGCTCGTAGCCGCGCAGTTCGTTTTTGCGCGTGACCTGCAAAAGTAGCTTCTCGAGCGTGTCGAGCGAGCGCAGCGAATGGCGGGCGATGGTGTAGGCCAGGCGTGCGCGCAGCATCACGAACTCATGCTGGCGTTCGCTGTCGGCCGCGCGGACGGCGCGCCGCACCGCGGAATATAAGCGCCGCAGTTGGCTGCGCGTTGCGGTATCCATGTCGCGCATGCGTGCGACCACAACGTGGGCTTGATTGTCGAGGTAGAGAGGATCGGCCAGTAGCTTGTCGTAATCGATGTCCGGCTGAAAGGCGTCGAAGTTTCTACGGTCGCCGCCGCCAGTCCGATCTCCGCGGTGCTCACCGCCGCCGCGATAGTCTCCGCGCTGGCCTCCTCCACGATTGTCGCCGGAGCCGCCGCCACGCGGACGTTCGCCACCGCCAGCGCCGACACTGGGGCCGCTGCCGCGTTCCGGGCGCGGACCTCTGCTGTTGTCTCCACTTTTGTTTTCCACGCCGCCCGTGCGATTCTCACGCGGTGGACGGTTCGGCCTTTGCTGTTGCTGCGGTGGTGTTTGCTGCTGCTGGGGTTTGGCTTCTTCGGACATAAAAAATCTCTTTTACTTGCTCGGGCCTTCGGTTGCGAGCCTAGCCCATTCTAGCGCCACGCGGCCCGATGGCCGCAGTTTCATATTGTGCTGATTGCGTCCAACGATATCGGCTACCACGTTTCGACGTAACTTCTGAAAGTCGCGGCGTCCGCTGCTCTCGAGTACGCGGTTGATTCGCCGCATATATCGCCATGGCCTTTCGAAGCGCTGTTTTCGCCAACTTGTGCGGCCTGCCTGCGTCTCGCGGTACATACTCTGCAACTCGCGAATCGAAGACGCCGGAACACCGTATTCTTCGATCAGCTTGACCAACGAATCCTTGAGATTCGCAGCGTCGCCCAGATGCTTCCATTCCATCGTGCGTCCCAGGATCTGGAACGAATCTTTGTGTGTACACTTGGCTTGACGCAGATCTTCTGTGGCTTGCCGGTAAACCGCCGCCAGCGAGGCGTCTTCCGTATGATTTGCGAGCGCCAGCGCCATTGTGATCGTTTTGCCCTCTGCACCCGGAAGTTCTTTTAGATTCGCTTGAGCGAAACGATAGAACAATCGCTGCACTTCACGCGCGAAAGCGATCAGTGCATCCCAGGCACCGTAGATGGCGAACTCCGCGCCGCCGCAGGTGAGAATACTCACTTTACGCCAGTATTCGGGCTGAGAACAGAGCATTTCCAGCTCTTCTGCGAAGAATGCCTGGTACGAAACGACGAGATGCAGATGTTCGATGTCGGTCTGGGCGCGCCGCAAACGGATCTCGAACTGATCGACATTGCCCCGTAAAACACCCCAGGTTTGTAGGCCGGTCGCTCGCGCGGCGAGTTCGCGCGTGGTAGCCGGTAGCGACTCGCTTTCGCCCGGTGCCGTATGCCGGGGGATCCGCAGGTCGTCTTTGACGTTCCATGAATGTTTGCCCTCAAGCAGCGTGATGCGGGCGGGCTCTTCCGGCGACCAGGAAATTTGGGCCGCATCCGGCAGCGCGGACGCGAGCACACCGGCAAAGAAGGCGGGGGTGTTTTCTTCTGTGGCGGCGAAAGGTTCAAAGTCCACGGACCCCGGTGCGGAACTCTTTTGGGCCAGTTCCTCGTTTAAGCGTTTGCGGATATCGATCCAATCGCCAAGGTTTTCGGTGAAAGCCCAAATCAGGCGCATCCGGTGCTCGCTGAGGGTATCCACATGCGCTGCTGCGGTCCTCAAGAACCCTTCCGCCTGCTCGCGATTGACATCCGGAATGATGACCAGAAACTGGCCTCCACCGGCGGATCCCAGGAGGATCTTCGCCAGCCCCAGTTCAGCCAGCAGGGCTCGCGGCAGGATATCGCTCAGCAGCGTGACCCACCTGCCGCGCCCGATAAACGTCAACTCTTCGTCGACACCGCGGATGGGTGACGTGAGGAACTCGTCAATGCCAAGGATTTTGCCCTGCAACAGGATGGGAAAGGACATGCGACTCGCGAATGTCCAATGTAGCAGAGTTACGCAATGAGGAACCAGCGACGCAACGCTCAAGTTTTCTCAATCGTTCGGGCCGCGCGGACGGCATGGCATCATCTAGGCGAGAATCGGCTTGATGATTTCGCCGTGGACATCGGTCAGCCGCCGCTGGATGCCGTTGTGATACCAGCGCAAATCCTTGTGATCCAGACCCAATAGGTGAAGCACGGTGGCGTGGAAGTCGTAGATCGTGACAGGATCCACTGCGGCCTTGTAGCCAAGCTCATCGGTTCGGCCGTGAGACATGCCGGGCTTCACGCCCGCTCCCACCATGAAAGACGTGAAGCCTTCGGGATTATGGTCGCGTCCACCTTCGCCCATACCCTCGCTGATGGGCAAACGTCCGAACTCGGTGGTCAGGATCACCAGCGTATCTTTCAGCATGCCCCGCTGCTTCAGATCGCGGATCAACGCGGCAGTGGGCTTGTCGAGCACAGCAGCCTGCTTGCCGTGGTTGGCGCGCAGATCCTCGTGGCCATCCCAATTCACTCGCGGAGCACCGAAGTGCGCGCCGTTGTACATCTGCACGCAGCGCACGCCCTTTTCCACCATCCCTCGCGCCAGCAGGCAGTTATAGCCGTAGTCGCGGGTGACGGGATCGTTGAGCCCGTACATCTCGCGTGTGGCTTCCGATTCGCCCTTGATTTCCGTCACCTCCGGCGCTGAAATCTGCATGCGCGCGGCCATCTCATAAGATTTAATGCGCGCCACCAGCGCGTCCTCACCGGGGTTGGCTTTCAAATGCTCCTCGTTGATCTGCG
>CAZCPL010000408.1:1699-3879 GCA_964500255.1 uncultured Solibacteraceae bacterium | reverse complement strand
CGCCATGGTTGATGCTTCGTCCGCTGCGGACACCCACGAGGATCCCGAGTTTAACCCCCAGCTTTCCGCCGAAGCACGCTTCGACAAAGCCGCCGAGCTGCTGAAGATCGACGATGGTGTCCGCAAAATTTTGCGATCGCCCAGCCGCGAAATCACCGTTCATTTGCCCGTTTTGCTCGACGACGGTCGCATCGAGGTCTTCACCGGCTATCGCGTCCAGCATTCCATCGCCCGCGGACCCGCGAAGGGCGGCATCCGCTACGCGCCCGATGTATCCATCGAAGAAGTCCGTGCACTTGCCGCTTGGATGACCTGGAAATGCGCAGTCGTGAACCTGCCTTACGGCGGCGGCAAGGGCGGTGTGATCTGCGATCCAGGCCAGTTGTCGCAGTTCGAACTCGAACGCATCACGCGCCGTTATACCTCGGAAATCATCGAATTCATTGGTCCTGAGAAGGATGTCCCGGCGCCGGATATGAATACCAACGAGCAGACCATGGCTTGGATCATGGATACCTACTCGATGCACAAGCGCGAAACCACCACCGCAGTCGTGACCGGCAAGCCGCTCAATCTCGGTGGATCCCGGGGACGCCCGGAGGCCACCGGTCGCGGCTGTCTCATCGTCATCAGCGAAGCGTTGAAGCTCTTCAACCGCAAGCCGGAAGAGACCAGTGTCGTGATCCAAGGCTTTGGCAATGTCGGAGGCATGGCCGCGAAGCTCATGCAGCGCGCGGGCTTCAAGATCGTCTGCATCATCGAGTGGGATGGTGCAGTCTACAATCCCAATGGGCTCGACATCCTCAAGCTGATGGCTTACAAAAAGGAAACCGGATCCATCACCGACTTTCCCGAAGGCGAAAACATGGACCGCTTCGAGGCCATGTATCTCGAATGCGATGTGCTTGTTCCGGCCGCCAAAGAGAATGTCATCACCTCGCGGAACGCCCACAGGATCCGCGCCAAAATCATTTGCGAAGGCGCCAACGGGCCGACCACCCATCTTGCCGATCCGATTCTTGCGGAAAAGAAAATCTTCGTGATTCCGGATATTCTGGCCAACGCCGGCGGCGTGACGGTTTCCTATTTCGAGTGGGTCCAGGATCGCATGGGCTATTTCTGGAGCGAAGCGGAAGTCAACCGCCGCCTCGAAGAGCGCATGGTGGAAAGCTTCGCCGATGTCGTAGCTTACGCCAATACCCATCGGGTCGATAACCGGACGGCGGCTTATATGCTGGCGCTCGATCGCGTGCAGTTCGCTATCAAGCTGCGCGGGATTTATGGCTAAGCTGAGTTGGGGCGCAGCACTGCTTTTGGTCGCGGCGCTCGCCTCCGCCTATCAGTTGCCCTTTCGCAGCTATCCCAGCCTCGAACCTTACGACGACGTCGAGCTTCCGCCAGACTGGCAGGAAAAAGCCGAGTGGACCTTCGCCCGGCTCATGTATCCGCAACATCCCAACGCCCGCTTTGGACGCTACCGCCGCGGTGGCGGCCGCGCAAATTGGCTGGAAGGCTACACCAGTTGGACGCAGGACTATCCTCGCGCCGATCGCCACTTTTCGCAGGCTTTGCGACGACTCACGCGCTTGAACGTACGATCCGTCGAGCAGCCCGTCAATCTGGATGACGGCGACGATGTCTACAACTGGCCGTTCTTGTGCGCCGGTGAAATGGGCGACTGGACGCTCACCGACAAACAGGTTGCGAAACTGCGTGATTATTTACTGCGCGGTGGATTCCTGATGCTTGACGACTTCTGGGGAACCGAAGAGTGGGACCGGTTCAACGAGACCATGAGCAAGGTGTTTCCTGACCGGCCGATTGTGGAGATCGACAACCCCGATCAAATCTTTCACACCATCTACGATCTCGATGAACGCTACCAGATCCCAGGGCAGTGGGCCTTGCGGCGCGGGTCGACTTTTCGCAACGATGGCGAGCAGCCCTACTGGCGCGGCATCTATGACGATCAAGGTCGCATCATGGTGGCGATCTACTTCAACTCCGATGTGGGCGATGGCTGGGAATGGGCGGATGATCCGAAGTTTCCGGAGAAGTACTCGGCACTGGCGATCCGGCTGGGCGTCAACTATGTCGTCTACTCACTGACGCACTGACGATTGTAGACCGCCGAAATCCACGAAGTTGAATCCACCCCCGAAGTCCGGCCCCCCTTCGCA
>CAZCPL010000408.1:0-1689 GCA_964500255.1 uncultured Solibacteraceae bacterium | reverse complement strand
CATCCCCGAAAGATCGACTGCGTCGAAAAAATGCTAGTAGCGCCCAGGCTGAAACCAACGCCCGCAAATGAGACCAGCCCCCTCAGGCCGACGACGGCGCGGCTTGCGGGACCCGTCCGAGCTACTGGCGGAAGAAGCTGGTATTGCTGAGCGGAGAATACAGCCTGCGTCAGGCTCTGGGACCGTTCCAGCGCCTCGATCAGACTGCGTTGTTGAGGGGAAAGGGCCTCGCGGAGTCCGCTACGCAGCGATGTCTCCCGCTCAGCGACTTGGCGGCGGATTGATTCCATTTCCCCGTAACGGTCACCGAGTTCGCCGGCGCTGGCAAGTCGCGACGAAACTCCGCCTCCAATTCCGCGTTGAGCTCGATGGATCGGCTGTTGCGGGCGGAAACAAACCGCTGGTGCGCAAGCAGGCTGCTTTGCATCCGTTCGACCTGTGCGGGTGTGAGGTTCAAGTAAAGCGCAAGCTCCACCGGTATGCTGGAGCCCGTGTAAACACTCGGGACGTTGAGGCCCAAAATTACAATAGCGAGCGACGGAATAGGAAGAGGAATAGGAATAGAGAAGAGGCTGGTCGCGATAAAGGAAAGGGACGACAAGCTCTGGGCCTCGCTCAGCCCAGGTAGCAGAGCCCGCTGGTCTTGGCTCAATACCGATAGCTGCCGTTGATGTGCTGTGAGCCGAGGGCCATCCTGCTCGCGGCAAATGGTCTCGAGTTCCTGGTATCGAAGGCCGAGTTCCAGCGGGTTCGGCGAAGGCTTCAGTGTTTCGACCGCGATTTCCTGATTGACGATATTGAGCCTCGCGGCCGCCAGGGCCTGCATCTGCTGGTTCTCTTGTGCACCGCGCTGCAATTGATCGAATTGGGCTTGGGTCAACTTCAAGTAGCTCTGCAACTGAGAATCGAACAACGAGACGAAACCTGTTTGCGAAAATGCGAAGGCCGAAAAACAAAGAAACAGAAGAGTCCGCATGCCCTCAACTTACAACATCTGAGATATGATCGCAGGTGATGACTCGCCGGAACGCACTCTTCACCAGCGCCGCAGCCGCGCTCGCCGCATCCTCCTTACAGGCCGCACCCGCCCCTTTCAAACTCCGTTACGGACCCCGCATCGGCTGGCTCAGCAACGAACCAGTCACCCGTCAACTGGAAATCTACGCCGAAGCCGGATTCAAAGACTTCGAACACAACGGACTCCCCTCGCACACCCCGCAGGAACTCGAGGCGATCCGCAAGAAAATGGACGATCTCAAGATGGCGATGGGAACCTTCGTCGTCAATCGTGGAGGCTGGCGTCAGACTGCGATGCCCGATCGTGGTCCGCATAAGATGTTTCTTGAGGACATCCAGCGCGCCATCCAACTGCACAAGATCATCGGCAACGAAGTGGCGACCGTGACGAGTGGATTGAGCGTCCAGAACCTGACCTTCGAACAACAGACGCGCAACTGCGTGGATGTGCTCAAACGCGCGGCGGATATGCTCGACAAGGCCAACTCAAAGCTGACGCTGGTGCTTGAGCCGCTGAATTTCAAGGTGGATCACGCGGGATACTTCGTGGTGTTTTCCGAACATGCGGCAGCCATCATCGGCGAAGTGAATCATCCCCAAGTGAAGATTCTCTTCGACATGTATCATCAGCAGATTTCGGAAGGGAACATCATCAATAACATCAACATGTAC
>CAZCPL010000407.1:0-3904 GCA_964500255.1 uncultured Solibacteraceae bacterium | reverse complement strand
GGATATGATCCATACTATCCAATATGCGCAGCCCGCCCCCCCGCTATGACGCGTCCAAACGCCAGGAGAAGGCAGCCCAGGCCCGCAGACGCATCCTGGCCGCGGCCGCAACACTCTTCTCTGACAAGGGAATTGACCCCGTGACGTTGGCGCAGGTGGCAACCAAGGCGCGGGTGTCCTCTGCGTCCGTCTACGCGCAGTTCCGGTCCAAGGCGGGGCTGCTTGAAGCGCTTATCCACTCCATCCTTCTGGGCCAGGACTACCAGGCGGCCGCAGCGCGCGTGGACGGCGTGGATGACCCGGCAGAGGCGTTGCGCATCACCGCCTCCATGGCGTGCGGCGTGTACCAGCGGGAGCACAAGGAACTGGGGTTGATCCGTGCGGCCGCCGCGTACTCACCCGCGCTCAGGAAGATTGAAGCTGCCGACGCCGGAGTTCTCGACGTCCTGCTGCAAATAGGTGTAGCGGGCGCTGAACGTGTGATTGCCGTTGATCCGATAGTCGAGTCTCGGCGAGACACTGGCGCGCCGCTGCGGGATCCGCAGCGTGGATGTATAGGGTGTCACGATCGAGAGCGTTGCTGGATCCACAATGCTGCCGTTGATCACCGCGCCGTTATCGATGGAATCGCGCCGTGTATCCACAAAGAAAGACGCGCGCCTGCCCAGCGGACCACTCACGCTGCCGCCGTACTCATACAAGCGAAAGGGTGCCTTTTGCGCCGCGTAAGGATTTCGCGAGTTCAGCGCATCGTCACCGAAGTTGTAATAGACTGCGCCCTTAAACTTGTCGGATCCTGGCTTGGTGAAGATCTCGATGCGACCGAAGCCAAGCTTGTCGTACTCGGGCGAGAAGGGATTCTGATTGATGCGAATCTCGCGGATCGCGTCTTTCGAAGGCAACTGGCCGCCACTGAATCCATCTATAAAAATCGACCCGCCGCTTGGTCCTGCCGCAGGTCCTGCAAGAGCCAGCAGATCGGCCGCAAGATCTTCGGGATTGTCGGCGAGCGCATCCAGATCTTTGCCGCGAATCACCACGGCGGACGCGTTGTTGGCGGCATCGGTGGTGACGGCGTTTTCCGGGCGCTCTTCGACATTCAGTTCTTGATTTACGAGTTGGACCGCGAGTTCCAGGGTGACCTCAACAGTCGGCGCGGCCGCCGTCAGCGTCACTTTTTGAGGCTTCACCAGCAGCAACTGCGGTGCCGAGGCGCGAATCGTGTAGTCACCCGGGGTGAGTGCGTCAAAACGAAAAGCGCCATCGTCGTTGGCTTGCCCGGTGCGAGCGGAGCGGCCCGTCAGCCGGATGTTCGCCCGCGGAATCACCGCGCCGCTCGGATCTTTCACAGTGCCTCGAATGACACCGGTTGGCTGTTGCGCCTGAGCGGCAAGCAGCGAAATCCACAAAACAAGAAAGGAACGAGACAGCCCCGGCATCTAGGCGCAAATCTTCTTCACCACATTGCCGTGGACATCCGTCAACCGGAAATCGCGGCCCATGTGTCGATAGGTCAGCTTCAGATGATCCAGCCCCAGCAGGTGCAGGATCGTGGCCTGCAAATCATGGACATCGATGCGATCCTCGACAATATTCAAGCCGAGCTCGTCAGTCCGTCCGATCGTCTGCCCAGGCTTCACGCCACCGCCCGCCATCCAGATCGAGTACCCATTCGGATGATGATCGCGACCCGCGTTGTCCACATCCTCAGGCCTGCGTACTTCGGACATCGGCGTCCTGCCGAACTCGCCGCCCCACACCACCAGCGTGTCGTTCAGCAATCCGCGCTGCTTCAGATCGGTGAGCAGCGCCGCCGTGGGCTTGTCGGTCTGCGCGCACGATTTGGGCAGCCCGGTGTTAATCGCCGAATGATGATCCCAGCCGGAATGCATCACCAACACAAACCGTACACCGCGTTCCACCAAACGCCGCGCCAGCAAAACATTCGTCCCGTACTGCTTCGATTCCTTCTCGTTGATGCCGTACATGTCGAGCGTTTCCGGGGATTCCTTCTTCAGATCCACCAATTCAGGGCCCGCAGTCTGCATCCGATAGGCCAATTCATACGAATGGATGCGCGAGGCGATCTCCGCATCGCCGGTCTTCATCTGATGCTCGGCATTCAGATCGCGCAATGCATCCAGGCGGGCGCGTTGGGACTCAGCCGTGAATCCTGCGGGGTTCGACAGATACAAGATCGGATCGCCCGATGACCGCAACACCGTGCCCTGGTACATCGAAGGCAGAAATCCGTTGGTCCAAAGATCCGAACCCGCGCTCGTGCCCGGGCCGGAACCCAACGCCACAAACGCTGGCAAGTCGCGCGATTCCGATCCCAGGCCATAGGTTGTCCAGGCACCCATTGAGGGGCGTCCACCGGTCAGGTGTCCTGAAAACAGCAGCAACTGCCCCGGATGGTGATTGAATGCCTCCGAATGCATGGAGCGGATCATGCAAATGTCGTCGGCGTGCTTCGACGTGTGAGGCAGCAGATCGCTGAATTCCGTGCCGCTCTGGCCGTACTGCGCGAATTTGCGCGGCGAGGCCAGGATCTTGGCTGTCGGCTTGATAAAGGCAAGCTTCATATCCTTCGTCATCGAAGGTGGCAGCGATTGGCCATGCCATTTCTCAAGCGCCGGTTTGGGATCGAACAGATCCATCTGCGAAGGCGCGCCTTCCTGAAACAGGAAGATGACGTTCTTCGCTTTGGGCGCGTAGTGAGGCGGGCGAGGTGCGAGCGGGTCGGTGGAGGCTGCGCCGAGTAGATCGGAGAGGGCCAACGTACCAATCCCCGTGAGTGTATTTCGCAGAAAATCTCGCCGGTGCAGGGTCCTTAACAAGTCGCTCATGAAAAACACTCACTCTCTATAGCGAGTCTACCAATACGCCGATCTCCCCCACAGACCTTCAGCCATGTCGATCGCCGTACTACTCGTTACCTACAATTCCGCGGAACTCGTTTCCGACGGCTTGGAAAGCATTGCCGCACAGCAGCGGCGTCCCGATGAAGTGATTGTCGTCGACGACGGATCGGAGGACGACACGCTCGCGATCGTCGAGCGATGGGCATCCCGGCAATCCTTTCCCGTGAAAGTTCTGCTGAATCGCCTGCCGCGCCATCCGTCCGCCTCCCGTGGGCCGGCCGGTAGCCGGACGACAGGGCTGATGAGTGCTTCCAGTGATTTTTTGGCGCTGCTCGATCATGACGATTCGATGTTGCCCAATCATCTGCGGCTCACAGAGCAGGCGCTCTTGCGGCATCCTGAATTGGAACTGGTGTTTGGCGACGCCACGGAATTTACTGCGGATTCTCCGGATAGAAGCCTGTTCCAGGGAAAGTCCATCGAGTCGGTTGGTTACCATTCACCCGGTGCGGACGGGCTTCGTATTCTCGCGGAACCGATGCTGCACTCTGTCATCACCGGCAGCTACATTCCCACGGCTTCCAACCTCTGGAGACGCCAAACTGCCATCCATCTTGGCGGTTTCGAGCAAAAGGCAGGGGCCTGCGACGATCTGCTGTTCTTTCTGTCCCTTTCGCGATTGGGCAGCGTCGGATACTATCCGCAAGCGATTGCGCGGCGGCGCATCCATGCCGACAATCTGAGCCATTCCCGTTATGCGATGGAACGTTGCCGAGACCACTTGGCGGCCCTGCGGCTCATGCTGGATGGATCCGAGCGCCACCGCCTGACCCAAGAGGAACAACGTCTGATCGGCGGCCAGATCGCACACATCACGCGAGATCTGCTTTACCATGCGTCGTTGCGCGGAACCACGGCTTATGTCGATCAACTGCGACGGCTGGACGGGATCGCCGAAGGTCCGCATACCAAGGACATCGCTCGGGCTTTCATTTCCAGCCTTCGGAATCTCGTCGATATCGCAGGCGGAAACTAAAGCT
>CAZCPL010000406.1:0-3955 GCA_964500255.1 uncultured Solibacteraceae bacterium | reverse complement strand
GCCGATCAACTTCGCCAAATCGATGCTCGACGACTACTCGGCGGGGCGGATTTACAAAAAACCGCGACTCGGCGTTGAAGTGGTCTATGTCGCCGGTGACTACGCCGCCGCGCTGGAACTTCCCCGCGAAGGCGGCTTGCTCGTGCAGCGCGTTGTCCGTGGAACCGCCGCCGAAACCGCCGGGGTAAAAGGCGCGCGTGAAATGGCCGTGATCGGCAACTACGAGATCGGTGTCGGTGGCGACTTCATCGTTGAGATCGATGGCAAAGCGGTAGATCGCCAGGATGCGCTCTCGCAGCGCCTCGGACGCAAGCGCGCTGGAGACAACATGGATCTCACCGTCTATCGCGGCGGCAAGAAGATGACCGTCAGCGTTAAGCTCGGCGAAGCCCCAGAAGAACGGCTGTAATGCTTCCGTTAGGGACGCGGGTCCTCGTCGGTGATCGCATCGGCATCGTGGATGCTTTCGAGGACACTGTTTACGCCATCCGCTTTCCGCATGGAGAATCGGCGGCTTTTCGGCGTGAGGAATCGACGTCTTTCGGTCCGCCCAATCTGAACTCCCGGGACTCGAGGTCGAGCCAGCGGATCTCTATCGGCACGTCATCTAAGGCTGCGTCATCGGGTCACGCGCCTACGGCCTCTCGCATGAGCAATCGGACACCGATCGACGCGGCTTCTACCTTCCACCAGCCGATATCCATTGGTCGCTAGCGGGGATCCCTGAGCAGTTGGAATCCGAAGACGAGCGCGTCTATTGGGAAATCGGCAAGTTCATCCGGCTGGCATTGAAGGCGAATCCCAACATCATCGAAGTGCTGTATTCGCCCATGGTGGAAGTCTGCAAGTCGGAAGCGGAGGAGCTATTGGCGAACCGCGCGGCGTTTCTTTCGAAGCGCGTCTATCGGACATACAACGCGTATGTGATGTCGCAGTTCAAGAAGCTCGAACAGGATCTACGCACGCAAGGCGCAGTGAAGTGGAAGCACGCGATGCAACCTCATCCGGCTGCAACTTGCGGGATGCTCAATTCTGCGGTCGGCCGAAGTCACGCTCGACGCCGGTCTACATCGCGATCGCCTGCTCGCCATTCGTCGGGGCGAGATCCCCTGGGAAGCCGTAGACGCCTGGCGGATGCAACTCCACAGCGACATGGATACAGCCCTAGCCGAGTCGCCATTACCGGAGCAGCCGGACTTCCTCAAGGCCAACGAAATGCGCGCAAAGCCGCTTCCCGGGACAACTATGGACTTTGAACTTCTCAAGCGCGAAGCCGCCGCGCACCCGTATCCATTGCTCTTCGCCACCGTCAGCGGCGCGCATCTCTATGGCTTCCCTTCTCCCGATTCGGACTTCGATCTGCGCGGTGCGCACATTCTGCCGCTGCATCAAGTTGTCGGTTTGATAGACGGTGAAGAGACCATCACGGTGGAGGCCAAACGCGAATTCACCGAACTCGATCTCGTCACGCACGATGTCGAGAAGTTCTTCCGCCTGATGCTCAAGAAGAATGGCTACGTGCTCGAACAGTTGCATTCGCCACTGATCGTTCAGACGACGCCAGTGCATGAAGAACTGAAAGCCATCGCCAAGGGCTGCGTCACCCGCTTCCATTGCCAACATTACTTCGGCTTTGCAGCCAACCAGTGGAAGCTGTTTGCGAAGGAAGATCCGCCACGGGTGAAGCCTTTGCTCTATGTCTATCGCGTGTTGCTGACAGGCATCCATCTAATGCGAACTGGCGAGATCGAAGCGAATCTCGAAGTGCTGAACAGTGAGGCGAAGCTGGAATTCATCCCCGAAATTCTTGAGCGGAAGCGATCCGGACCCGAAAAGGGCACTCTCTCCGCAGCCGAACTCGATTTCCACGCAGCGCGTTATGGCGAACTGGTCACGGTGCTGGAAGACGCCGCGGCAAAGTCCACGCTTCCTGAGTTGCCACAGGCGGCGGACGCGCTCAACGACCTACTCATGCGGATCCGGCTTTCACCGCCGATTGTGACTCGTTTGCCACAATTCGGGAATAGTTGAAACTCTGTATCGTCGATTTCGCAACAAACGCGAAGTATCTGAGCTGGCGGGGAAGCGCCATCGCGTTCAGCACCTACCATCCGGCTACGAACAAGTTCGTCAAGTAGAATTGGCGGATGCGCTGGCTCGCTTTACTTCTGTTCGCCTCTTCCCTTCATGCCATCACTCGCGAAGAGATCGTCTTCCGCGAAACGCCGCAAGGCAAGCTCTCCATGACGGTCTTCTATCCAGCGGACTGGAAGCCCTCCGACAAGCGCTCAGGCATCGTTTTGTTCTTCGGCGGCGGGTTCGTGAGCGGCGATAAGAAGCAATTCTATTCAAAGGCCGGATACTTCGCCAGCCGTGGCATGGTCGCCGCCAGCGCCGAGTACCGCGTGAAAAACCGCCACAACACGACACCGCAGGCGCCATGCGAGACTGCCGCGCCGCGTTCGATTGGTTCACCGAACACGCGTCGGAACAAGGGATGGATCCCGCTAGGCTTTCCGCAGGCGGAGGCTCGGCTGGAGGTGCCTGCGCGCTGGCGATCCCGAAACCAGCTTCGTTCGTTCTTTTCAATCCCGTCGTCGAGTACGCCACTGCATCGGCAGACATGCCGCAAACAGTGATGTTCTTCGGCTCCGCCGATCCCTACTACGAGAAGGCCAAGGAATATCTGGCAAAGGCTCCCCGCGGACGCATCGAGCTCTACATCGCACAAGGACAGCCGCACGGCTTCTTCAATGACCGCGGCGACGGAGAGTGGCACCCTTCAACAACCTATCTCGCCGACGCTTTTCTCGCGGGCAAAGGTTTCCTGACGGGCAAGCCCACGATCGCCATGCCGCAGGGTTCCAAGGCCGCGATGTTTCCCGTCGAAATGATGCAGCCCTCGCCACCAGGCAAGCAGACCCACATCCCTGACGGCATCACAACGTATCAGAACATCGAATACAAACCTGGGCTACTTCTCGACGTCTTCGTGCCACAGGGTCCGCCAAGACCGCTCATTGTTTGGATCCACGGCGGTGCCTGGCAGAACGGCAATAAAGAGAACGCGCCATCCATGCGGATGATTGCGGAAGGATTCGCAACCGCCAGCATCCGCTACTGTCTCGCGCAGCAGGCACCCATGCCAGCGCAGATCGATGACTGTCTCGACGCAATCCGCTTTCTGCGCGCGAATACCGCAAAGTACGGCTACGATGCCTCGAAGATTGGCGTCTGGGGCTCTTCAGCCGGCGGCCATCTTGCAGCTCTCGTCGGAACGAAAGGCGACGGCGATTCGAAGGTACAAGCTGTGGTCGATTGGTACGGACCCACCGATCATCGACGCATGTCGATGTGGCCTTCTACAATGGATCACGACTCGCCGGCCTCGCCCGAGTCGCGCTTGCTCGGAGGTCCCTTGCAGCAGAACGCGGAACTAGCCGATAATGCGAACGCGATCACTTTTGTATCCACAGACGATCCGCCATTTCTCACTCAACACGGCGATGCGGATCCGTTGGTGCCGATGGAACAGAGCGAATTGCTCGCAGAAACCCTGCAAAAGTCCGGTGTGCCGGTGGAACTGAACATCCTGCACACGGCGGCCCTGCATTCAACACGACAGAGAAGATAGCAAAGGTCACGGCGTTCTTCGCGAAACATCTCAAATGAGCTGGCGTTGCTTGATTTCCGCATAGGTTCCCACTAACTGTTGACAAACCGTATCCGGATTCATCAGCACAAACCGCACGTTCTGCCGCCGCAGAGCAAGCTCGGTTTCTTTGAGTCCGCGCCATGCCAGATGCTGGCTGAGACGATCGTAGACGTCCCGATCGGTCTCGACTGCCCCATCGGAAAACAGCGGAGCCAAGCCCGCAGGCTTCAGCATCCCCGCCAGCAATACATGCCGTGAAGACAACAACCGCGTTGCGCGAGCAAAGCTTTCGCTCAGCAT
>CAZCPL010000405.1:251-3957 GCA_964500255.1 uncultured Solibacteraceae bacterium | reverse complement strand
CACGTATCCGATCCTCAATCATGACGCCCGTGCGCTAGCCGAGCATCGCCACTTGGGCAGCACCAAGTCCGGCATCCCCGTTTATATCGACGAGCGTTTCATCTCCGCCGACCTGCACATCACGCTCGGCTTCATCGAACCCCATCTCATGCTGGGATTCTCAGGCGGACGCAAACTGATTGCCCCAGGGCTCGCCGCCCAGGAAACCATCAAGGTCATCCACAGCCCCAGGTACATGCGCAACGCGCGGTCAGTGGAAGGCTCGATTGAAAACAACCCGCTGCATCATGAGCTGCTGGAAATCTCTGCGATGGCTCGCCACGATTTCATGCTCGACGTCGCTCTTGCGCGCGACCGCCGCATCGCTGGAGTCTTCGCCGGGGATCCTGTCCTGGCGCATCGCAAAGGCGTCGAATTCGTCCAGAACACGTTGCTTGAGTTGATCGACGAGCCAGTGGATGCTGTCATCACCACCGCCGCCGGATATCCGCTCGATTTGACTTTCTATCAGACCGTCAAAGGCATTACCGCCGCGCAACACATCCTGAAACCCGGCGGCAAGATTCTTGTATTCGCCGCTTGTTCAGAAGGCGCGGGAGCACCGGAGTTCAAAGAAATGATGGAAGGCTTCGAATCCTACCAGTCGTTTCTCGAATACATCCGCGAACGCGAGGTGATCGTCGATCAATGGCAGTTGGAAAAGCTCGCGCTCGTTGGCTTGAAGCACGACGTGCTCTTTTACGTCCCCGGCCTGCCTGAAGAAACCCGCCGTGGATTTGCCGGCAACATGTTCGCCTCCGCCGAAGCCGCCGTCGCGGGACTCGCGTCGCAACTGCCCGTGAACGCAAAGATCGCGGTCATTCCAGAGGGCCCCTATGTGCTCGCCAAACTTCAGGAACCAGCTTTGGTATAGTCAAGCGCTATGACCTCTGAACAAGCAAAAACGATCCTCGACTACAACGTACAGCTCACCCGGCGCGAAGCCGCCACCACGGCCAAAGTGCTCGCCGCGACACCGGCCGACAAGCACGACTACGCCCCAACAGAGAGATGCATGCCCGCCGGAAAACTGTTGTGGCACATCCCTTCGGCGGAAATCGCCATCCTGAAAGGCGCGTTGACTGGCACGTTCGACTTTGGCGCCGAACGCCCGGCGAACACCGAAACGCCAGCACAGATCGCAGCGTGGTACACCGAGAACGTCAATGCGGTGTTGGATGGTTGCGCGGCGATGAGCGGAGAAGAAGCGGCACGAATCGTCGATCTCATGGGCGTCTTCCAACTGCCCGCTTTCTCTTACGTGACCTTCGCTTTGAACCACAGCATTCATCACCGCGGCCAGTTGTCGTCGTACCTGCGCCCAATGGGTGCCACGGTGCCGTCGATCTACGGACCGAGCGCCGACGAGAATCCGTTCGAGAAGAAGGCCGAAGCTTAGCGGATTCGAGTCCCTGGATAGTAATGGGCAAGGATCGCCGGCGCATCCTTGCCCATTTTCGCGAGATCGATCGCACCGGATTGGCACAGTCCTCGAAAGTGCAGTCCCTTGTTGGCGGAAGGCTTGCGACGGCAGTACGAACACTCCACCGCAAAGTACGGATACCCATCCATTGCGCCCGCCTGCCGCACGCCCTGACAAGAACCTGAATACATCGCCTTCAACACGCGTCCCTCGTATTCCAGCACCATCCCTTGCGTGGCACGTGTAGCCTTTGCCGCTGGGTGATTCGGCGGCACAACGCCCTTGATGTGCTGGCAATGCGTGGAATCGCAGAACGATCCATTGGCGTGGCTTGTGGTTGACGAATAGTAGGACCGCGCGGCGATCGCCTGCGCCTGCAAGGCCTCAGGGGGCGCATCGAAAGGCATCTCTGCAGCCACCACCGACGCCACAGCGGATTCCAAATCCATCTCCACCAGTGCTTGACGGGCTTCGATACGCAGCGAACCTTGAAACTCACGGCGGATCTTGCCCGGCAACGACAGCACAAACCTCGATCGCTGCTGGATCACGCATCCATCGCGGATCGTCAGTTGTTGCGCGCCTTCAAGCTTCTTCGAAACATCGCCGCACTGCACGGTGAGAGGATCCCGCGCAGGCTGCACCACAAATTCGGTGGGACGAAACAAACCAAAGACAGCGATGACGACGGTGGCTGTCACTGTCTCAATCTCTTGGCGGCAACCGCCCCTGGAACACCATGTTCACGCACCAGCGCCACCGTTCTGGGTGACTCAACCGGCCACAAAGCAACAGCCAAACCATCACCCGGCATGCGCTTCAAGTGTTCGCACGCGGCCGTGCCGGTCTTTGCCAACGCCTGCCCTGCGAGCACACTCGCCGTGCCTCGACGTCCGCATTGCTTCATCCCTTCGAGAATCAACTTCACCGTTGGATCTTCGCGATTGGCCAGCAGCCTCGCATAGGCGCGGACGAGCTGCGCCGGTTCCACGCGCCATTGCCGCCCCAAGCCCACTCGCGCATCCACACTCTCAGGGGGAACCGGTAGACCATAGTTTGCCGCTACCAGACACGCCTGCTCATGCCGCACCCGCAACGATAACTCCTCAAAGTAGCGGTTGCAAGACTGCGCGATCGCCTCAACGATCTCGATCTCGCCATGCACCGCCCCAGTGCGGCATCCCCTGCAAACGACCTTTGGAAACTTCGTTCCAAAGGCCAACGCCGTGAATGGCTTCACCAGCGATCCCGGCAGTACCGGACGCTCGGCGTCGCGCCACGACGCGGTGTCGATCCGGTCACTCTGCAGATCGAGACGCAGCAATTCATAGCCCGGCTGAAGAGCCATCGCGACGAACTGGCGACGCGTCCAATTGCTCACGGACGCTTCCGGTAGACCACCGTCTGCTTCACCACCGCACCATCGTCCCGGACTTCCATCGTCGACGCATCCACGCGCTGCAGGACCTTTCCCAGATCCCCGAGCGTCTCGGAAAACAACATCGGCGCACGCCCCGTGCCCTTTTCTGTGGAGGGAATCCGCGGATAGTCGATATGGCCCATCACACGCCGGTAATTCTCACGCTCTGCGCCGTGCCGATATCCCGAAACGTACACACCCTGCAACGAGCGGCCATTGCTGGCGATGACCTTATCCAAAAGACCTGCGGAATTCGCGATCACCAGCACGTTGCCCTGTAGCCACAAATGCATCGAATTCAATCCGCTCAGTTCCCACGCCGCAGTTCCACGGCGATTCCACGTCAACGCGCCCGCGGACCACGCGCGTTCTGCGGAAGCCTGCACTGCCGACTTCACAGCATTTTCATCCCAGTTCGCGAAGCCTAACAGCACCAGCGCCGAATCGAAGCCCACCAGCACTCCGCCCGTGCTCGCACGAGTCGCCTGGATCTGCGCGGCAGCATCGATAGCGACGCCCAGCTTCACAATCGGCAGAGGAGACGACGCATTGCCAGAGCTGACTTCCACAACATCCACACGATTTTCAAGCTGTTCTTCGCCCCCAGCGTTCGATCCCACAACAGCCCCCGGTGCCCGCTGCTCTTCAGGATTCGTCGCACCCGAACCAGCGCGCGGCAACATCCGCTCGCTCAACAAGGCCTCTACTTGAGAAGGAGAAGGCTTGGCCCAAGCCTGATAGAAGCCCGCATCCGCCGGAACGAATTTCGCCAGCTTTGCCACGCCTGCTTCATCCACCGCCGCGCGACTCTCGCGACGCAACAG
>CAZCPL010000405.1:0-241 GCA_964500255.1 uncultured Solibacteraceae bacterium | reverse complement strand
GTGTGCGCTGTTCCGTCCATGCTCCCGCGCCCATCTGTAAATCCGAAACCGCCGCGTAGTATTGCGACATCTCGGTGACGTTCTGCTGGATCCAGTACGAACGGAAGTGCGCCGTCTTCACCGCGCGATCGAGATTCATCAGCATCCGCACATCGGGGCTGCCAATGGATTTTGCCAGGGCATCCGCAAACCAACGTTCCTGCTTCACCGCCGGACGCTGCTGACCCGCCAACAACTGCAA
>CAZCPL010000404.1:0-3994 GCA_964500255.1 uncultured Solibacteraceae bacterium | reverse complement strand
GTGATGACTCGCCAAAACACGAAAGGGCCGGACTCGGCGTCCGGCCCTTCGTCATTGTGTTTCAGGTTCAGCGGTTAGCGGATGGGAATGAAAACGCCGTTCGAGAACACCAGTTGTCCGCCCGGCAGCGTAACCGCCACCGCAACGCTCTGGTATGGACCCGCTTGCGTATCCGCCGGAACTTCGATCTCAACCAGATAGTTGCCAATCTGGCCTTGCACGGTTTCCGCCTTCACCACGCGAACTCCAGCGTCGTTGATGCCGCCGATAAGCGACGCCGTAACTGCCTGGTTCGCGATACCCGCACGATTCGTCGCCAATGCCGGACTGGTCTGTCCCAGGCCGGTCAAAAGCACTCGTACAGTCCTGCCGCGCTCGGCGGGATTCGTCGGACCGACGAATGAGCCATCCTCCTTGATCGCAACCGCGTACTTGCGTCCGTCGGTCGCGTCGAATTCAAAGATACCCGGTTGATACTGCGAAACCTGGACATTCTGAACCGTGAGCGACGTTTGGCCCTGGATGTTGATCGTCACGCTTTGCGAACCCGGAGCGACTTCGCAAGGCGTTTGGATGTCGATCTGTTCGCGGCCACCCTGATTGAGTGCACGGACGATCGGAGCGGAAATACCACCGATTTGGATACCGTTGACGGGTCCCAAGGTAATGGGCAACTGTCCGATACTGTTCGGTTGCAAGAGACCTTGCAGACCAGGCAGGAGATTGCTGCCTGTGATCGTGGCGAGGCCGCAGGGGGTGAGACCCGGCTGCAGACTGGCGGAATTCACGATGCTCGATCCGGACACCGTCGGTGTCGGCGGGCGAACGGTGAGCGTGAAGTTGGTCTGGAAGGTTCCGGTGGTGGCCGTCACGGTGACGGTTCCCGCGCCTCCACCTGCACGGATGCGGGTCGCGGCTTGGCCGAGGGCGTTGGTCAATTCGCTCGAAGTAACAACGGTTCCCGCGCCAATAGCTGCGAATTCCACACGAACGCCTGGCAGCGGCTGGCCACTGACGTCGTTCACCTGAACGATCAGCGGATTCGGAAAGTCGTTCCCGATGCCCGTTTCCTGGCCGTTGCCCGAGATCTGAATCAGACCGCCCAGTGTGGTTTCCGTTTCCACTTCGAACACCAGGAAGATCGGAGTGCCACCCACAATCGGGTTCTCGATCTGAGCCCGAATTTGGACCTTGCCGGGGACGATGCCCGTGCGGAAGGTGTTCTGTGCGATGCCACCGCCATTGCTAGGCGTACGAGCGGAGCCGAGTGTGCCGGTTCCCGGGGCCACAATGGACCAAGTGACCGGAGAGTTCGGAATAGCATTTCCACCAAGATCCGTCACCAGCACCTGCAGAGGAATGGGGAGGGCCGTATTTCCCTTGGCCTTCTGCTTGTCGCCGGCGAGGAGCCTCAGCCTGTTCGCTTTGCCCACTGTAATCGTGAGATTGAGGGAGGGCATGGCGCGGTAGCTGCCAACGAGGACGTAGAGCGCACCGGTACCGGGCTTGCTGCCAGCCTTGATATCGCACGTCACGTTACCGCGAGCGTCCGTAAGCGGGGTCGCGTCGCAGATGGCCTCAAAGCCTGGCGCCGGAGCAGGCGGTGGAAAACCGTCCACCGTGAAGACCGCCGGGGCAATCGTTTGCACGTTCAACCCGACGTTCTCGAGGGGTTGGCCGAGATAATCGGCCACGCGGATGCCGATGGCGTTCTTCAGGATCGTGCCCGCTTCCATCGTGAGATTGCGGTTGTTGAGGTCGCCTAGATTGGGATAGATGTACTCAATCTGCGCGTCGCCCGCAAGCGAACCGATGGGCAGATTCAGCGCGATCGTCGTGAGGAAGAAGGTTACCTTGCCAAACGTGGTGGCTGCTTCAATCACATCCTGTGCCGCAGCGAGAGGCACTGGCACACGGCCCGTGGTATAGCTCAGTTGGGACTTGCCATCCACGCCGGTCGTCGTTTCGACAGTTCCAAGGTTGCCGGTTCCCCGGATCAGCGTCCAAACCACTTTCTGGCTTGGAAGAGCGATTCCGTTGGCGTCCAGCAGTAGGACGGTGAGCGGTGCCGCGAGGCCGAAGCCTTCGCGATTGAGCTGGCCGTTGCCGTCGAAGATATAAATACCGCCTTGAGACACGCTACCGCCGGGTCCTGAGACGCCGGGGACGTTGATCGTAAATTCGAACGGCGAGACGTTCTGTCCACCGGTTGCGACGATCGTGTAATTGCCGGGGACGTTGGGAACCGTCACATAGGTTTGCGCCCATCCGTCCACACCGGTCACCACTTGCGGGCTCTGCACGATTACTGCGGGATTGGCGCTAGCAAAGGTGATTTGGCCACGATAAATGCCGCGCCCAAGAGTGTCCACCAGCCTGGTAACAAGCGGAAGTCCCGAACGCTGACCGCCGGTAGTGGTTTGGGATGTGTTGAAGCCCAGAATCCGAGTGCCTCCGCTGGTGACGCCGGGACTCAGAAATGTCATTTCCAGATTCTGTGTGAATTGCAGATTCTGTTCCTGAATGCCTTGGTCGAAGGATGTCAATCCGGCTTGCACTAGCCGCCTTGACGTGCTTCCATCCAAGTTCGTGACTTGCCGGGTATACCAGAGGATACGCGGGGGAATCTCGTTCGAGAAGGCCAAGTTGGGGAAGATGATGTTCTCAAGCCCCGTTTGAAAGCGCTGCACGAGTTGCGAGCGATCCAGAACGACTTGGCTTCCGAGAGTCAGGTCGTAGAGGCGTCCACTCGATCCATAAGCATACATCCTGGTGGGGCTGCTGTCGAGCGTGGCCGGGGTGAATCTGGAGAAGACTTCCGAGGTAGATGCTCCGTCGTAAGAGAAGGTCCGATTCGACAAATCAAGCTGGATGATGCTGTTGCCACCGAAGACGGGCTGGCGGTTGGGGAAGATCATGTAACGGCCATCCGGGGTGAGTGTTCCACGATTTGGATAGCCCCGCACCGATAGTTCCCCGCCATTGGTCAGCTTGAAGGTGTCGGTATTGATTTCGTAGATGCGCGCATAGGCCGACAAATAAAGGTTCCCGTTGGGACCCAACGTCAGACCGGTCGCTTGCTCGGATTGATTACCGGGAAAGGTAAGCTGGCCGAGGTTCGCGAAGCCATTGATCAAATCGATGACAGTCAGTGCCGTTGCGGCTGGACCGGCTGTTGAGGTTCGGCTGAGGATAAAGGCTCGGGTTGAGTCGAAGTTGACAACGACATCGATTGGTTCCCCAGGGACAGAGAGACCATTGGGATTGAGGACCGTGTCGGTACCGGTATCCAAAAAGTAGACGCGTCCGGCGGCTAGGATGAGCCTGCGGCCGTCCGGTTGCAGGGCAGCGAACGTCGGAGCAGCCGAGAAGCTCGAGGCCACTGTTCGTGGGTTGGTAAAGTTACCTTGCACCGCCGTTACCGCCGCACCACCATTGGCGATGAGGTAGTATTTGGTGCCATCCGGCATAGGCAGGATCTGGAAAGTTCCGCCGGAGACATTGCGCAATTGAGCTACGGGCTGGAGGAGTCCAGCCAGGAAAACGTAAAGCTCAGTGGAGGAGTTGCCGGCGCCGGAATGGAATGCGACGTACTGGTTCTGCGCCGGAGCGAAGGAAGCCAGTGCGAGCAGACACACCGCCGCACGAAGAATACCTCTTCGATAGGACATGAAGGGACCTCTTAAGATAGCAGGCGGACGCGGGGAGTGCTTCATAGATGATATCACAGATTTTGGGAGCAACAATATCAGCGTACTACAAAAACCATCATCCTGTGGAAATGTAGTAGAACTTTGGTTTGCCCACTAAAACGCCGAAAGCCGGAGAGCGTCTGCTCCCCGGCTTTCGGATTCTTGTCTACGATTGAGTTATCGAGACCCAGCTTTCATCTTCGGGACACGAGGACCGCGTTGTGCGCGGCCCTCAAGCCCAGAGGACTAGTTGCCGAGGTTTTCGTTCTCGGTCACGAACGGACGGAACACAGGTCTGTCCA
>CAZCPL010000403.1:0-3997 GCA_964500255.1 uncultured Solibacteraceae bacterium | reverse complement strand
GGCCGGCGGAAAGCTACCGTCGGAGAAGTGCGAAAACGGCCGGAAATAGAGAGGGCGCGGCCGCATCCTTTGTCCCGCTGGTTCCTCTCTAACTAACTACGGTTTCAGCAACTCCACATCCGATCGAAGATCCGACCAATCGATCGAACGCATCGGCGGCGTAAACGAGATCGGTTCGGCGATCTCGCGGGAACTCCCCGATCCAAGCGGCGAGAGCCGGACTCTAAAAGTCCCCACCGGAGACTCATTGGATCCGCGCGAAGAGCGCAGCGTGACCAGCAGATAAAGCGCCGGTGTATCCTTTCCATGATTCACCACAAGACACTTCACGGTGGAACTTTGCAGCCGGAGTCCGGTGAATTCCAACTGTTTCTTCCAGGCAGGGGCAGCAACGGCAAGCGCAGGCGCACTTGTGACTTTGGGTGAAACCGGTGTGGCGGGAGAGGAAGCAGCGGGGTCTGCGACAACAGGCGCGGCGGCAGCGACCGGCGTAACACCGCGTTGAGAAGGAAGGATCCAATAGTTCACAACACCCAGAGCGGTAATCGGAATCAATAACGCAATGGCCGCCGTCACCAGCCATCCAGGAGGTGCCATCACCCTGCTGTGCTGGATGTTCATGATCGGCGATGGAATGATTTTGACGAGTTTTCCGATCGTCGGCACGAGCGGACTGAATTCTGAGAATTCAGCCTGTGGCGGTGCCTGCCGAGGTTTAGGCTTTAAGCCCCTTGGCTGCAGCACGAGCAAGGGTAACCGCGTCATCTTGGCGATCGGCGGAACGGTCACTTCGACTATGGGCGTGAGGGCGTGGACCACCACTTCGTCGTCTTCGACCTCAGTTGCCGCCGTGCCGAACGCAACGAGGGCCTGTTTCGGTTCGACGAACTCGGGTCCGGCGACAGGCGGGTCAACAACGAGTTGGCCCGCGACGGCAGCCTCAACGGTCTCGGACAGGCTCTTCGATTCTTCTGAAGCGTGGGCAGTGGCGCAGAAATCTTCCCACTCCTGCACTCGATTGAGAACTTCCGCATCGAACTCCATCTCGAAACCAGAAACGGGCCGACCGACCGGGCCGATTTGCGGCCATGGCGTGAATCCCCGAAACGCCGCGTGAGCAGAGATTGCGACGCCAGGACCTCGAACCGGAATACGACTGGCGACATCGGGAAAAACCAGCATCGGCGCGGACTTCGATGCCGCCGCATCGAGTTTGCAAATCTCCTGCTGCACGATTTGGTATTCGGCCACCCGTTGCCGCAATTCGGCGTCCGGGCGCATTTCGCGGTCTACGCTCGGAACAGTGATAACCGCGACCTGCCAAGCGAGGGGGCTGACTCCTTTGGCTTGAAGACTCGGCCCCGTAAGAGGTTTGGATTCGGCTTCGAAAACGAGTTTCGTGGGTGGAGCCAAACCAACGGCATCCATGGCGCGCAGTTCCGCGACCATCTCCTCCTGAACGTCCAGATAGCGAAGAAGCGCGGGGTCGAACTCAAGTTCCCGCGCGGTAAGGGGAGGCTGCGGCTTCACCGGTTCCGACAATGGAATCCATTGGGTATCGGCCTCGAGCGTCTGCAAATGAGCAACGGGCGGGACCGCAACGTCCGGCAACGTGAGCGGGCGAAGCTGGCCTTCGTGCAACTCAAACGATCCGTTATGCCGCAGCTTGGGCGATTCCAACTCTTCGAAACCCAACAGGATCCGGCCTGAAGCGGCGGAAATCGGTACTACGGAAGTACAGGCGCTCCGCGTGCGATCGTCAACAGCCCTCATGTTGGCGGAAAGTGCCGTCAAACCCGCCGGCACCGGATCGGGTAGCTGCGATGACTGTGGTGCGGAAGGTCGCTTCAAATTGGGAATGGGAAACTTCGCCGTCGACAGTTCCGTGGGTTCGATGGATTCCGGCATTTCGAGTACCGCGACCATCGAACCACAGGATTCCAAATCAAGAACGGAAGCGCTTGGCGGAACCGCAACGGCGGCTTCTTGGGCGGCTGGTTCGATCATCGCCGGAGAATATTCCGGTTGCGAGGGAGGAACAGGTTGCAAGCCCTGAACCGGCGTTGGGTCCAAGGCCCTTGCCGTGAAAAGCGGTGCACTAGGCACAGCAGTCAACGGCATGACGAGTTGGCGCAAGGGCTGCAGTGCCGGTGTCGGCGGCGCAAGCGGAAGCGGCGGAGGAATTCGGCCAGGTTCCGCCTCGGCTACAGATGGAAGCTGCGGAATCTGAGGAGGCGACGGAACTAATGGAACTGGCGCGGGTGTCAAAGACGCCGCGATCTTTGGCAACGCCACTGCAGCGGCAGGCGCAGTTTTCTCGGCCGGCTTTTGCGGCTCGTTCGCCTTCGCTTTCGCACTCACCGCCACCGGTGTGGGCTGAGCCTCCGCTTGGGGATAACAAACGGGGCAATCTCGCTCGGCGGGTTCGCATTCCCGTCCACACTCCGGACATATCCACTGCAACATGCCTATACTCTACAGAAGTTCGAGCCATTCTCCTCCCAGGTTTTCGACCGAGATCCCTTAGTACTAGACCTTAGTCTGGGGTGGAAGCGACACTTTGGGAGGTATTATGGCCATGGATGGTGTGTGTCGTAGGTCGGATGCCTGAGTCTGCCCGGACTGTCGGCATTCTCGCGGGTGCCTTCAATCCGCCGACCTTGGCCCATCAGGCTCTGCTCGCCGCGGCGTTGACCACTGTCGATCAGGTCGTCTGCATCCTCCCTAAAGAGTATCCTCACAAGAGCTTTTCGGGTGCCACGCTCGATGAACGCGTCGCCATGTTGGCAGAGCTGGGAAACACCGTTGCGATCGCCGAGCAAGGTCTCTTTATCGACATCGCGAGGGAGTTCCGGCGAGACATCGCACCGTCGGCGGAACTGTACTTCATCTGCGGCAGCGATGCGGCCGAAAGAATCGTGTCCTGGGAGTATGGCGAGGCCGCGCCGCCCATCGGTGAGCAACTGCTCGAATACAAACTACTCGTTGCCCATCGCGGCGGCGGCTATCGGGCACCGCGACACCTCGATTCCGGAGTGTGTTCGCTGGACTTCGAAACCGGGTGGGATGCCGTCTCATCGACTTGTGTTCGGGATTGGATCGCGCACGGCGATGCCCGATGGCGCAGTCTCATTCCCGAAGCGATCGCGGGCGAAGTCGCGCGGATTTACGCAAAGTGAGTACCCCGCCGCAGTGTCGCGCTTCGGTGAGCGACTACGAATTCAAACTGCTCGTTGCACCTCGATTTCCGCGTGTAATCGCGGACGGGGATGCCCGATGGCGCAGTCTGATTCCAAAAGCGATCGATGGCGAATTCCCACGGATTTACGCAACTTGGTACTCCGCCGCCGTGTCGCACTTCAGTGAGCAACTGCTCGAATACAAACTAATCGTTGCACCTCGTTCCGCGTGTGATCGCGGACGGGGATGCCCGATGGCGTAGTCTGATTCCAAAAGCGATCGCGGGCGAAGTCGGGCGGATTTCCGCAAAGTGAGTACCCCGCCGCCGTGTCGCGCTTCGGTGAGCGACTACGAATACAAACTACTCGTTGCACCTCGTTCCGCGTATGATCGCGGACGGGATGCCCGATGGCGCAGTCTGATTCCAAAGCGATCGATGGCGAATTCCCACGGATTTACGCAAAGTGAGTACCCCGCCGCAGTGTCGCGCTTCGGTGAGCGACTACGAATTCAAACTACTCGTTGCACCTCGATTTCTGCGTGGGATCGCGGACGGGGATGCCCGATGGCGCAGTCTAACTCCAAAAGCGATCGCGGGCGAAGTCGGGCGGATTTCCGCAAAGTGAGTACCCCGCCGCCGTGTCGCGCTTCGGTGAGCGACTACGAATACAAACTACTCGTTGCACCTCGTTCCGCGTATGATCGCGGACGGGATGCCCGATGGCGCAGTCTGATTCCAAAGCGATCGATGGCGAATTCCCACGGATTTACGCAAAGTGAGTACCCCGCCGCAGTGTCGCGCTTCGGTGAGCGACTA
>CAZCPL010000402.1:0-4024 GCA_964500255.1 uncultured Solibacteraceae bacterium | reverse complement strand
GGGTTTCCGCCACAACAAAATCTTCTTCGATTCCACAGAAGAGTCGATTCTCGCCACGCTCGACGGCCTGCGCGAGGAACTAGGGAAAGAAGCCCGACTCGCAGTGGACGCACTCTGGCGGCTCGAATGGCCATCTTCTCGCGGCTTCATAGAAGAACTCGCGCAGCGCGAGATCCTCTGGCTCGAAGCGCCATTTCTACCCGACGAGACGGAACCCCATCGCGAACTCGTTCAGGCCTTCCCAAAACTTCCCATCGCGCTTGGCGAGAGCTATCGTACACGCCGTGAGATGAGCTGGTTTCTCGATATGGTGACCTATCTGCAGCCCGATCTTGGACGTTCCGGCATCACCGGGAGTCTGCGCCTTTCGGAAGCTGGAATCCCCATCGTTCCGCACGTCAGCATCGCCCTTGGGCCGCAGATCGCCGCCGCCATCCACCTCACCGCAGCCCTCAATGCGACACAGGCCCCGCTCTGCGAATACAACCCGCAGGTCTTCGAAGCAAGCAACCGTTTTCTCGAGGAACCGCTGCGAATGGAGGGCCGCGAGTATCAAGTTCCCCAAACACCTGGCCTCGGTATTTCCTTGACAGGGCCAACTGTGGTACTAATGTGAGTTAACTCTTCAACCTATGGCGTACGTAATTGCGGAACCCTGCATTGGAACCAAAGACACGGCTTGTGTAGACGCTTGCCCTGTAGACTGCATCCACCCGAAGAAAGACGACGCGCGGTTCGCGGACTCCGAGTTGCTGTACATCGACCCCGTCGAGTGCATCGACTGCGGCGCGTGCGTGCCTGTCTGCCCAGTGTCGGCGATCTTCGCATTGGACGACCTGCCGGAGAAATGGTCTGAGTTCACCAAGAAGAACGCGGACTTTTTTGGACGCTAGACCGTCCAGCCAGAGAAGACATACGAATCGAAAAAATGCGGGCCATCGCTTGGCCCGCATTTGTGTTTGAGCGCAAAAGAACGGGCGCGTGTTGTATGGAGAGGACCAGATTATGAGAGAACGCATCCGCTCGACGACGATCCTTTCGGTTCGCCGCAAGGGCAAGGTCGTGATTGCCGGCGATGGACAGGTGACGATGGGTCAGGAAGTGCTCAAGTCCACCGCACGTAAGTTACGTCGGCTCTACAACGACAAGATCCTGGCGGGATTCGCAGGATCCACGGCCGACGCCTTCTCGCTGTTTCAGCGCTTCGAAACCAAGCTCGAACAACACAACGGCAACCTCTCGCGTTCGGCGGTGGAATTGGCCAAGGATTGGCGTACCGATCGTATGCTGCGCCATCTCGAAGCGTTACTAATCGTGGCGGATCCGACGAATACATACATTCTGGGTGGTAACGGCGATGTCATCGAACCGGACAACGACATCGCGGCAATCGGCAGCGGTGCGTCCTTCGCAAAGGCTGCCGCCACGGCACTGCTTGAGAATACGAATCTCAGCGCGAGAGAGATCGTCGAGAAATCGATGACGATCGCCGGTGACATCTGCATCTACACCAACAAACACTTCACGTTCGAAGAATTGTAAACTGAAACGGTGACTGCCACGCGCGCCATCAGCACACTGCTTGTTGACGACGAGAATCTGGCTCGCGAAGAGCTGGCTTTTCTATTGCGTGAATTTCCTGAAATCGAGATTCTGGCTACTGCTTCGAACGGATTGGAAGCAGTGAAGCTCATCGAAGATCTTGAGCCCGATCTTGTGTTTCTCGATGTCCAAATGCCCGGCCTCGATGGAATGGGCGTCATCCGCACGCTGCGCGATCGGGGCATCGCACTGCCGCACTTCGTTCTCGCCACGGCCTACGACCAATATGCGGTGGAAGCGTTTCGGCTCGAAGCTCTCGACTACGTTTTGAAGCCTATCGAACATGAACGGCTGTTCGAAACCATTGAGCGCGCCCGCAAGGCGATTGCCGAAAAGACACCTCTCGATGTGGATACGTCCGCACGGCCCGCAGCCCCTGCCAATGTACGCGCGAAACTGCTGATTCGCACACAGAACCGTAACCTGATCATCGACGCGCAGGAGATGATCTACGCCACGATTGAAGACGGCGTGATCTCGGTGGTCACGACATCGATCGAAGGCATGCTTAACCACCGCACGCTGGAAGAACTGCAAAGCAACCTCGACCCTGAGCATTTCTGGCGCGCGCACCGCTCGTATATCGTCAACATCCACCACATCAAAGAAGTCATCCCCTGGTTCAATTCCAGCTTCCAGATCAAGATGACCGACAAGAAAGAAACCGAGATCCCCGTGAGCCGCGTGCAAACCAAGCGCCTGCGGACGCTGTTCCGGCTGTGAGACAACCCTGGCTCTATTCGCGCTTCGCGGATTCGTTATTCATTCTGGCTCCGGCGTTTGCGATCACGCTGCTTGTCGAATTGCTACCCGAAGCCTGGCTGGAGCATCAAAAGATCGATGCATGGGCCTGGCTGTTGCTCGTTGTGGGCGTGGATGTCGCGCATGTCTATTCGACACTCTGGCGGACTTACTTCGACCCTGATGCCGTTCGCCGCTATCGTTCGCTGCTGATTGGGATCCCTGTGGGCTGTTGGTTGGGCGGCGTGCTGCTCTATTCCGCAGGCCCTCTGGTGTTCTGGCGGGTGTTGGCGTACATCGCGGTGTGGCACTTCATTCGGCAGCAGTATGGCTTTCTGCGGCTGTATTCGCGACGCGAACCGGTCACGGCCTGGCGTTACCTGGATGCTGCCGCGATCTATCTGGCGACGCTGTATCCTCTTGTTTACTGGCACGCGCATGGGCGTTCGTTTCAGTGGTTCGTGAAGGGTGACTTCGTTGACGCCGCGCTGCCCGAGCTTGCGGTGTTCTGGCTATGGGCTTTGGTGCTGACTGCTTATTTTGTCAAAGAGCTGCTATCCTTCCGCCAGTGGAACCTGCCTAAGAATCTGGTGATGCTGGGCACGGCCTTGAGCTGGTACTGCGGTATCGTGCGCCATGACGGCGATTTGGCGTTCACGGCGACCAACGTCGTTGCGCATGGAGTTCCGTACATGGCGCTGGTGTGGATCCATCAGCGCAGACAGAAGCCTGCCTCAGAGGCGCATTCGGCCTTCTTGCAGCGTTGGTTCCGCCCGTCGTTGTTGCCGGTTTACGCGGGCGTCTTGATCGCGTTGGCGTACTTCGAAGAAGGCATCTGGGATGCGCTCGTATGGCGCGATCACAGCATGTTCTACGCATGGCTGGCGTGGGTTCCGCGCGTGGAAGAGAAGGCCCTGCTCGCAGTGTTGGTGCCGCTGCTCGCTCTGCCTCAAGCCACACACTACGTACTCGATGGATTCATCTGGAAGGTGCGCGAGATGCGCGCATCCTAAACCGGCGGATCGTTGCGCGCTGCCGGACGGTTGTCCTTGGTCTGGCGGACGACCAGCGTCTCGTCGGTGAAGAAGCTGCGCTTGCCTGCGGTCTCGAAAGGATTCGGACGAGCGTTCACGCGGAACGCAGCTTCCTGGCCGTCGAGTTCGAAGATGTAGCCTCCGAGGATGCCAGTGGCGAGATGATCGGGGATGAGTCCTTCGGTGCCGAGGTCAGCGATCTGAGGCGCGTAGCGTCGATAGACGACGTAGTATTGCGTCTGGGCCTTCTGCAGGGTCATGACGTGTTGGATGGCGGCCGTCTCGCGGGCACGGAGTTGGACTTCTTTGAAGCCGACGGTCGCGATCGCGGCGAACGTCATGGTGATGCCGATGACGACGAGCAATTCGAGGATCGTGAATCCTGCTGATTTTTGGGTTCTCATGTGAGAGCAAACGATTGTTCCGCTCTCAGCGTGCACTCGAAAAACTCTAGCTGTTAGGGTCGGCGGGGACTGCCGCTGCCGCTGAAACCACCGCCGTTTGAGGATCCGCCAATGCCACCAGTTCCATTAAAAGGACTCGTGCCTGTGGGAGCGCCAAATCCGGAAGGATTGCCGCTGCCGTTCCCTGGATTGGTGGTGTTCAGGCCCCCGACACCCGTCACGCCCTTTTGCGCACCCTTAGCG
>CAZCPL010000401.1:0-4025 GCA_964500255.1 uncultured Solibacteraceae bacterium | reverse complement strand
CCGGGTCGAGCGCTCCAAATGGTTCGTCGAAAAGCAGCAAAGGCGGGTCTGCCGCTAATGCACGCGCCACGCCGATCCGTTGGCGTTGCCCTCCAGACAGCTCTCTCGGATAGCGGTCTCGAAACTCCCCGGCAGGCATGCCCACTATGGTCAAAAGCTCGTCCACGCGCCGCTCCACGTCCGGTCCCTTCCAACCGTCCAGACGCGGAACCAAGCCAACATTCCGAGCGACCGTGAAGTGCGGGAACAGCCCGACATCCTGGATAACGTAACCGATGCGGCGTTTGAGCGCAATCGGATTCCACTCGCGCGTGCTCTTACCATCCACCAAAACCCGGCCTCGGCTGGGGAACAACATTCCGTTGGTGAGCTTCAGCGCCGTGCTCTTTCCAGAACCGCTGCGGCCAAGCAGGATCAGCGTTTCGCCAGCCTCCACCGCAAAATTGATTCCCGAAAGAATTGTCCGTCCGGCGATCTTGTAGTCCACGTCGCAAAACTCTACCAGTGGCATGAATCCGAATTATTGCACATCTGCCACAAGGAGACTCTCGGCGAACGGCCATTCACGATCAATCCATTGAGTCTCTACAAGAAAGCCCGCTGTCCTGGCCTTTTGTGACACTTCGTGGAGGGAATACTTATGGCTGTCTTCGGTCCAGATCGTTTCGCCTGATTGGAAATCCACCGTGAGCAGCGCCCCTGGTATGGATACGGTTTGGTCGCATTGCGACTCGAGATGCATTTCCACACTGCTGGTGGCGGCGTTGAACTTCGCGCGGTGCCGGAATTGCCGTAGATTGAAATCGGCGCCCAACTCCCGATTGATACGGACCAGCAGATTCAGGTTGAAAGCCGCGGTGACGCCCAGAGGGTCATCGTAAGCCTCGACCAACTGAACCGTCGGTTTGATCAGGTCGGTGCCCAGCAGAAGGGCGTCTCCGGCCCGAAGGATCAACCGAAGCTCGCGAAGAAATTCCGTATCGTGAGGATGACTGAAATTTCCTAGCGTGCTGCCGAGAAACAGCACCAGTAACCGCTGATCATCTTCCCGTTGCGCGGCCACCTCCAGCAGCCCATCCAGATACTCACGCTCTAGCCCCACGACGGTCAGCGAATCGATGTCCGACAGTTCCCGCTGGCAAACCGCCAGTGCCGCGGGCGAAATTTCAATTGGGAAGTACCTGATCTGCCTCCGCAGCGCCAACGCTTCCAAAACGTAGCGGGTTTTGCGCCCACTACCGCTGCCTAGCTCGCAGACCAGCAGATTGCCTGGAAGCCGCGAAGCGATTTCGCGCGCGTGTCGTCGGAGAAGCCTCTCGTCGGCACGAGTCAGACCATATTCGGGCAGTTCGCAAATCGCCTCAAACAGTCTTGAGCCGAGCGAATCGTAGAGATATTTAGACGGGAATTGCTTTTGACCCTGTCTACAAAGCCCGGTGCGCACATCGGCGGCGAACTCGGCCGTTGACGAAATTACGCTGGTGTTCGTAAGCATATTTATTCCTTTCCACCACTCGCACAGCGAAAGCCCGCATATAAAAACGGGTAGTGCGGTTGAAACCAATTCCGAAACGAAGGCCGGAGCATGCAGCCGGCCGTGCTTGCCGAACCGCCCTTCAGCACATAGTGCTTGCCATCGAAAAAATCCGCCGAATATCCGGCGTAAAAGGCGAACGGCCGGAAGCCGGCGAATGGAGCGAACAAGGTCGACGTCCATTCCCACCCGTCGGCGGCGATGTTCGCACCGGCATACCGGTGCCACTCCGACTCGGTGGGCAACCGTTTTCCCCGCCAAACGGCGTAGGCACTCGCTTCAGCCTGACTGACGAAGACCGGCGAGTCCGGACGCCATGCTTCATCGCCGAACATTCCACGGCAACGGAATGCAGCGTCACCATGCTTCCAGAAAGCCGGATGCTCGATTCCTGCTTGCTCCTTCCATTGCCATCCGGCTTCGGTCCACAAGCCTCGGGCTCGGTATCCACCGGCCTTCATAAAATCGAGGAACTGGCCGTTGGTTATCTTGTGCTGGTCGATCTCGAACGCCAGGACTTCTACAACGTGCTGTTCAAACTCGTTATCCCACCCAAAGGCGGAAGTTTCGTCGCGGGAGAGTCCGAGCGCCGCCAAGCCATGGAGAACAGGAATGGTCTCGTGAGGCCGATGCCTGTCTTCCTGAACGGCAGGCTGCGCGGGTTGGATCTTGTGATCGTACGGAAGCTGGTGCAGCATGTAGGTCAGCGTTTCGGCATGCATCAAGCGATGCTCGATGGCCACATTGAGCAGGGTCGTTGGCGCTTCGTCGCTGTCCCAATCCCGTCCACCCGCGAGGGCTTGGTCAAGCCTTTCCCTAATCGCGGACTGATATCCCCTCACCTGCAACTCCCGCGGCCAGTCCGCGGGCTGGTCCGCCGGCAAGCCACCGTCTACCGGATCGATGCCAAAGGCAAATAATCGATCCAGTGAAGGGTCGAATGGACGCACGCCCGGAAGTCGGGGCTGGAGCAGGTTCCAATCGAACGCTTCCAAATGCCCGAGATAGAAAATGATGCGATTGCGTTCAGGGATCGGGCGTTCGTATAGCGAATCCGGACGCACAAGCGCGAGTAGCTCGTCCGTCTCCGCGCGCGCATTCGAGAGGCGCGCAAGAAGCTGGTGCCGCACTTCGACCGTCATGCTTCTTTGAGCTCCCCCAGAATAGTTGGGATCAGCTCGGAAACGGTCGGATGAATGTGCATCGCGTTTTGTATCAGCTTGTAGGGTTGCTTCGCGTACATGACATCGAGGATGGAATGGACGACTTCGTCGCCTCCCGTTCCCAACACGGCCGCGCCAAGGATTTCCTTCGTCTCGGCATCCACAACAACTTTCATGAATCCTTGCGTCTCACCCTTCTCCACGGCCCGGCCGACTCGCGTCATCGCACGCTGCCCCACCATCAGCTTCCGGCCGGATTTTCGCGCCTGCTCCACCGTCATACCGGCCCGGCCCAGCGGCGGGTCTGTGTACACCGCATAGGCTGTGATGCGGTCGCTCACCCGGCGGTTCGCGCCATCAAGCAGATTCGCCGCCACGATCTCATAGTCGTTGTACGAGGTGTGCGTGAATGCACCCTTACCGTTGCAATCCCCGAGAGCCCAAATCCCAGGGATGTTCGTCCGCAGTTGATCGTCAACTACGATATAACCGCGCTTGCCGGTCTCGACACCCGCCTTGTCGAGGCCCAAATCGTCGGTGTTCGGTTTACGTCCGGTGGCGACCAATAGATGGGAGCCGCGAACATCCGCCGGCAGGCCCTCGATCGCTATTCCCCCATCGCGCTTCACTACCCGCGTAACGTTTGCATTGACGTGAATAGTGATGCCCTCGTTTTCAAGGATTTCGCGAAGCGCGTTGGATACGTCTTCGTCCTCGCGATCAACCAATCGCGGGCCTCTCTCCACGATTGTCACTTCGCTGCCGAAGCGCCGGAACATCTGCCCGAATTCAAGCGCGATATAGCTGCCTCCGAGAATCACTAAGTGTGACGGAAGAAAATCGAGATCCATCATCGTGCTATTGGTCAGATAGCCTGTCTCATTCAGCCCGGGAATCGGTGGAATGGAGGCCCTCCCGCCGACATTCACGAAGATCTGATCCGTAGTGAGAATCCTCCCCGCGGCATGAATTTCCCGCGCGGAGCCGAAGCGCGCGTGATCCTCGAAAACGGTGCAGTTGCTCATTCCTTTGAGCCATGTTTCAACGCCGCTATTGGACTTGCCGGAGATCCGGTCTTTGCGCGCTTTCACCTGCTTCATGTCGACAGTGATGGAACCTGAAATCGTCACCCCGTATTCAGCAGCGCGCCTCGCCATGTTGGCAGCATAAGCACTGGCAACCATCGCCTTGGTCGGTATACATCCGGTGTTCACGCAGGTGCCCCCGAATCGCCCGCGCTCGATTATCGCTACCTTCATTCCCGACGAAGCTAAACGTTGCGCTAAAGGCGGACCCGCCTGGCCGGTCCCGATGATGATCGCGTCGAA
>CAZCPL010000400.1:0-4040 GCA_964500255.1 uncultured Solibacteraceae bacterium | reverse complement strand
TTTTTGTGGATCCACCATCGGTCACCAGTGCTCCTGGTTTCAGCTTGCCCTGTAGCTTCGCGAGGTCGTCGATCAGATGCAGAATCGGTTGTGCCAAAAACAGAAGGTCGGCACGTGCGGCGGCTTCGTCGAGAGTCACCGCTTCATGAATCACACCGAGCGCCATCGCCTCGCGTGTTGTGCGCTCGCTGCTCACCCCCAGAATCCGGCCAGCATAACCAGTCTGCTGCAACGCCCGCGCAAACGAGCCGCCTATGAGCCCTACACCAACTATGGCGACCGTGTTCACATGCTTCGGCCGACTGCCTTCGCAATCGCCCGGCATTGCTGCATCATCTCCTCGAACTGTCCCGGCTTGAGGGTCTGCGCGCCATCGCTCACGGCACGATCGGGGTCCGGGTGGACTTCCACCAGCAAACCATCCGCGCCCGCAGCCACGGCAGCGCGCGCCATCGGCAGCACGAACTCGCGCTTACCGGTGCCATGCGAGGGATCTCCCAAAATCGGCAGATGCGATAGCTTTTTCACGGCGGGAATCGCTGAGATATCCATGGTGTTGCGCATAAAGGTCTCGTAAGTCCGGATGCCACGCTCGCAGAGAATCACGTCGTAGTTTCCGCCCGACAGAATGTACTCAGCCGAAAGCAGCAGTTCTTCGATGGTCGCAGCGATGCCGCGCTTCAACAACGCGGGCGTCCGCGTATTGCCAACGGCTCGCAGCAGGTTGAAGTTCTGCATGTTGCGGGCACCGATTTGCAAGATGTCCGAGTATTCGCACAACAAGGGCAGTTGCGACTGATCCATCACTTCGCTGATCACCAGCAATCCATTGCGATCCGCAGCCTCACGCATCATCTTGAGGCCTTCTTCGCCGAGGCCCTGAAAACTATACGGGGACGAGCGGGGCTTGAACGCACCGCCGCGAATCACCTTTGCACCAGCTTTGGCGACAATTTCCGCGGACATCTCGATCTGATCGCGATTTTCCACCGAGCACGGCCCGGCCATTACGACAAGCTTGTCTCCGCCGATTTCCACGTCCTTGATCTTGATAACCGATCCACCGGGCTTGAAGTGCCGACTCGCCAGCTTATAGGGCGAGACAATACGGTGGCATTCCTTTACGCCTTCGAAGGCTTCGAAATCCGCAGGTTCGAAATCTTCCACTGGACCCACACCACCAAGCACTGTGTGCGTCACGCCAGTAGAACGATGGACAGTAAAGCCCATTGTGACTAAACGATCAATCACATTCTGAACCTGTTGCTCGGACGAACCGGCCTGCATCACAACCAACATCTAGGACACTTCCTTTTTCATCTTCAATCTCTGTACCGTGCGCATCTCGTCGATGATCCGCTCGAACATTCGCTTCACCGCATCGTCAGGCAGCGGCCCCTTGTTGTTCGCGGTAATGTTCACATAGACCTGCTCTTCGCGCTTCGGTTCGTAAATCTTGAGTTGAAGAGCTTCTTTGACGCGCCCAATCTCCTCGACCACTTTCGTACGCTCGTTGATGAGTTCGACGATGTTCACATCGATCTTGTCGATCTTTTCGCGGCACGCCTGCAGCCGGACCATGCCAGCTTCATGATCCATACTTCAAGCTCCGCGTAAAGGCCTCCAGTTGCGCCTCGTCGCCGCCATACTTTTCGATCACACGAACGATCGCACTGCCAACAACCACGGCGTCGGCCATCGATGCCACGGTCTTGTACTGCTCGTGCGTGGAAATACCAAACCCCACGGCGAGCGGCAGCGATGTGTGCCTTCGCATGGCGTCGAGCAGCGGCTGAATCAAGTTCGAAAGCGCTTCCTGCTCGCCGGTCACACCCGTGCGCGAAACCAAGTACACAAAGCCGCTCGAATACTTCGCGACCAGTTCCAACCGGCGTTCGGTACTCGTGGGAGCAGCTAGGAAAACGGTATCCAATCCTTCGGCGCGCATCGCACCGACGTAGCTTTCCGCCTCTTCCACACTCGCATCGGTCATGAGCACGCCGTCGATTCCAGCCGCCTTTGCGTCTTTCGCGAGCTTTGCGAAACCATACCGCAGCATTGGATTCAGATAGCTGAACAGCAAAATTGGGATCTGCGAACTCTTACGGATCTCAATGGCCATTTCCAGAACACGTGGCAGCGTCGTTCCGGCCTTCAACGCACGATCGGCACCACGCTGAATCACGGGGCCATCGGCAATCGGATCGGAAAACGGAACGCCAAGTTCGATCAGATCGGCACCGCCACGCTCCAGCGCGGCAACCAGCCCTGGAGTCGCTTCAGGCGTCGGATCCCCAGCGGTGACGTAGGCGATGAGAGCTTGCTTCTTCTCAGCTTGCAGTCGCGTGAACAACTGCGCAATTCTACTTGCCATCGAGTTCCTTCAGATTCTCGCGATAGATGTCGGTGTCTTTGTCGCCACGTCCGGAAAGGTTGACGATGAAGATCTCGCCCTTCGCCTCCGGTGCGCGCTTCAACGCCTCGTGAATCGCGTGGGCCGATTCCATTGCCGGAATGATGCCTTCGGAATGCGACAAAGTAACCGCGGCTTCAAGCGCGTCTTGATCCGTCACAGACGTGTATTCCGCGCGCTTCTCATCGGGCAGCCAAGCATGTTCCGGACCCACCGACGCGTAAGCCAAGCCAGCGGATACCGAATGCGTGAGCGAGACCTGACCATCGCCATCCTGCAACAAATAACTATAAGTGCCCTGCAGCACTCCCGGAACGCCACCTGCAAAACGCGCGGCATGCTCACCCAACTGTCCACTGCGTCCGCCAGCCTCGGCTCCGACCATGCGGACACCTGGGTCCCCAAGAAACTCATGAAACAGGCCTATTGCATTCGAACCACCGCCGACACAGGCGATCAGTATATCCGGCAAGCGGCCCTCCGCTTCGAGAATCTGCTTCTTCGCTTCGCGGCCAATGCAACTGTGGAAGTCGCGGACCATCATCGGATACGGATGCGCACCGAGCGCGGATCCCAGCAAATAGTGAGTTGTGGAAACGTTGGTCACCCAATCGCGCATCGCTTCGCTGATCGCGTCTTTCAGCGTCCGGCTGCCGTTGGTAACGGCAACGACCTTGGATCCCAACATGCGCATCCGGAAGACGTTCAGGCGTTGGCGATGCATGTCCTCTTCGCCCATGTAGACCGTGCAATCGAGTCCAAACAATGCGCAAACACTGGCTGTAGCGACACCGTGCTGACCAGCGCCCGTCTCGGCGATGATCCGTTTCTTGCCCATGCGGATCGCGAGCAAAGCTTGTCCGATGGCGTTGTTGATCTTGTGCGCGCCCGTGTGCAAAAGGTCTTCGCGCTTCAAATAGATCTTCGCGCCGCCAAGAGTTTCACTGAGCCGTTTGGCGTAGTAAAGAGGCGTGGGACGCCCGGCGTAGTTCTTGAGTAGGTCGGCGAGTTCCGCCTGAAACTTTGGATCGACACGCGCTTCCGCATAAGCCTGTTCCAGTTCTTCGAGCGGTGCCATCAGCACCTCCGGAACATAACGGCCACCATAAGGTCCGAAGTGCCCGCCCGCATCGGGCAGATTCAAATGACTACTCATCGGTCTCTTCTTCCTCCTCGTCCTTCAGTCCCCTCGCCGCGCGAATGAACGCCGTCACTTTATCGAAGTCTTTCTTACCCGGCTCGTATTCCAGCTTTGAACAGGCGTCGACTCCCCAAGGGTCCACAATACGAATTGCCTCAGCTACATTCAGATGGCTCAACCCACCCGCGAGAATGAATTTCTTCTTGAGCTTGGGAATCTTGGTCCAGTCGAAGGTCTTGCCGGTTCCGCCGAACGTTCCTGGTGCAGGTGAATCCAGCACAAACGCTTCCGCATTGGCTTCGCGTTCCACTTCCGCAGCCTCAAAGTCCGAACCAAGATTCAAGGCTCGCCACAAGCGAGCGCCACGCGGAGCTTTTCCCCCGCCGTGAATCTGGACAACATCCAAATCGGCTTCGCGAACAATCGACGCCATCTGCGGCGGAGGCTCGTCTACAAACACACCTACGCGAATGATGTGTGTCGGGA
>CAZCPL010000399.1:0-4041 GCA_964500255.1 uncultured Solibacteraceae bacterium | reverse complement strand
ATATAAAGCTTAGGCACTTCGCGAGCATCGAAGTTGGCGTTGAGCACTTGCTTGATGGCAAGTTCATCGGCCTGATCTTCCTGCACACGATCCCAGTTGACAACCAGCGGACGATTGGCGATGTTGCCGATCAAGGTTCCGACGCCATAACCAAGCGCACCGAGGCCAACGGCGCCCATCGCCGCGCCACCCGCGCCGCCATTGCGTCCGCCCATCACGCCGCCCGCGATACCAGCGCCGATGCCGGCGATCATACCGATACGCCGGGCTTTGGTCTGCTGATCTTTCGCGTACTCTTCCGCGCCGACTTCCATCATGGTGCGTTCTTTCCAATGATCGTAGTGAACGTGCGCCATTTCGTGGGCCAGAACATAGGCGAGTTGCGCTTCGCTATCGAGCAGCGAAATCATGCCTGTCGAAATGTAGACCGTGCCGGTGGCGAGAGTTTCCGCCATCGGGATCGGGCTAGGCGTCACTTTGAAAGCGTAGAGCTTTTCCGAAGATTCCGGAACCACCTTCTGCCCGATGCGGTTGACCAGATTCTGCACCAGCAGATTGTCGTAGAGGTTGACGTGCATGCGCCAGTTGTCTTCGTTCACCGTTTTGATGTACGACGTCATGTTGGTGTTCTTGCTGTAGGCGAAGTCGCTGTGATTGCGCAGCAGATCTTCCCAGGATTCGTCGACATCGTCACGAAAATCTGGATCGTTGCGGTATTTGGTAGTCGAGTATTCCTTCAGCTTCTCGTAGCGATTCAGGTTCTTCTGGTCGCGGTCTCTTTCTTTCTTGTCGCGCTCTTCTTCTTTAGTCTTGTCCTTGTCGCCGCCCTTCTTGCCGATACCGAACTGTGGTTCCGGCTCAGGATCAGCAGCATTGGCCGGTTGCAACGCGATCGCTGCAACGAGAATGGTCGACAGAAGCGGCTGGATGAGCCTCATGGTCTTCATTTGGTAGAGATCTCCTATGGAAGGTTACTGCAGATACTGTTTTGCGAGCACAAGAAAGAACTGGCCGTGTTTCTTGTCCCAACTCGCGGGGTGGAAGTTGTAAGTGCGCTTGCCGATCTTGAGCGTGAAAAGTCCACGGCCGCGATCGAATCGGTCGCCTAGTTCTTTCACTTCGCTTCCCGGGACATCGAAGGAATTCTCTTCGGGCTTCTCCCCTTTTTCGCAGAGAAAACTGAGATGGCCCTTTGAAAGCGTGAGTCTGCCGTTGCAGAACTTGGTGGGCGCGACCCCACTCGAGAGAAACGAATTCGAAAGCGAGAGTTGCACAAGAAATGGCGCTTTGCCGCCTCCCGCCAACAGCTTTTCGAGAATCGCGAATCCCTTCTTGTCGATCTCGAAATTGTCTTTGCGGTCGTCGCCGTTGAAATACGACATGGCGAGGGCCTCGGCCACCATGGTGTCGCCGGGTTCCATTTCATGCACTTCTTCGAGCTTGGCGGCAGCCTTGTCGAAGCGGCCATCCTTCGCATAAGCCATACCCAGACGCTTGCTTTCTTCGAAGCGTCCTTGAGCGAAGCCAACCGCGGCGACAACAATGCAAGAAAAAAGTATCTTCATTTCGGAACCTCGTATGTCGTCACGCCCTTGGTGCGGAACACGATCTTCTCTTCCACTTCGAATTCTACCGGGCGGCCTTTGGTGAGCAGGACAGCAGCAGTGCCAACGGCGGCACCAGCGAGCGCACCGCCCGTGGCTCCATCGCCACCCCCGGCCACGCCTCCGGCGACGGCACCCACAGTTGCAGCTCCCGCCACAATGCCGCCATCGCGCAATTTGCTGGACTTTGCGAAGAAAAACTCGGGCTTCACTTTCAGATCGAGCCACCGTCCGCTCAACAGCTTCACCTTGCGGATCTCCAGAATCATCCGCGCGACTTCTCTGACCCTGCCGCCCTGGCTCGCTTCGAGAATCGCGCCTTCCACTTCGGCTTTAGCCGATGCGATCTCTTCGCCGCCAATCACCACAGGATCCACGAGCGACGCCTTAAAGGTCTGCCCCGCCAAATGAGTCTTCGTGCTGAGCTTCTGCTCCATCCGGATGACGAACGGATACTCGTCGGGAATCGTAACGATTCCTGACTCAACAATGGCAACCGCGCGAACGCGCTTCGTGCCCTGAACCTTCACAGGGTCCTGGGCAGACAATGTTAGCGAAATAGCGACTAGCGCTCCCCGGATTCGACCGCTCATATTCCTGTCCCTTGAGTCTACCCAATCCGCACCGGGTATGCGAAGATGCGAGAATCTGAATACCAATGCATCGACGCTTGTTTCTCTGCGCCGCCCCTCTCGGGATAACACTCGATTGCTTCGCCCAATCGCAATCGAAAAAGCAACAGCCCGATCGCGACATTCGCGTTGTCAAGACTGGGCAGCAGGTGCCGCAAACTTCGCGGGATATCGTGACCTCTGCCGGACGTGGACGCAAGGCAATCTGCATCGGCATCGACGGATACACCGCCGTAACGCGCCTGAACAACGCGGTCAATGACGCGGCGGGAATGAACGAGGGGTTGGCAAAATACCGGTTCCAATCAGGCCTTCAAACCGATTCATCGCTGGCCCGGATGACGCAGAGCATCGCGCAGTTTTGCTCATCCATTGCACCGGGCGATGTCGCGTTTTTCTTTTTCGCCGGTCACGGTGTGCAAATCGGTGGAACAAACTATCTGATCCCCTCAGACTTTCGACCCACCAATGAAACAGACATCGTAGCGCATTCAATTGCCGTGGACCGGGTGATGGCCCAGATACGGCAGGCGCGTCCGAGCCTCGCGGTGATGCTGCTCGACGCATGCCGCAATAACCCTTTCCGCCCTACCAACGGCGGCGCAGGGCTCGCACCAGTGCCTCCCGCGTTGGGAACCATGACCGTGTTCGCAACCGGAGCGGGCCGCACCGCGAGCGACAATTCCAACAGCCGCAATGGCCTCTTTACGGGACGTTTTCTCAACGCGATGCCCGATGCGGTTCCGCTGCAAACGATCGCCCGCAAGGTTCGGGATGAAGTGTTTGCCGCGTCGAGTGGACAGCAGCGGCCCTATATTCAAGAGGATGTCGTTGGCGATTTCTATTTTCAGAATGCCGGTCAGCAGGCTGCCTCGCCTGCTCCGTCGCCGATAGTAGAGGCCAACGTTTCGAGCAGGCAGTCCGGTTCAGCCTCAATCGACGCGGGGCTCCAAGCCTATCGCGCCGGCGACCATGCAAAGGCGTTACAAGCGTTTGAAACCGCGACAAGAGAGAATCCTGAATCGGCACCCGCTTGGAACGCAGTGGGTGCGACGTACGCGCAAATGGGCCAGTTGGCGCGAGCTGTTGAAATGTATGCGAAAGCCATCCGTATTTCGCCTGCGTACGTGGCGGCCTATGTCAATCGTGGACTCGCATTTCTATCGTTGCCCAAGTACGAACTCGCCGCGCAGGATTTCTCGTGGGCGGTTGAAGAGGACAAAGAGAATCCTCAGTTGTTGCTCTGGCGGGGCCAGGCGTATCTCGGCATGCGCCAGTTCGAGCAGGCGATGCAAGATCTCGATGCTTCACTGGCAATCGATGCGGGATCTCCCGAGGCCTTCCGGTTCCGCGGCAAGGTGGAACATCGCATGGCGAAGTTCGATCAGGCTTTGCAGGATTACGGCATCGCAATTCAGCTTCGCAGGACGTATTGGCAGGCCTATGAAGACCGCAGCGCAACCTTCGCCGTGATGGGTCGAACGAACGAAGCGAAAGCCGACCAAGCCACGGCCACGAGACTCCGCGGCGGGCAGTAACGTCTATTTTAGCGCAGCGACTTGCCGTCCGTTCAAAGGCTGAGCATAGACCTCAATGTCATCCAACAGGCCCGTATAGTTGACACCAAGCCGGATCGTCGCCGCGTTCGGAGCCCAGGCAAACGGTTCCGTCACTTGCGACGACACACCCTGGATCTTGCCATCCAGATAGAGACGCGCCCAACCAGTTCCCTTCCCCAGATCTTTATAGGTGATCACAATGTGGGTCCACTTGTCGCGCGAAAACGGAGGCTGCTTGACTACGAC
>CAZCPL010000398.1:0-4071 GCA_964500255.1 uncultured Solibacteraceae bacterium | reverse complement strand
GGTTCGCGCCAACTGCGGAACACGCGAACCTGATCGTTTTCCAGCAGCAGGATGTTATGCTTGGGATCAATCGCAACGGGGTCAAGCTTCGGATCTCGCTTGTCAGCCGAAGGAGCAGGCTTCTTCAACTCAATCTCCACCACGCGCACGGTTGTGCCACCCACGTTGTCGCTGGTATGCAAGCCGCTTTTCGGACTCCACGCCACTTGCTCTGCCTTCCACACGTTGTGGTCGATGGTGCCGTCTTTGTACCCAATATCGATCGCCCCAGCATCCAGATAGACCATCACGCGATTCATCTCATGCGTATGCGGCGGACTCTTCTTGCCCGGAGGCACCGTCACCTTCAGCACCCGCACGATGTCGTTATCGAACTTCACCGGGCTATCCGCGGCGAGCATGAGGAACAAAAGCAGATTCATTGTTGGTGCACCACTCCCGCTCTGGTGAGCGAACTAATTTCCGATTCTGAATAACCGAGTTCACGAAGCACTTCCTGCGAATGTTGGCCCACTTCAGGCGCGAGCGTCGGTTCGCGTTTGTTCACGCCTGACAATTGCATGGGGCTATCGATGGTTTTGTAGGGCGCATCGGCGAGCGGACGAAAGACTCCGTTGGCCTGCAATTGCGGGTCATCCGCAATCTCTTCGGTATGGGGCACAATGCCGAACAGCACGTCATGTTGTTCGAAGATCTGCTTCCAAGCCGTCAACGGACGCGTGGCGATTTCGACATCGAGCGCGGCGATGAGTTCGACGTTGTATTGCTTGCGTCCTTCGACAGTGCTGAAGCGTTCGTGAAGGAGCCAGTCCGCGCGTCCGAGTGCGCCGCAGAGCTTCTGCCAATCCTTCGCGGGGTCAAGAAGGCAAAAGAGCACGCGCCGCCCGTCGGCGGTCAGATAGTGGTTCACCAGCGGATTCAATTGCGTGGCACGCGTCGGCTTGGCAGGAAACGTCGCGCCGCACAAAGCAGCGGACACCATACTCGAATGCGACCAGACACCGTTGTGCACCAGCGTCGTCGACACCTTGCCGCCTTTGCCTGTCTGCAAACGGCGATAGAGCGCCAGCATGATACCGCTGAACAGGCTCACCGACGTTGGATGATCGCCGAAGCCGCAGGGCGAAAGGCAGGGGTCGGCATCCGCGCCATGCAGAAAGCTCATCAACCCGGAACGTGCGAAATAGGCCGTCATGTCGTAGCCGGGCTTTTCCGATTCCTCGCCGTGTTCGCCATAGCCTGTGATCATGGCATAGACCAAACGCTCGTTCAACGCAGCAAGATCTTCATAGCGCAGGCTGTAGCGCGCCTGCATCTGTGGCTGGTAGTTGGTGACGAAGATGTCCGAGCCTTCGACCAGTTGGCGAATGATGCGCCGCCCTTCGACAGAGCCAAGGTTCAATGCCAGAGACCGCTTGTTGCGATTGTCCATCTGGAACGCATAGTTGTGTTCCGACTTCGGCATGTTCGCCGTCGTGTAGAGTCCGCGAAACGGATCTCCGGCCGTGGGGCGCTCAATCTTAATCACTTCGGCGCCGAAATCACTGAGGATCGCGGTTGCGCAAGGCGCGGCGATATAAGTGGCGGCGTCGATGACTTTCAATCCGGCGAGCGGAAGTTCAGAGGAAGAAGACATGCAAGAGGCCAGTATATCCCTTGGCTCTATTGACCTGTCGGCATGCTGAGGATTTCCGTATTCATGCACTCAAGTGCGTCCTTGGCATCGGGAAACCTGGAGCGGAACTTTTCGAGTTCTTTGCGTGCGCCGTTGGTGTCGCTCTTGGCGTGAACCCGGCAACGGCGGCTTCCGCGATCTTCTCGGCTGCGGCTTGATCCTCTTTGGGCTGTGGCTCAAAGGATTTCGAAGTCCCGAGCCAGTAGCCTCCACCGGCGAAGATCGGGACGGCCCCCAAGGCGAGCGTCAAGACGGTCCGTCGACTCGATGGCGGGGGCGGCGCGACGGGATCCGGCACGATCTTTACGGTCGCGCGTGCGCCCTCTGGACGCGACTGCTTGACGGCGGCAGCGCCCAGCGCGAGGATGGCGAGCAACGCCTCGGACGAGGAGCCGAACCGATTGTCCCGGTCGCGCGCGGTCATCCGGAGCACAAAGGCGTCCAACTCCGGAAATTGTTTGGCGAGTTCCGGGCGGAACCTGCTGGGTGACGGCGGTTCGGCACCTTTGATGAGGATAGGCCACTCGTTCACAGAATCGAATTCGAAGGCGAAGCGACCGGTCAGCATGCGGTAGAGGGTCATTCCAAGGGCGTAAAGGTCGGAGCGTCCATCGAGTTCGCGGCGGCGACCGGTGATTTGTTCCAGGGGGATGTATCCGGCGGAACCAAAGCCACGAAACTGCGTGGATTGCTAAATCTGCCCTTCAGCGGCAGCCTCGGCGATGCGGTAGGCGATTCCGAAGTCGGCCAGTTTGGCGACCCAGGGTTGATGGGGAGTCTTTAAAAGAATGTTGTCAGGTTTAATATCGAGGTGAAGAATTTTGGCGTCGTGCGCGTGTTCGAGCGCAATGAGAATTTGGCGGGTGATATCGATCGCGATGGCGGGATCGAGGCGCTGGCCGGGGGATTTTTCGAGCAGCGCGGCCAGCGAACCGCCGGCCATATATTCCATGCAAATATAAACAAAGCGGTCTTCGCTGCGGTTGAGGTCCCAGGGTTGGACGACTTGAGGGCAATCGGAAAGCGCGTCCATCATGGTGGCTTCGTCAATAAAGGATTGGACAAACTTGCGGTCCATGCTGTGGCGCTCGTCGAGGCGCTTGATGACAGCCTTGCGCTTGGGCAGCAGCAGGTGGGTAACGAGATAGGCGGCACCGAAACTGCCGTGCCCGATGCGGCGTTCGATTTTCCAAGTGCCGCCGATGACTTTGCCAGGGGGCCAAGTGTCGGGGGCTTGGTCGTTGAAGTCGTTTTCGGGATTCATGCGAGGGTGCTTGGGAAAGTGTACCTCGTATAGGGACGCTACCTTTTGCGGTGGGATGTCGACTTCAGTGTGGCCCATGGAAGTGAGTGGGTCAATCGCGCGCATGTGGCGTCTCGTTCCAGCGTTTCCGAGGAGATCGCTGGCAATGACACCGTGAGAACAAGGCAGTCGTCGAGCAAGACGAGTGCGGGTTCAATCTGTCCCCGATCTCCGCCCGTGGGTGGTTGCGCCATTACTGGTCTCCTTCACAAAATTTTCGCGGGGCTCCGCCCCGGATGAACGATCCCCATCTTACATCGGAGGCCGGAAGAAAGGGAAAAGAGAAAAGAGTTTAAGGGATGGTGGTCCCCGCACACCGAAACCCGAAATCGAGGTAACGGAGCGATGTTACGAAGTGGTAACGGAACGAAACGCGCAGGAAGAACGGAAAGTCGTACCAAGACCCGCCTCGAACGGATTTGCGGTCTCCGCCTGTCGGCCCGGCTGCTCCCGTCACTGAACCGCCCGGGTAGTCGGCATTGGATCCTCAACCCATTCCCAGACGTTGCCGAGCATGTCGTAGAGTCCCCATGCGTTGGGCTTGAGCCCGCCGACGGGATGGGTTTTGCTGCCGCTGTTCTCAGCGTACCAGGCGACATCACTGGGCTTGGCCGCGCCGGCGTATTTCGATCGTGTCCCGGCACGCGCGGCGAACTCCCATTCACGTTCCCAGGGCAAGCGCATGCCTGCGGCTTGGCAATAGGCTTTGGCCTCGGTCCAGGAGACTTGTTCAACGGGATTCCGCGGGCCCTTGAAGTGGCTGGGATCTTTGCCTGCGGTCATTCTGGCGTAGGCGGCTTGCGTGACTTCGGTCTTGCCGATCCAGAAACCTTCGGTGAGATTGACTCGAGTACGTTTCTTCTCGTCGTCATTGCATTCAGTATCGCCATCGCTGCAGCCCATGGTGAAGGTGCTCGGATCGATCCAGATGTAATCGAGTCCATCGCGACTGTTGCGCTGGGTTGGAACGGTGGGGCGAGAGTCTGTAACTGGTTCAGGATCGGGAGTCCGGCGGGGTGGCTTTTTGGTGGGAGGGTCTGTTTTGGTTTGAGGCGTTTTGGTGTGAGGAATAACAGCGAGGACAGAGTTGGGG
>CAZCPL010000397.1:0-4086 GCA_964500255.1 uncultured Solibacteraceae bacterium | reverse complement strand
AGTGCGCTCACTCGCCAATTCACTGCTCTTTGAATTCCATGCGTTGATCCGCAATTTGCCGGGGGCCACCGAAGCCCGCAGGCTCGTGATCACCAAATCGCTGGAGCACCTGCAAATGTTACAGCGGGATGCGGCCAACGATCCCGGATTGCAGGCTGAAGTCGCGGCTGCATACGAACAGCTCGGTCAGTTGCAGGGGGCGGCCGGTGACGCTGCTCTGGGCGATATCAAGGGAGCCTTCGAGAGCCAAGTGAAGGCTTTAGGAATCCGCCAGGTCTTGGCTGCGGCGCATACAGCCGATGCGGGGATGCAACGGGATCTCGGGGCATCGCATCTGCGGATGGCCGAACTTCTGTTGGCGCTAAAGCAACAGGGCGGGGCATTGGAAAGCGCGCAAAAGGCGCAGTCGATTTACCAGGCTCTCGTTCGAACTTCGCCGCGCGATGTTCTGTCGATGCTTGGCTTGGCAGCTTCGCAACAGGCGTCGGGGCAGGCGCATGAGTCCGCTGGAAGATTGAAGAACGCCCTGCAGTCCTACGAGGCGCAAACTGAGAGTCGGCGGCGCATTGAAGCGACATCCCCCGATGATTTGGAGTTGCAGACACAAACAGCGGAAGCGCGCGATCTCGAAGCGCGCGCCATCGAACTCGAAGGCCGCTTCAGCGACGCGATCCATATCGTCGAAGCCAACGGTGTGATCTATCGCAAAGCGGTCGCGGCCAATCCGCACAATATCCGTGCGCGCCGGAACATGATTCAGAACCACCGGACCCTTGGGTCGCTCGCGGAACGCACCGGTGACGTTTCCACCGCGCGCGATAACTATCGGCGTGCCGTGGACCTTCAAAAAGATCTGGTGGCCGAAGATCCCCGCAACGCCCGCATGCTGGAAGATCTTGCCGCGCTGCATTCCAATCTCGGTGCAACGCTGATCCGCTTCGCGCAACCCGCTGAAGGCGCGAAACAGTATCGGCTTGCCATCGATATCGCCGCGGAACTGGCGGCGCGCGATCCACAAAACTCCGCGATCCGGGCGGCTCTCGCGGGCGCGCATCTGGGGCACGGCCAGTCCCTGATGGAAGCCCAACAAGCGGAACTTGCGCAGAAAGCCTATGAAACGGCGATCCAGATGTTCGAACCACTCGCGGCGACTGCGCCGCGCGACGTGAACATTCAGATGCACCGCGCGCTCGCACACATCGGCATAGGGCGCATTCTGCGCGATCGCAACGATCTCAAGCAGGCTGAAAAGAGTCTCCAGCACGGTGCGAATGTTCTGGAAAAGATCTTACCCGGTAGCGGCGACCATCGGGTGTTGTCCAACCTCGGCATCGCCTACAACCGCCTCGCGGATGTCTATCGATTGCAGGGCAACAACGGCCTCGCGATCGCCACCTACAGTCGCACCTTGCCGATCGCTGAGCGATTGCTGAAACAAGACCCTCTCAACGCGATGGCGTTCACAATGCGAGCCGAGTCGATGAGCCGATCGGGAATGATTCAAGAATCGAACGGCGATTGGACGGCGGCGTTGCGCAGCTATCAGGGCGCGGTGGAAATGGATGCCAAGCAGTCTGCAAGGGATCCGCGGGATGTCCGCGCGAAAGAGAATCTGGCCGGCTCGTACTTTGCCGTCTGTGAAATCCGCCTTCGCTTGTTGCAGCATCGGTCGGCCTTCGAAGCATGCGCGGCGGCGATCCTTCACTGGAAGCAGACACCCGCAAAGGCCGAGCTTGCCATTGCTTTGGCGCGAGCTGGAGATATCCGTTTCGCGCAGGCGGCAGAGGAGCCGGACAGGGCGGAACTGAAAGTGGAAGGCTGCAAACTGTATCGCGATGCCGCAGCGGCAGGCGCAATGGAAATGGAACCACGGATCGCGCGCTGCGGACAATGAAGCGCCTCTACTACTGCGACCACTATGAGATCCCACTGCCGGAGGGCCACAAGTTTCCGATGAGCAAGTACCGGCTCACGCGGGACTTGTTGGCACAGGACGCAATCTTTCGCTTCGAATGCGCGCCGTTGGCTGACCGCGCGATTGTTGAACTCGTGCACGACCCGGAATACCTTCGGCAGTTTGTGGAAGGGACACTTTCGGCGCAGGCGATCCGACGGATTGGATTTCCCTGGTCGGAGGCGCTCGTGAAGCGTACGCTTGCATCCGCAGGCGGCACACTGGCGGCGACGGAAGACGCTCTGCGCGAAGGCTGGAGCGGCAACCTCGCGGGCGGTACACATCACGCGTTTCGCGCCGAAGGGTCGGGCTTCTGCATCCTCAACGACATCGCGATTGCGATCCTCTACCTGCGGCATCATCGCGGCATTGCGCGCGCCGCGGTGATCGATCTCGATGTGCATCAGGGTGACGGCACAGCGGCGATTTTCGAGCAGGATCCGCAAGTGCTGACGCTGTCGTTTCATGGGCGCCACAACTTTCCGTTTCGCAAGCAGCGCAGCAAAATCGATGTGGAACTAGAGAATGGATTGGAAGACAATGCGTATCTTAAGTTGCTGGATCAATGGCTGCCGCGTGTCTTCGAGTTCGAGCCTGAGGTGATCTACTATCAGTCCGGGGTGGACGCATTGGCGTCCGATCGTTTGGGCAAGCTTGCCTTGACGCAGGCAGGCATCGCGGCGCGCAATGAGATGGTGATTGGCGCTTGTCAGCGTTACGGTGCTCCGTTCATCGTGACGATGGGCGGCGGGTATTCAGAACCGGTTGCGCTCAGCGCGCAAGCGCATGCCAATGTGTATCGCACGGCGGCGTCAATCTTCGCGTGACTTCAAATGAGGGCAGCAGTTCGCTATTTCGCAACCATCGACACTGCCCGAAGCAAGACCGATCGCTTGCTCCGCAGGTCGCTTGCGCTGGCACGAACGCAGCATCCTTCGGGATGAAGTGATCGGCCATCAGGGCACAAGACATCCATCGAAGTACTGCTGGCGCGAGGATTTCGCGGAAAGATCGTGATAGACAAACGCGCGGTTGGCGAAATAGTGACCGACGAGTGCCTTTCGCGTAAGCTGCAGGTTGCGACGCGGAGAGCCGCCATGCAGCAGATTCGCGTGCCAGATCAACGCGTCGCCCTTGCGCGCCTCGAAGAGCTTCGGCTTCAGTCCATGCTCTTCGACCAACTTCCGCACAAACGGCTCGTAGCGCGCCCGATACGGACCGTATCCATCTGTCTTCAAACCATCTTCCGGAATCCGCAAGCTGTGACTGAACACATAGGGAAGCCGATGGCTACCCGGGTAGAATTCCAGGGGCCCGGAATCCGGATGAATGTCCTCAAAGGCGATCCAGGATGCGGCCAGATATCCAAGCGGATACGTGGTCATGTGGATCGAATCGGAATGAGCGCTTTGTTGGCTACCTTTGTGCGAAGCGATCGTTTGCAGGAGTTTCGCGGGATGTCCCAAGAGAAGCTTGAGCCACGTCATGAGGTCCGGGTGCTTCGCCACTTTGCAAAAGCGGCTCACTCGCTTGTGAGGGTTCAGGCAGCGGCCAGGCAGCTTGTCGTCATCGGAGGCGAGATCGCCGGGAAGGATGATCTTGCCGCGCTGCACCGCCTCTTCGTAAGCCAGCCACGCCTCATCGAGCAGCGCATCGGGAACTAACTTCGGCAGGACGATGTATCCGTCGGTCGCCCATTTGCGGCACAGTTCCGCGTGTTCGGATGGTAACGAGGCAAGGCGCTGATGCCACCGATCGTCGTCGAGCCATGGTTTGGGGCCAGCGTCGGGAAAGTGCTCCGCGCGAAATGCCGGGAGCTTCGCGCAGTCCACTTTGACGTCGGCAATGCCTGGGCCTGAGAACGCGTGGAGGATCGAATCAAGGAGGCGCATGTCTTTACCAGAGCATAGCCGAGAGCATAGCGCTCTAGCGGACGCGAGTGAAGTCCATCGTCCAGTTCGTTTCCCAAGTCGCGCCAGCGTCCGCTGAAAATGCCTGTTCCCAATGAGCCGACTCTGTCGTGATGTCGGACCAGGCAAAGCGCACGCGAATCGGCTTTCCGTTGAGGAGGTCGTCCGCATCGAAGACGCCTTTCCCGTCGGTGAAGCTGCCGCGAACAGGAACGTCGAGAG
>CAZCPL010000396.1:0-4109 GCA_964500255.1 uncultured Solibacteraceae bacterium | reverse complement strand
GCTTCACGATCCTCACCACGGGTGACGGAGGTGCGTCTTGGCAACGGATCGAAGCCGCAAGAATGCCGCCAGCGAATCAAGGCGAAGGCGCATTCGCTGCGAGCGGAACGTCCATCGCGGTTGGCAAAGGCGGCCGCGCCTGGTTCGGAACCGGCGGCGAAAAAGGCGCCCGCGTCTTCGCTTCCAACGACTGGGGCCAATCATGGCGGGTTTCGCAAACGCCCATCCGTCATGATTCCGCAAGCGCTGGCATCTTCTCCGTCGCCTTCCAATCCGATGGTTTGCGAGGATTCGCCGTCGGCGGAGACTATCGCAAAGAAGAGGACGCCGAATCGGTGTTCGCCGCGACCGCAGACGGCGGTCGAACGTGGACCGCGGCCCGAGGACTCTCCGGTTTCCGCTCTGTCGTCGCCATCGCCGGCCGCACGGTTGTCACAACCGGGCCCAAGGGCAGCGACATCTCGAGAGACGGCGGCAACACGTGGCAGCCAATGCTCGCACCGGGCTTTCATGCGGCCAGCTTCGCGAAGACCAAAGCTTGGGCCAGCGGCTCGGAAGGCCGACTCGCCGCAGTGATGTTAAAGTGAGGAATTAACGTTTAAGTAACCTGCGCCCTCGTCTCGTCGCCGTCCTCTCATAGCCCCTCCATATGTGGATTGTTCGTCTTGCGCTGCGGCGCCCCTATACATTTGTCGTGATGGCTCTGGTGATCTGCGTCCTCGGCGGACTCGCCACGGTCAGCATGCCTGCGGACATTTTTCCGGAGATCAAGATTCCGGTGGTCAGCGTTATTTGGGCCTATGGCGGAATCTCCGCCGAAGAGATGGCCGACATGATCACCATCCGTTCCGAACGCGGCTTCACAACCTCGGTCAACGACATTGAGCACATCGAATCGCGCTCGCTGCAAGGCGTCGGCGTGGTGAAGATGTTCTTCCATCCCACGGCCAAAGTCGAGGCCGCGGTGGCGCAGCTCTCGGCGAGTTCGAACTCGATGGTGCACTTTCTGCCGCCCGGCATCAGTTCGCCATTCATCCTGCGCTATAGCGCGTCAACAGTGCCGATTCTGCAGCTTTCCGTTTCGAGCGATACGCTCAGCGAGCAGGTGCTCTTTGACACGGCGGTCAACGTCATTCGCACGCAAATGGCAACGATCCAAGGCTCTTCGGTGCCGATGCCCTATGGCGGCAAGCCTCGTCAGATCATGGTGGATCTCGACCCCGACGCCTTGCAAGCCAAAGGGCTATCGCCGCAGGATGTCATGGTCGCGCTGAATTCGCAATCGCTCACCCAGCCGGCGGGTTCGGCGAAGATCGGCAATCGCGAGTATACGATCCGCCTCAACAACACGCCTGAGACCGTCAACCTCTTCAACAATATTCCATTGAAAGCGTCGCCAAACGGCGCACTCACTTACATGCGGGACGTGGCAAATGTGCACGACGGTTTTGCCGTGCAAACAAACATCGTAAGGCATGACGGCAAGCGCGGACTGGTTCTCTCGATCCTCAAAAACGGAAGCGCCTCCACTCTGGACATCGTCAGGCGCATGAAAGAATCGCTGCCGCGCATCAAGGCCGTGATTCCGCCTGAAGTCAATCTCAACTGGATGTTCGATCAATCCATCTTTGTGCGCAACGCCATTGAGAGTGTCGTTAAAGAAGCGGGAACCGCGGCACTGCTCACCGCATTGATGATCCTGCTCTTTCTCGGATCCTGGCGCAGCACCATCATCGTCTGCGTGTCGATTCCCTGTTCGATCATGGCGTCGCTCTCGATCCTCTATCTGCTGGGCGAGACGATCAACATCATGACTCTCGGCGGTTTGGCGCTTGCGGTCGGCATTCTAGTGGACGACGCTACCGTGGAAATCGAAAACATCCATCGAAATCTCGCCCAGGATAAGCCTCTTGTCCAAGCGATTCTCGATGGCGCACAGCAGATCGCCGTGCCAACGTTCGTGTCCACGCTCTGTATCTGCATCGTTTTCGTTCCAGTCATTTTCTTGAGCGGCACCGCACGCTACCTCTTTACGCCGCTGGCTCTCGCCGTCGCACTGGCAATGGGCGCATCGTATCTTTTGTCGCGAACGCTGGTTCCGACGATGGTCCGCTACCTGCTCGCGAAAGAAGTCGAACTCTACCGGCATCATGGCGAAGAGAACAAAGACCACGGCTGGATCTGGAGCATCCACATGGCGTTCAATCGCTGGTTCGAGCTGCGCCGCGAAGCCTACAAACGCCTGCTCGGCGCATCCTTGGACAACCGCAAAACGATCTTCGCGTTCTTTCTGTTTCTGAGCATCGCATCCGCCTCGTTAGTCCCTTTCATCGGAACCGACTTCTTTCCCGCCGTCGACGCCGGACAGATCCGTCTACACGTCCGCACCGCGCCCGGTACACGAATCGAAGAGACCGAGCGGGTCTTTGCAAACGTTGAGAACTCGATCCGTCGCATCATCCCCAAAGAAGATCTCTCGGACATTCTGGATAACATCGGCTTGCCCAGCGCCGGCATGAATCTCGGCTACAGCGATAGCGTTACGGTTGGCTCGTTCGACGGTGAGATTCTCGTCTCACTCAAGCATGATCACGCTCCGACGGAAAACTACATCAAAGCGCTGCGAAAACAGCTCGCCATCGAATACCCGCAAGAGCTGTTCTTCTTCCAGCCAGCCGACATCGTCGCGCAGATTCTCAACTTCGGCATCCCGGCACCGATCGATATCCAGATCGCTGGCCCGGTACGCAACTATGACGCGAACTTCAAAATCGCTCGCGAAATGCAGCGTAAAATCGAGACCGTGCCGGGTACGGCGGACGTCCACATCATGCAGGTGGACAATGTTCCGGAACTCAAAGTCAACGTCGATCGCACCCGTGCCCGCCAGCTTGGCTTGAGCCAGCAGGACGTGCAGCGCAGCATGGTGGTGAGTCTTGCTTCGTCCTCATATGTCGGCACGAACTGGTGGTTGAATCCCACCAATGGCGTGGACTATCTTGTGGCCGTGCAAACGCCGCCGCACAAAATCGAATCGACCAGTGACATCCTGAAGACGCCATTGCGCACATCGTTCGGCAAGACGGAACAGCTCGAAAGCATCGCAGATGTCGAGCGCGTCAGCGGGCAGGCGGTGGTGAGCCACTACAACGTGCAGCCGATGATCAATATCTATGCCAACGTGCAGGATAGCGACCTCGGATCGGTTTCGCGCGAAGTCTACAAGGTCATCGATACCTTTCAGAAAAAGCTGCCCCGCGGTTCGTTTATCAACCTTCGAGGACAAGTCGAGACGATGGAAAAGTCCTTCTTGGGCATGGGCCTCGGCCTTGCCTTTGCGATCCTGCTGGTCTACTTCATCATGGTGGTGAACTTTCAAAGCTGGCTCGATCCGTTCATCATTCTGACTGCGCTGCCCGGTGCATTGAGTGGCATCCTGCTGATGCTTTACATCACGCAAACTACGATCAGTGTGCCGTCGTTGATGGGTGCGATCATGAGTGTCGGCGTTGCCACGGCGAACTCGATTCTGCTGGTGAACTTCGCGAACGAAGTCCGCGCGCTTGGGCTCTCGGCTCGCGATGCAGCCATTGAGGCGGGTTCCACGCGGTTGCGTCCTGTCATCATGACCGCTTGCGCGATGATCACGGGCATGTTGCCAATGGCCTTTGGATGGGGCGAGGGCGGCGAACAAAACGCACCTCTCGGCCGCGCGGTGATCGGCGGCCTCATCGTGGCAACCTTCGCAACCCTGTTCTTCGTACCGGTTGTTTACAGCTATCTGCGCAAGAAGGCTCCCAAAGATTACGATCGTGAGGAACTGGTATGACCACATCCAGACGGAACTTGATCTCGCTGCTCACCGTGCTTGCGCTCGCGCTCGTAGCCGTTATCGGCGTTGGCATGTGGCCGCGTCTGAACAAGCAAAAGATCCTGTTGGCGGAAGCGAAGTCCGAAAGTCAACAACTGCCTTCAGTGCGTGTCGCGCGTGCGCAGGCAGCCGTCGGCAGCGCCGACATCGAACTTCCTGCCGACTTGCAGGCGCTGATCGAATCCCCAATCTATGCGCGCGTTGAAGGATACATTTCCAAACGCCCCGTCGACATCGG
>CAZCPL010000395.1:0-4160 GCA_964500255.1 uncultured Solibacteraceae bacterium | reverse complement strand
AATCCCAGCAGGAACGCCATCGCAGTGACGCCGTGTCGAACTCGGGTAGGGCGGCCCGGCGGTTTTGTGGGTAGGATTCCCGTCATCGCAAGTGCTCCGCGACAATTCCGGCGCCGTCGCCCAACGGCGTATGGTCGCCCGCGATCATGCCCCTTCGGGAGTAGCCGTGATCCTGCATTGCACCGTCCGGTGCATCCGGCTTGATCCCGCCTTCATGCTCAGTCATCCTTCGCCGTCACCTTCGCGCCCTGGGAGTTCTCACAATTGTATTCCGCATGGCTGCCGGGGCGGTCGACTGTTCAACATGTTTGAACTGAATGCTTCCAAGCTGCGCCCGGCTGATGTATATTGACGCCAGGGATGAAGCCTGCTACAACAATCGAGAAAGTGTGCCACGTTCTCTGCGCGTTCAGCGCCAGGCCATTGATGGTCCGAGGGGGGGTGCGTCAAATATGCCACGCGGCGCGCGCTGTTTTCAGTAGGGGTAACTCTGAGCACAAGGGGGTCATTTTTCGTGAGCCAGGATCGTTTTGAATCTGATGATCGATCCTGAGTGTAACGCCAAATGTTGTTAACCGGATAGCGATGATCGCTATGTTTGATACCACTCCTTCCATCGTGATCGTAGCGGGATAGTCGCCCGCAACCAACCCGGCAGGCAGACGGACGGTGGCCCTTCCCACTCGATCATTCCCGGCACCAGCATAATGTCCACCGCATCGGCATCCTTTTCGCCAACCTTCGCCGTGAAAGGCAACGCAGCAATCGTTCCTCCGGATTCGATGGGGGCGTCCAGGGCTCCGAAACCCGTGACCAAAACAGTTGCGATACCGTTTGAAACAGTCGAGTCGATCGCCCGCCCTTCTTCAGTTACAAAAATGCCAGGAGCGGCGGCAGCCATTCGAAAGAGTCTTGGGTCACTGGTGACCGCGTTGACAGTCACCGTCAGGTTGGCATCGCCGGGTTCGACCCGCCAGGGAATCTGCCCGCTCAGCCGGCTAGGGCCAGCCTGGTTCAATGGAACCAGCCACCCATTCACGTTGGCCGATGCGCCTGCCAGCGCTTCCGGCCACGGCGGATACTGGACAGTTTCCTCGCCGGCAGCCAGGCCTTCGCCTTCCACGTAGAATAGCCCGCCCGGCGCCACCACTTCGCTTTGGGAAACCACATTGCGCGGACCTCCTGTGATCCTCGGCGCTGCTGCCGCGGGCGGCGGCGTCAGTTTGCGAATGTAGTTCTGTGCCGCCACATACAGGTTGCCGTCGCTGTCCACGGCCATGTCTCCGGCCGTCGCCAAATCGCTTAGATTCGCAATCGTGAATATTATGCCGGCGGGTGTCACCACACGCACGCGCCGCGAGGTTGCCTCTACGATGAAAAGGTTTCCCCGGCTGTCGGCGGCAAGTCCCATGGGCCCATCAACCCGTGTAGACACGGCAGGAACGCCATCCGCAGTGCTGCCTGTCGTCGAGCCATTGCCGGCATACGGCGTCACAACGCCTGATGCCGTCACGCGGTACACCCGCCCGTTCCTGGAATCGGCCACGTACATATTTCCACTGGCATCGAACGCGAGGTCCGCCAGTGCGGAAAAGGTTGTACCTGGAGTCGCCAGAACTGTCGCCGTCGACGGAGGAACATACCGGAAGGCCCTATTCAGATCAAGAATCCACAGCCGGTCTTGTGCATCCATTGCCAGTTGCGACGGCAACCCGAAAACAGTTCGCGCGACAATCGTACTGATGACCCCGTTCACGACCCTGCGCAGTGCGTAAGTCGAATCCACAACCAATAGCGCGCCCTGCTTATCGACGGCAAGCCCTCGCGGTTGGTTCAGCAACGCATGAAGGGCGCTGCCTCCATCCCCAGCGGAGCCCTGTGTGCCGGTTCCGGCGACAGTTGCGATGCGTCCGTCGCTGTCGATTTTGCGCACCCGGTGGTGCGTGGATGCGGCGAAGTAGACATTTCTGTTCTGATCGACCGCGAGAACAGTCACCTGGCCGATGCCTGCTTCAGCGGCGGGTCCACCATCGCCGGAAAGGGTTGTATTTCCGTTGCCCGCGAAATTCGTGACCGTGTAGGCGGCGGGCATACCGGAAACCGGGGCCGGTATGGTGAGGCGAACCGGAATGTTGACAAATTCATTGTAGGCTTGCGGAGACGCAATTCGCACGACAGTGTCATAAGACTGGCCGGGCTCAAGTCCCGCCGCGGCCTGTATTGTGAGCCGCAAGGTCGCAGGCGTGTTCCCTGCCACAATACTCGGCGCAATCCAACTTTCGGTGGTGGTCACGGTGAACGGAATTGCGGCCGTTGGCAGGTCAACGCAATTGACCGTGATCGAGACGGTTGACGTGTTGCCCTTACTGAGTTGAAGCACAATCGGCTGCGGCGGTTTCGACAGCGTTGGCTTAGCCCGTCCGGCGATTTCCTGCCAGGTCTCGCCGGCGTCGCGACTGCGCAATAGGAGTTCCACCGAGGCGCGGGACGCGGTGCCATACAGGAGGCTGCCGTTCTTAGGATCGAGATACGAAAGCCTGGAAAAGGTTGGGGTCAAACCCGCGCCAAAGATGGTGTCGGCAGGGCAACGGAAGGTTGCGGCACGATCTTGGCTCTTGCAGTAGCCACCCGCTGATTGGAGCGTGAACACATTTTGTCCGCCGGTGGAATCCACCAGCATGTCACCGGTTATCTGGATGAGTGCGGGACGAGGCGTGGGAGGCTGAAAGCTCGCTGCTCCGTCGGTGCTTCGATGCACACCATTTACGGCCTGATTGCCAACCGATTGCAACGGGCCGGTTACGCAGACGTAAACCAGATTGGGAAACGTCGGGTCGCTCTCGATGCACATTGCGCCAGTGCTTCTGTCCTGAAAGACCTGTAGGCTCGCGGAAAAGTTCCAGGTCGCGCCCTCATTCGCGCTCTTCCAAACTTGTTCACCGGTCGCAAAATACATGATTGACGGATTGGAGCGATTGATGTTTAACGACCCCGTCGCATTCGGAAGAGCCGCGCCCACTCGCGCCCAGGTGGCGCCCCGATCAATGGACTTGTACACAAACGACTGTTGCCGCACATACAATCTGGATGGATTGCCAGGAGGAATGGTGAGACTGCTGAAACTTCCCGCGCCAGTGGTTGTCAAACCGGAGTTCGTAACCGCCCAGGTGGCCCCGGCATCGGTGCTCTTCCATATTCCGCCAGTAGCGTTCGATGACCTTAGATATAGTGTCGAATCAATGTGCGGATCGACGGCAAACCCTGTTGCCGTGGGCTGCGCCAGGCCGGGTTCGATCAGGTAAAAGGGCGTCCAGTTCAATCCGGCATCGACGCTTTTGAAGAAGCCTCCGCCAGTACGCGCGTAGAGTACGACTCCGCTGGTTCCCGCCGAGCCAATCACCGCCCCCGTGAAGGTAACCTAGGCTGAAAGTCGGCACATCAGCACAAGCACGATGGAGCAGACGAATCCACGCATAACTGCATTATCGCCATTTCTGGATGTGCGTCAAATGTGTGGGTAGTGCCTACCCGGCAGAGCGCTCTTCCCAGAACTCCTCCCAGCGGCCACTGAGCTGGCAGCAGCGTAGCGCAATGATTTTATTGGCGCCGCTGACGGTCCAGCGCATGCCAGAAGGTTTGAGCCTTTGGCCGACTATGGTTTTGCAGCCCGCTTCCATAACGCCGGAACCGACAAACAAACCTTGGCTTCGGAAAGACGCGTATCGCATCCGCTCTTTATTCTTTTCGAAGTAGTCGATTGCCTTTCGGATCTCGTCCCGCGCCTGGTCGTCCCGAGGCTCGATCTGCTTCATTGAGTCGATCACCGCTTCCACGTCGCTGGCATCGAGTTCATCGGAACGGCTATCACTCCACTGTTTTGCCTCAATACTGTTGGGACCGTAGGCGGCTTTACCCAACTCGGCCAGATGTTGCCGGGCATGATAGAGATCCACGCATTGGATGGCGAAGGGGAAGTACTCGGTGGCAATGCCCCAAATCCATGGTGCGCCATCCCCCAGCACGATCACTTTATCCGCTTTAGCTCGTCGAGGCCGCATCGCGAATCAGAAAGCCTTTCGCATCCACCTTCGATTGCGTGAACACAAACCCAGTTTGGCCTCCCGCGTTTTGGCTTTGCCACTTTCGTCCTTGCCCGTTCG
>CAZCPL010000394.1:1143-4215 GCA_964500255.1 uncultured Solibacteraceae bacterium | reverse complement strand
GGCTACTTGGGTGCCTTGAATTTCCCCAAACGTGATTATTCCGAAAGCCATGGTGCGGATTTATATCGCCGCGGTATGTATACGTTTTGGCAACGGACATTTTTGCATCCGAGTATGTCGGCGTTCGATGCTCCGTCGCGCGAGGAATGCACGCTGAACCGCTCAGGTTCGAATACACCGATTCAGTCGCTGGTCCTGTTGAACGATCCTTCGTACGTGGAAGCCGCACGAGTCTTCGCGCAGACGCTAATCGGCGAAGCCGGCGGATCGGTCGACAAGCGCATCGCGCTGGCGTTTCAGCGGGCCGCTTCGCGCGAGGCGACCGCGCAAGAAAAGACCATTCTCACGGATTTTTATCGCAAGGAACTCGCGCGCTTCCGCAAGTCTCCCGCCGACGCGAAAGGGCTGCTCGCGACAGGTGAATTGCCTCGCCCCGTCGGAATCAAGGACGACGCAGATCTTGCGGCGACCATGAGCGCGATCGCTCGCGTCGTTCTGAATCTGCACGAAGTGATCACCAGGAACTGACATGAAACATCTCGCACGTCGAACCTTCCTCTCGCGCGGTGCAGCCACTGGACTTGGCTTCACCGCACTGCAATCTCTATTACGAGCCGCGGAAGCCGGTTCACGCGGCATCGTGAATCCGTTGCATCACGCACCCAAGGCCAAGCGGGTCATCTTTCTCTATCAGGCCGGCGGACCCTCCCACCTCGAAACCTTCGACCCCAAACCGAAGCTGGCCGAGATGCACGGCAAAGCCATGCCCGATTCCTTCACAAAGGGGCAACAGATCGCGCAGTTGCAGGGCAAGCCCCTCATTTGCTTCGGACCCCAATTCAAATTTCAACGATTCGGATCCAGTGGACTCGAATTGATGGAACTCTTCCCTCACATCGGCTCGATTGCCGACAAAGTGACCGTCGTCCGCTCCATGTGGACCGAGCAGATCAACCACGATCCGGCGCACGCCATCATGAACGCCGGCAACATCGTTTCGGGGCGTCCCAGCATGGGTTCCTGGGTAACGTACGGTTTGGGGTCGGAAAGTTCGAACTTGCCTGGATACGTAGTGCTGATGTCATCGGGTGCGGGAGGGCAAATGCAGCCGATCGCCGCGCGGCAATGGTCTTCGGGATTTCTGCCCGGAAAGTATCAGGGCGTGAAGCTGAACAGCAACGGCGATCCGGTGCTCTATATCCGGAATCCGAAAGGGATCAGTGGCGAGGCGCAACGGAGCGCGATCGGAGCGGTGAATTCGCTGAACCGCCTGCAGTATGAGGAGCTTCGGGACCCGGAGATCCAGACCCGCATCGCACAGTATGAACTGGCGTTCGAGATGCAGTCGAGTGTCCCGGATCTGGTGGATGTTTCGAAAGAACCCAAGAGCGTCTTGGAGGCGTATGGGGCGACGCCGGGAGACGGCAGCTTTGCGTCGAATTGTCTGCTGGCAAGGAAGTTGGCGGAAAAGGGAGTTCGCTTTATCCAACTTTACCATCGGGATTGGGACCACCATGCGGGAATCCCCCAGAACATGCCGCTGAAGGCGCAGGAGGTGGACCGTCCCACCGCAGCATTGATCCGCGACCTGGAACAGCGCGGGATGCTGGACGATACGCTCGTGGTTTGGGGTGGAGAGTTCGGCCGCACGCCGATGTCGCAAGGCGGTAACGGGCGCGATCACCACATCAAAGGCTTCAGTTTCATGCTCGCCGGTGGCGGCATCAAGCGCGGATTGGTATACGGCGCAACCGACGATCTCGGCTACGCAGCCGTCGAGAATCCCGTTAGCGTTCATGACTTCCACGCGACCATGCTTCACCTCATGGGCATCGACCATCTGCGCTTCACCAAGAAGTTTCAAGGACTTGACGCTCGACTCACCAACGTTTCCGGAGAGGTTGTCCAAGGTATCCTGGCCTGAGGTCGGAACTTTCTGCAACCTCGATGACCTATCTCGTAAGCGAGTGCCGCCTTCTCTCGGTAAGGGAGACGGATTCCTGGCTTGTCGAACTGGTCCTCACAAACTCGGGACGATAATCCGTCTCTTGCTTCCCGATGCGGGAGCCGAGTGGGTTCGGAAGACCGTAGGCGTCCTGCACCGGCAAGACTCCACCGGTCCTCCGAGATCGAAATTAGGCGGAGCAACGGGAAAATTCGAAGTCGTGAGATCTGTGTCCTAGAACAGTTCGCCGATGTCCTTGGCGATCTGGCGCGATTCAAGATGAATCAATCCAGCGTTCGAACCCTGCGGTCCGAGAACTGCCAAAACAGCCTTACTTCCTGCGGAATAGACAAAGAGCGCGCCTTCGTCGCCCTGAATGGAAACCTCTCCCAGAGCGGCCATGCTCATGGAGTCGGTGATGCGGCGGCCGAGGCTGGATGCTGCGGCGGCCATAGCGGCAAGACGGTTTGGATCCGAACTGCCGGAAAGGCTGTGGGCGATGGGCAATCCCTCGTTTGACGCGAGCAGGACTCCCTTCAGTTCCGGAATTGCATTCCGGAGAGTTTCAATATGATTCTTGAGCGCTTCGTGCTTCGCCATGCGATCCTCGCTTAGTTGTTTTGACTGAACTGGTTTCGGACGTGAAAGTCCGTCAGCAATAGAGTGATCGGTACCCTAGTATTAGGACTTTAGGTTTCCAGCCCACTTTTCGGTCCCTACAACCAGCGAAAGACCTGAGGAACCATATAAGAAGGACCGAGAAGCGAACTTTTTCCTGTTCACGACCGGTAAACAGGGTCGAAGCCCTTTAGTATTTCCCAGCTAGTGCCGATGAAACCAGTATGCGGTGTCTCTACTGCGGCAAACCTCTCCCCTTACTGAAGAAGTTGACGGGCGGTGGTGAATTCTGTTCGGATGCCCACCGGCACAAATATCAAGAAGAGTACAACAAGCTGGCGTTGAGTCGGCTCCTGCAGGCTCAGAGTGCCCCTAGCGAGACCGGGATATTCCCGGCCCCCGGGGGAACGGGGCTGCGCCAACTAGCGGCACCGATGCCTCCTCAACCAATGGCGGGCCAGCGAGCTTTGCCTGCGCCCTCGATGCCTGCTCTTTCCGCAGGTCCACCG
>CAZCPL010000394.1:0-1133 GCA_964500255.1 uncultured Solibacteraceae bacterium | reverse complement strand
CCTTGCGAGCGGCTGTTGCTCCGCCGCCTCGGCCTCGACCTGATGTCCGACCGGATCCCAAAGAAGCGCCTTTCATCGTACGCCAGCACGACGCGATCGCTCCGACTCAGCCCGCTGTCGCCATCAAAAGCGAACTTGACCTCATCGTCGCCGAATTCAAGCCGCAGATGCTCGATCACGCGACACCTGAATTGGACGTCGTTCCCTTCGAATGGGAATCCGTCAGGGCCGCAATTACCGCCAGCCAAGAGCCTGATCCCCCTGAGGCTCCAGCCTGGAGACATCCAATTGAGATCCAGACGCCTTCCGCGCCACCCGCCCCCGGTTTGGCCGCATTTCCCTTTGAGTTGTTCCACGCAAGGCCGATCCGCCCGGCACAACCTGAAGTTTCGTTAGGTTCGCGTTACCCTCAGGCCGTTCGCCCTAAGCTCAGCGTCGCTCAAGAAAAAGACGCTTTTCGCGTTGTCCCCGGCGACCTTCGACTGTCTGCCGCACGAGACTGGGAATTGAACCTCAGAGCACCTACTTGGCATCCGAGCTTTCTCACGATCGCAGCTCCCGCGCCGCCTCCGGTTGTTGCCACGGCTAAGAATGCTCCGCCATTTGCGGTGGCAACGGCCCCGCAACCCGTCAAGACTATCGAAAAGCAGACACTTCAATCTCAAGAACCGAGGGGCAAGGTGGAAGTCTTTATCGATCTTTCCGTGCTGGGTATTTTCGACGATGCGCCCCGTCGTCGATCGTGAGACCCAAAGTGGGACCCAAGTAGCCTAAGAAGAATGGAACCGCCGTACTAAGGAATTGCTTCGATTCCGCCGATAGACAGAAGAAGGGCGGCCGCTGGCTGGCTCCGCGAGAGTGAATTTTCTATGAAAACGTTAAGCTACGACAGAAACGCTTGGGCTGCGGAAGCAGTGCATTCGTCCGTTGTGGCTTCACGCAAGGGGGACGCTTGCCCAATACTGATTTGACAGAAACGACCGATACCCAAAGCGGAGTTCCCACCGAACCAAAGAAGTCGGATGCGGCCAGCCGTATCTTGCGGGCGGTGGAAAAGTCGCGTGGCGACAATACCGCGAGACTGCAGATCCCCACTCCAGTCAACCAGTCTGCGAGTTCGGAATCCGCAGACC
>CAZCPL010000393.1:1789-4272 GCA_964500255.1 uncultured Solibacteraceae bacterium | reverse complement strand
ATGCGGACGACCTCACCAGGGCTCGCGACGCACAAGACCGGCCCTCGCTGGAAAAACAGATCTCGACCTTACGAGCCGCAGCCAAACCCGCCGACGCGGCATCTCAATACAGGCTCGCCCTCGCGCAATCCTACCTCGCCGAGGTCGCTCAGGAACTGCGCGATAAAGGCCAAGTGAAGGCCGCCGCGGAAGCAGGCATGGATGCGGCCAGGAAGGCGATCGCACTGAAACCCGATTCCGCCGAATACAACCGCTTGCTCGGAACTCTTTGCGGACAAGTGATTCCGGCCAATGTCCTCTCAGGCCTCAAATACGGCCGATGCGCGCAGGACTCCGTCGCTCAGGCACTGAAACTCGATCCCAAGCTCGCGGAAGCGCATGTCGCCCGCGGCGTCGGAAACTACTATCTGCCATCTTCCTTCGGAGGCGGCATCGAACTCGCCATCAAAGACTTTGAGAAGGCAATCCAGCTCTCGCCCAAGTCCTCGGATGCCCAACTGTGGCTCGGCATCGCCCTGCGAAAGGCCGGCAAAAACGTCGACGCCCGCAAGGCCCTGCAAAAAGCCGTCGATCTCAATCCAGCCCGCATCTGGGCCAAACAGCAATTGGAGAAGACCCCGGCACAATGACATCGCTGCTCCGCTGGGCAGCGCTTGTTGCCCTCACGGCACAAGGACTTTGGGTGATGCCCGGGCGGGCCTACCTGATTTCCGACACCCAGATCTACTCTCCGATGCTCGACCGGATCGTGGATCCCTCGCTCTACACCCGGGAACTCGTCGCACAAAAGCAACATCTGTCGTTGACCGTGTGGGATGAAGTGTTGCTCACCGTACGCCGCGTCACCGGCATCCCGCATGAGTACATTCTCGACGTTCTGCAAGCCCTCAGCCGCTTGCTTGGCCTCTATGGCTTGTTCCTCATCGGAACCGCTCTGGGGTTGTCTGAGTCCGCGGCATTGTTGATCCCAGCCATCGTTGGTTTGGGCGCCTCTGTCTACGGCCCTGCCATTCTGACGGTCGAGTTCGAAGCCGTCCCGCGCGGTATCGCGGGAATGCTGTCCCTTTTAGCTTTGGGCTGGGCAATGCACGGCACCAACCGAAACGCGGCACTGGCAGCAGGGGTTGGCTTCCTGTTCCATGCGCCGGCGGTCGTCCCGTTTCTGGTCGCTTTCACGATCTTTCAACTGTGGAGACGCGAGTTCCGGCCGCTTGGCTGGATCTCAGCATTTGTGGTGGTTTCCGCGATTTTCGCCTGGCTTCAACCCGGCATCGTGGAAAAACAGTCGTTCTTCACGATCGTCGATCCGGCATGGGAAGAGTTGCAGCGGATGCGCGCTTCCTACAACTGGCTCAGTACGTGGAAGCCCTGGGCGTTCTGGAACTTTCTCTCGAACGGAGTGGTGGCGGGCCTCGCGCTCTGGCGCATCTGGAAACACCTTGGCGTGCGTGCGCGCTTTTACTCCGCTGCGCTTCCGCTCATCGGATTATTGAGTTTGCCCATCGCCTGGTTCGTCATGGAACGGATGAAGTGGGCTTTGATGGCACAGGTGCAGCCGGCCCGCGCCGTTCTGTTTACGCTCGTCTTCGCCCTCATCTTGAGCATCGCCGCAGCGCTCTATGCTGTGCGCGCTGGCAAGTGGGTCGAGGCGGCTTTGTGGTTCGGCCCGAGTATCTTCACCGCCCTTCACACCTACCTTTGGGAACAGTATTCAATTCCGCAGCAAGATCTTCAAATGTCCGCAGTCGGCATCGCGGCCGCGCTGTTGACCGCATGGTTTTCAAAACGCTCGGCACAAATCACGATCGTGTCCGCGACACTGGCCGTCGGCGTCGCCGTGCTTTGCGGCTGGCTCTGGAAGGACGTCCTCAAGAAATCGAACTTCGCCTCGCCGGAGAATCCAGATCTCACCGCCGCTTCTCAGTGGGTTCGCCAAAACAGTCCCAAAGACGCCATGTTCCTGCTGCCAGAACTGGTGCGATCGAGTGAAAGCGGAGTCTTTCGCGTACGCGCGCAGCGAGCGCTGTATGTCGATTGGAAGATCGGTGGACAGGTCAACTATTCGCGCGACTTCTCGTTCGAATGGTGGCGGCGTATGAAGCTGGCGGATGACAAGACCCGCGCGCTCTCTTCCTGGAAAGCGGAAGGCGTCGACTACTTGATCCTCAAAGCCGCAACGGCATTCCCCCACGGTCGAGAAGTCTACCGAAACTCTCGCTACGCGATCTACAATCTCAATCCGTAATAACTTTGTAGTAACGCGCCATCCAATAAGGCAGGATATAGTCAATCCCCGCCCCCTCGATCGTGCCGTATCCGCCTCCAAGCACTTGAAACGGCGATCGCTGCCAGATGAAATCCGTCGTGACGCGGCGTTGCACCGGTATCGGATCGCACGAGCGGTCATCGGCGCACAACCGTAACTCGGTCCGTAAGTCCACCCAATCGTCTCGTCGCGGACGCTCCAACCACGCGTCAAGCAT
>CAZCPL010000393.1:571-1779 GCA_964500255.1 uncultured Solibacteraceae bacterium | reverse complement strand
TGTCCCAAGCCTTCTCATAGTTTTCTCGGACATAGGAATTGTCACCACTGGTCAACAGCCCGTACATCGAAATGTGATCGAGATTGAACTTGAAGTACGAAGTGAAAGGCGCTTTGACTTCCAATGAAATCGGAACGATTGTCTCTGGAGCGAGAGTGAGGCTCATCGCCCGATAGTTGCCCGTGAAGTGGTCTTCATCCAGACGCCGGACCAGCTTGAGGATCATCAACTGCTGGTCGGCGCGTCCCCAGAAAGTGGTTGTCAGAGCACCGTCGGGATCTCGCAGAATCCAGTTCCGCTTCAAGAGGGAGTTCGCACCGCGCACCGCCAGCCAACGCACGATTGCCCTGATTTCCGCATCGTCAACGAGGTTCCAGGCCGCGGTCAAACCGAAGTAGACGCCCACCCACTGATCGCGCGAGACATCGGCGATATAGGTCCACTTTTGCCCGTCCACGGTGCCTTGAAAAGGCCGATGCTCATTCTCGCCCAGCACGAGCGCGGCCGCCCAAGGGGAATCGACCGGAAACGCGCAGCGGGCCAGCGTATCGTTGCCCGTCACATCGAACAGAATCCGGATGCCATGCAAGGCTGCACGGATGTTGTCGAGAGACTGCGGCGACTTCGTGACGGCATAGCGATACGATTCCGCCGCAAGGTAGTGCCCGGTCCAGATCGCGGAATCGCCACAACGCGAGTAGCTCACAACTTCGTCGCTATCCGGCGAAGCATACACTGGATTCAAAATGCCCGCATGAGGAAGGTGTCGCTCACGGATGCGTTCGTCGATACGCAAGGCATCCGGTTCGGCCGCAAGCAAAAACACCGACACGAAACCAATCAGACCCGTCACGCCTTCAGGATGCCATAATACGACGCGCGTTGCTGATTTACGAGATGCCGCGCCTCCGCGTCATCGCGACCGAAACGCAGCAGCGATTGACGGACCATTTCCAAGCCGCCTTCGAATTCGGGCTGTACGGTGATCGGAACACCCAACTCGCGCAGTTCCTCGATATGGAGCGCCTGGTTGCTGCGGGCAATCACAAACAGATCTGGATTCGCTCGCCGCGCACCGGCCACGGCCAGAGCCAGAGTTCCGGGATCGGGCATCGTGAGCAGCAGCAGACGGGAACGTTCGGCGCCGGCCGCATGCAGAATCTCATCGCGCGTGATGTCGCCCCACAATCCGTCAAGCCCGTCGGAAA
>CAZCPL010000393.1:0-561 GCA_964500255.1 uncultured Solibacteraceae bacterium | reverse complement strand
GAAATGGCGTCTCCACAAAGCGAATAATTCGACTCAACGACGAGAAACGGGATGCCCGATTCTCTTAGAGCGAGCGCTACGGCCCGGCCCGTCCGCCCGCAGCCGGCAATGATCGCGTGCCCCGAAAATTGCCGGTCGGGGATCATGAATTCGCGTGCCAGCGGCTTTGGGTTACGCCACTTCCGCCAGACTCGGCCCAGTGGCAGTGCAAGCGAAGAAACGACCGGCGCAATCGCCATCGACAAAACCGTCAAGGTCAGTGCCAGATCGTAGACCGGCTTCGAAACCAGGCCGGAACTCAACCCGGTCCGCGCCAGCACGAACGAAAATTCGCCAACCTGCGAGAGTCCGAGGCCGATGATCCACGGAGCCATGTGGCGATATCCGAATGCCCGGGCGATCCAGCCAAAGATCAGCGCCTTGCCGATCACTACGCAGACGACCGAGATGGCGATCAATCCAATATTCGCGAATAGGTACCGCGGCTCGAACAGCATCCCTACCGAGACAAAGAACAACAACCCGAAGATGTCGCGCAACGGAACGACATCGCTCAACGCC
>CAZCPL010000392.1:0-4276 GCA_964500255.1 uncultured Solibacteraceae bacterium | reverse complement strand
CCAATGGCTCTGTGAGTGTGAAGGCTGGAGTTCCTGCTGCTGCTGCTGCTGCTGCGGGCAAACCGCAAGGCGCGGGCAAAGGCGTGGCCCGCTTCTGGACCTGCGACTTCACAGAGGGCTACATCCTCATCAATGGCAGCTACCGCACATGATCTTATTGTTCCTGATGCTGGTGGCGGATCCGCCGGATGTCGGAGCGCGTGAGACCGTAGCTGTGCTCGCCGGTGCGATGGCGGAAAACAACGCCGAGAAGTTCCTGGCGTATGTGAGTCCTGAACTGAAGGCGGCTATGGAAGCGGACCTGCGCGCACTGCTGCTGCGCCACGAGATCACGTCTTCGATTTCGCCCTTGTCGAACGAGGGCGACGACAAAAAACGCTCGTTGGAACTCGACTGGTATGTTGAAATCCGCGCACGCGGCAATGAGATGGCAATTGAACGCCGCAGGCAGAACGTGCGCTGCGTAGTGGAAAGAAACGCCAAGAAGCGATGGGTTGTGACGGCAGTCACGCCCACCGATTTCTTCTCTCCCCCAAAGTAGCTCGCGGTCCGTTTTGCCCGCGGCCAAAGCGGCGAAGAAATCGATGCGCGACACCGTGCGTTGTCGCTGGTGCCTCAATAGACTTCCGCGTCGAACAACCCGATCTGTCCCATCGGACCCAGTGCCTTCTTTTTGGCTACTGCCGCCACCGCTTTTCGCAGCGGACTCCCGATCACGCCCAGCACCTGCACCTCAGAAACCGCGGTCCGCGGGACGAAAATCCGCTGGTTCAGAAACGAAGGATCGGGTGGAATCACTTGAAATCCCGAAGATTCCATAAGCAGCAAATTGTTCGGGACAACGCCGTCCATGGCATCTTCATCGCGAAACTTCAGACGCACCCAAAGACCTTCCATCTTCGGTCTCACGGTAAAGAAGCGATTCGCTTTCCACGCTTCCTGGGTCGGCAGATCTTTGACAAAACAAACGGCTTTTATCTCAGAAAGGGGTGTGGTGACAAGCGTTCCGCTGAGGGACAAAACCTCCACAACGCCATCGTGAAACATCTCCTGCGGACTAACAACACCAGTGACAGCTTCGCGATCGAAACGGACCACGAGCACTCGCTTATTCGTTGATGACGAAGCCAAGCTCCCAGTATTCCACAGTTTTGTTCGAAACAAAACGACCGGGTATTGTATCATCAATAGTAATGCGGCTCGCGGAACCAAGCACCGCGCCCCTCAACTCCCCGCTTTTGCGGCGCCCGGGAGAATGCCCCCGTGTCTCTATCGGTTCGTCGGCCTTCCTCACTTTTTGCCGAGTGGAAAAGGGGCTTTCCGCCAACTCGCTCGACGCCTACCGTCGCGATCTGGCCAGTCTGGACACTTGGGCGGTGGCGCAGAAGCTCGACGGAAACCACCAATTCACCGCAGACGACTTGCGCGCCTATGTCGATTGGCTGTCGCAGGAAAAGGGCCTGCAGAGCCGTTCCATCGCACGCCACATCACGACGCTGCGCAATTTGCACAAGTTTCTGCTCGCACAGAACGCAATCGAGAACGATCCGACGGAATTCCTGGCTTCGCCCAAGCAGTGGGCGACGATTCCGAAGTTTTTGAACACTGCGGAAATCGCACAACTACTCGACGCACCACCCGCCAACGAACCGGTTGGACTGCGCGATCGCGCCATGCTGCAACTGCTTTACGCCTCTGGCCTCCGCGTCAGCGAACTGTGCAATGTTCAGCTATCGGACCTGGAGCGCAACATGGGTGTCATCCGAGTCACCGGCAAGGGCAACAAACAGCGGCTCGTACCGGTAGGCATGAGCGCGTTACAAGCGATAGAGGATTATCAGGAAAACGGGCGCCCCTCGATCCTCAAACGCCGCTCCAGCAAGTATCTGTTCGTCACAGCCCGCGGCGGCAAGTTAACCCGCCAGGGCTTTTGGAAGCTGCTCGGCCTCTACGGGCTCAAAGTGGGCATCGCGCGCGCTTTGACTCCGCACGTGATCCGCCATAGCTTCGCCACACATCTGCTCGAAGGCGGCGCGGACCTTCGCAGCGTGCAATCGATGCTCGGCCACGCCGACATTTCCACCACGCAAATCTATACGCATGTGGTTCGCAGCCGCCTGCGTCAAACGATCGACAAACATCATCCGAGAGCTTGAGACACAACAAAACGATGAGCGATTACAAATTCATGCTGGAAAGCCACCTGTCCGTTGAGCAGAACCGCGCTCTAACGGCGATTCAGGAAATTGCCGCCAAAGAAGGCTTGGCAATCTTTCTGACCGGCGGCGCACTGCGCGACATGCTGGGCGGCTTTCCCATTCGCGATCTCGACTTCACTGTCGAAGGCAACGCGCTCAAACTCGCCAAGGTAATGGAGAAGCAAGGCGCGGGCCGTATCGTATCGACGGACGACTTCAGGAAATCGGCCGTAGTGCTCATGAACGTTGGCGTCAGCGTGAACGTCGCGATGGCGCGTACGGAAAAATACTCGAAACCTGGCGCCAAGCCGAAGATCACACCCGCCACCATTCATGAGGATCTGAAATCCCGCGATTTCACTATGAATTCCATCGCGCTGTCGCTCAACCGCGCGTCCTTGGGGCTTTTGTTCGATCCCACGATCGGTGCCGCCGATCTCGAACGGCGCGAACTGCGCACGGTCAGCAACTACACTCTCTACGACGAGCCGGTGCGTATGTTGCGCATGATTCGGCTGAAAGTCCGCATGGTGCTGACGCTCGATGAACGGACGCAATCTCAATACACGAACGTCCGCGAGCAGGGCTTGGAATCGAAGATCACCGCGGAGGAATTGCGTGCGGAACTGTTCCGCATTGCCGAAGAAGCCAACCCCGGCGCGGTGCTCGAGGAACTCGCCAAAGAAGGCTTGTTGAAGCTCTACTCGCCTGCGTTGACCGGTGCCAAGCTGAATCAGCCGGGCTTTGCGAAGTTTCTCAAAGCTCGCCAGAACCTGCCCTACGGTGTCGAGTTTCCGGTGAACTGGATGCCCCTGTTTATGGGCTTCCTCATCGAAAAGCTCACACCGAAAGAGCTGTCGGCCTTGATGAAGGCGTCGGGCTTGAATCAGAAGGATGCCAAAGAATGGCAGAAGCTCGAAGCCAACGCCAAGAAGCTAGAGAAAGCGATCAAAAGCGCGAAGCTGAAGAAGCCGTCGCTCATCTATCGGGCGTTGATCGCTCAGCCCGCCGAAGAGATTCTCTGGGTGCTGGCGCGCAGCGGGGAACGTCTCGTACAGGATCGTGTGAAGAACTATCTGCAGAAGTACATCACGGTGGCCGCGGAAGTGACGGATGCGGAAGTGACCGCCGTTGTGCCCGGTTCGCCGAAGTTCAAAAAAGCGAAAGACGATCTGGTGAACAAGCGGCTGGACGCGCGTCCCAAAAAGATCGTGCTGCCGGATCCGGCTTTGCCTCCCCCGCCTCCGCCGATCGTTGGCCGCGGCCGGGGTTCGAGGCAGTAATCACCGCTGGAACTTTCCGCGCAGTGGCGCGTATTTAAGATTGAGATGTTTACCTTTCTACTCTGGTGTCTTCTGCTGGCGGTCTGCTGGCCATTGGCGTTGATCGCGCTGATCGTGTATCCAATCGTGTGGCTGATCCTGTTGCCGTTCCGGATCGTCGGCATTGCCGTATCCGGCGTGCTGCAACTGGTGTGGAGCATCGTGACGCTGCCCGTCACGCTCCTTCGCCGCCTGAGCGGAAGCCAAGCTTAAGGTTCGTTTGAGGTCACGCGGAACTGCCCGAAACGGAACTCCGCACCCTCAACCCGCTTGCCGGGCACGACATTGGCCTCGGCGACGAAGCCCGGTGCCACTGGATTGCCAAACCGCAGATCGAACAGTTGCACAAGCTGGCTGCCTTCCGGCTGCGGCATCGGCGTCGTGCGCCACAACTGCCATTGATTGAAATCCGCGAAGACTCGAAACGGTTGGGTAGCGCGCGCCGCCTCCACTTCGGGCGTGAACGGCGATTTGAAAAAAACCCGCCCTGCCGAAGGATCGAACTCTTCCAGCAAATTCACCGACGACACCCAATACGACCCGGGCAATTCCACGACCGCGCTCCAACGTAGGGGATTCGCGAACTGCGGAAACGCGCCGACGCGCTTCGGGGTCTCGCCGTTGTAGATCCGCGAATTCAGAATCCGCATCGCGCGATCGTGTGCGACATAGCGCCCCGCGTCGTAGAGAACGATGAACAGCAGCGCGAAAATCGCCCAGCCTTGTCCCGTGGATTTCTTCGCGCCAATTTCACTG
>CAZCPL010000391.1:0-4283 GCA_964500255.1 uncultured Solibacteraceae bacterium | reverse complement strand
ATCGGGACCTGATCTGCATTTTCGGCAGCGGGGGTACCCGGGCGGCCAGAGTAAGTAAAGACGTGCAAGTAGGTGAACGGCAGGCTCTCAATGAACGCTCGACTCTGTTCAAATTCGTCGTCGGTCTCGCCCGGAAACCCCACCATGACATCGGCCCCAATGGCGGCATCCGGCATTGAAGATCGCGCCCTGCGGATACGGTCTTCGTAGTGGCGCGGACGATACTTGCGATGCATTCTGCGCAGCACAGTGTCCGACCCGGACTGCAGAGGCGCGTGGATGTGTTTCGCGATCCGCGGTTCTGAGGCGACCAACGACAACAAGTCGTCCGACCAGTCCATCGGCTCGACAGACGAAAGCCGCAGACGCTGGATGTCCGTCTCTGCAAGAATCACCCGAACTAGGTCGACCAGCCGGATATCGAAGCCCGGTTCCCTGCCCCAGCGCCCGAGGTTGATGCCGCTCAGCACCACTTCCGGATAGTTGGCCGCGAGGGCGCGCACCTGTTCGATGACTTGCGCGGCTGGCATCGACCGGCTACGTCCACGTACGAACGGGATGATGCAGAACGAGCAACGGTTATTGCAGCCGTCTTGGATCTTGAGATTCGGACGCGCGCGATCGCCAGCAGCATCTTCCACGGGCGAGGCGAGAAAGTCGTGGCGAGCGAAAATATCCCCGACGTGGATTTGCGCGTGATACGACGGCGCTTCGATCTGGATCAACGGTGGAGCGGCGATCAACTCGGCGATCTGGGTCTTGTGCGAATTGCCAACCACCATCGAGACGCCCTGTAGTTTCGCGAGTTCCTCTGGCGCACGCTGCGCGTAGCAGCCGGTTACCAGAATCTTGGCGTCCGGATTCTCGCGATTCACACGGCGAACGGTTTGGCGAACATCGTCGTCCGCGGTGGCGGTGACGGTGCAGGTATTGAGGATGACCCAATCCGCGCCATGGTGCGAATCGGTCTTGGCGAGTCCGCGAGCAGCCAGCGCGGATTCAATGGCCGCGCCATCGGCCTGCGAAGCCCGGCATCCGAAATTCTGCACAATGAACTTACTCATGTCTCTACTTCAATTGTAAGAGCGTTCTGTAGAATGAAGTCCAATGCTCGGCAACAATCAATTTCTTCGATCGATTCGACTCCGGAACCTTTTGTCCTTTGGACAGGACTCCGAGGCCGTGGAACTGAGTTCGCTCAACGTCTTGATCGGGCCCAATGGTTCAGGAAAGTCGAATCTGATTGAAGCAATTTCCCTTCTGCAAGCTTGCCCCGTCGATCTGTTGAAACCGATTCGCGAGACAGGCGGTATCTCCGACTGGCTGTGGAAAGGAGCGGAGGCTCCCAATGAGGCCGAGTTGGACGTCTGCGTGAGCCTCCCATCGAAAACTGGAGCATTGCGTCACCGATTGTCGTTAGGAAGGGTGGCAAATCGTGTCGAAGTGATCGATGAGGCGATCGAGAATGAGCGGCCGAATTCTCCCAATGATAAGGATGTCTATTTTTACTACCGCTACCAACGCGGACACCCCGTCTTGAACGTGCAGTCACCCGGGACACGGCCCCCGAAGAAGCGTCAGTTGCAAAGGGAAGACCTCCAAATTGACCAGTCGGTTCTTTCGCAACGCAAGGACCCTGAACAGTATCCGGAACTGACCTACCTCAACACTTCGTACTCCAAGATCCGCATCTTCCGCGATCTCGAGTTCTCTCGCAATTCTCGATCGAGAGGACCACAACCAGCGGACACTTCACGCGACTTTCTCGCGGAAGACGGCAAGAATCTCGCGATGGTTCTCAACCGGTTCGATCATTTGGGCAAGCTTGAGACTCTGAATGAACGATTGACAGACGCGGACGGTACAATCAGCCGCATCTCGACAGCGGTCGAAGGCAACACAGTGCAGTTCTATCTGCACTACAAAAACCTTCGCGCCGCAGTGCCTGCAAATCGGCTCTCCGATGGTACGGTTCGCTATCTGGCGCTGCTGTCTATACTTCTTCATCCAGATCCGCCACTGCTTGTTTGTATCGAGGAACCGGAGATTGGCTTGCATCCAGATTTGCTACCCGAAATCGCTAAGCTGTTGATCGACGCGTCCCACCGAACGCAGTTGGTGGTAACGACCCATTCTGACATCTTGGTTGACGCTCTGACCGAAGTACCGCAGTCCGTTCTTGTATGCGAGAAACACCAGGGACCTACAACCATTGGTAGGAAGAGCGCCGAAGAACTCTCCTCTTGGCTCACGGAAGACTATGGGCTTGGACAACTTTGGCGCAAAGGAGAACTCGGAGGTGTCCGTTGGTGAAACTGTATGTCGAGGGCGGCGGAAATCCCGGAGATGCGAAACGCCACGACTTAGCGATTCAATGCCGAAAGGGTTTCTCGAAGTTTCTTGAGAAGGCTGGATTCGAAAACCGCATGCCCGGAATCGTGGCCTGCGGTGCCAGAGGCTTGACTTTCAGCGATTTCAGGAAAGGTTTGAAGTCCCCGGAATCGACGAACATCCTACTTGTCGACAGTGAAAGTCCGATTGTTGACGATTCTCCGTGGGAGCATGTCAAACATCGCGAAGGAGACAACTGGGACAAGCCGGCAAAAGCCTCTGAAGACGATTTGCATTTTATGGTGCAGACCATGGAAGCTTGGTTTCACGCCGACCGGGAAGCGCTGGCAAAATACTATGGAGATGGGTTCCAAGATTCAGCGTTGAAAAAAACCCCCGATATGGAACAAATCTCCAGGGGCGACCTCGAAAAGGGATTAACGATTGCTCCCAGGAACTGCAAGAAGAGCAGCTATAGAAAGGGAAGCCACTCGTTCGAGATCCTCGCTGCAATCGATCCCGCCAAGGTTCGAAAGGCATCGACCTGGGCGGATCGATTTCTTCAGCATCTCGACCGGCTGTTGTAGGTGCTCAATGCCTTCATCAAACTCATCGCCTTCCAGATCGGATCGTTCGCGGTGGTGCTCGGCGTTGCAAACAACTGTCCCTGGCTCGCCCTGATCGCGGTGCCACTGCACGATGAATCCCAGCGGTGCGGCAGCGCCAACTCGCGCCTGCCGATCCAGACCGTTTCGGACCCTCAGTCGCCGTCGTCGTCAACGACACCCCCTACATCGTCGATTTCGGACCCGGAGTCGTTCGCCGCGCTTCGGCCGCCAAGATCATGCCAGAGAAGCTGAAGATCGCTTTTGCCTCGCACCTGCATTCGGATCACACCGCTGGATTGCCGGATCTCATCCTCACGCCAGCGGTTCTCGATCGCCACGCACCGCTTGTGCTGTGCGGTCCAACGGGTATCAAATCGATGGCGGATCACATTCTCAAAGCCTATGAGCAGACATTGAAATCCGAACGAAAGGTTTGGAAAACGGCGATGCCAAGGCATACATCGTCGATGCTCGCGAGATCAAGTCGGGTGTGATCTACAAAGAGGAAAATGTGACGGTGAAGGCGTTCGCCGTGCGGCACGGACAGTGGAAAGAAGCTTATGGATTTCGCTTTGAGACGAAGGACAAGACGATCGTGATTTCGGGTGATTGCGGTCCGGATCAGGCGATTGTCGAGGCATGCAACGGCTGCGACATCCTGCTGCACGAAGTCTATTCGATAGCGGGGTTTAAGAAAAGACCGTCGATGTGGCAGAAGTATCATTCGAACTTCCATACATCGACGGTCGAGTTGGGCTGCAGGAGTTGCGGGATGTGTACAAAGGCCCTGTGGCGTACGGGGCCGATCTCAGCGTTTACTGAATATTCAGAAAGATCGGATCGCGAGCGCCTTGCACGGCCAGAGGCACATTCGGTCCGCGGTTGGCGTCCCCAGGGATGGTGACCTGAATCTGATAGAGCCCCACAAATCCCGGTAGCAGGCCCGCGAATGACGGGTTGATCTCGGGAGCCGGATTGAACAGCGATCCGCCGAAACGCAACAGCGGATAGGGATCGAGTGTCGCGCCCTCCGGTGCGGGAACACCAGCCAGCGCGCCTGTGGAGATAGGTCCGAAACCTGCCGCGATGAGCCGGATTCCCGATCCCGCAAGGACCCGAGCGGACGGCCCACCACCGGCGGTGGAGATGAAATTTCCATCGGTGTCGGTCGCCCAAAGGATACGCGGCCGTGCCCTCACGATCACGACGCTCACGGCGTTTCCACGCAATCCGTCTCGTTCGATGCGAAGCTGGCCTTCGCCTTCGGAAGCATCGAAGGGGATCTGTGCATCGATCTGCTCATAGCTGGCGTAAGAGATTGGCAGCGGCTGATCGTTGAGAAAC
>CAZCPL010000390.1:0-4324 GCA_964500255.1 uncultured Solibacteraceae bacterium | reverse complement strand
ATACGAAATCGATGCGCCCTTGCCGCCCGCGCGATAGGTTGCCGGAGTCATTCCCAACCGAGTATCGACACGCTCGTTCACACGGCTCCCGGATCCAAACCCGCTCCCAAAATCGCGGAGGTCACCGAATGCCTCTCGACGCGCAGATTGCCCTCGAGCGATTCCAAGCGGCACGCCTCCACAACTGCCGCGGAGTCACACCCATCACCGCTTTGAAACAACGCTGGTAATGAAACGCACTCAGTCCGGCCTCCGGCAAGCAGCGCCAACGGCACTCAGCGGATTCGACATTCGCCCGGATGTAGTCACAGCTTTGGCGAATCCGTTCCATATCCGGATCCGCGCCGCGCGTCGCCAGCGGCCGACATCGCAACCCATTCGCTCTGCATCCGCAGGCTCTAAGAAGAACCGGACATTCGAGCGCAAGGGAAGACGGCAAGCACACGACGGGCGGCAATAACACCCGTCGTCATCACGCCAAAGAAGAACTGGCCGTCAAACGCCTTATCGCGATCCTGAACAGCCTGCCAAAAATGAACGTCATCGAGAATCATGATTCCATTCTGAGGATCATGACCATGATCGAACACCGATTCTTGCTTTACCAATAAAGCTTCAGACCAACCTGCATCTGGCGCGGAGTATTGGCTTGATTGGTTACCAGTCCAAAAGTCGCCGCGTCGAGGTTCGAACTGCCGGTTCCGAAGATCGTGCGATTAAAGAGATTGAACGCCTCACCGCGCAAATCGAGCCGCAGCCTCTCGCCCATGTTGAAGGTCTTTGCAAGGCTAACGTTCTCGTTCTGACCCCAGAACGACCGAACCTTGGGGTTGAACCGCGTCGCATTGCCAAACGTGGCGGCCTGCGTGGGAAAGGCTGCGCGATTCAAGAACCGGTCCACGGCCGGGTCGAATTTGTCGCCCGCAATCGTTCCGCGCCAACCTTCATCCGACGTCACGAAGGGACGCGTCTGTCCGTTGAAAGTCGGCAACGGATTGTTGCGCGAGATGCCGATGGGGGTGCCGCTCGAATAGACCTGGATCCCAGCCACACGCCATCCGCCAACTACTTGCGACAGCCAACCATTGTTCGCCCAACGCTGTCCCTTGCCGAAAGGCAGATCGAAGATGGTCGAGAACTTCAGCGTATGCGTCTGATCGAACTGTCCGATCGACTTCTCAATGCGGCGATTATCCTGGTCCATCGCCGCAGTTGCGGAGTTCGCGAAGTAAGTATCCGAATCGGTCAACAACTTCGAGAACAGATAGTTCCATTGGAAGGTCGCGCCTTTGGCGAAACGGCGATCAGCCTTCAGCACGAACGCATGATAGGTGGAATGTCCGCTCTTGTCGCCATTCTGTGAGCCCGTCACAATCTGCTGATACTGCGGGAACGGACGCAACGCCTGGGCAACAGTGCCAGTAAAGCCCGTGTACGGCAATCCGATACCAGCCTGAGTTGCAAGGGTGGACGTAATGTTCGCTCGCAGAATGTTTAAAGCTTGCGCGTTGCCAAATCGCGAAACCAAGTCGTTGAAGATCCGCGTCGGAACCTGATTGATGTTCAGCAATCCAGACTGTAAGTGCATTCCAGCACTTGCGTTGTATCCAGCCTCCACAACGAGATTCGAGGTAAGTTGATGCTGGATATTGAACGTCCATGAGATGTTCTCGGGCGCACGCGTTGCGTCCTGACCGTTCCAATAGTCCACTGTATTGCCGTTCGAGAACGCCGGATTGATCGACGGAGGAAGCTGATAGGCCGGCAGCCCCTGATCCAACTTGAAGGTCGGCTGGACGCCCTGCGAGAGATTCGAGAACTGATATTGACCAATGAATCCGGCGAAATGACCACTTCCCTGCACCGCGGTCACGCGTGAGAACGAGCGTCCCACACCCGCGCGGAACGTCGTCTTCGAACCGGGCGTATAAGCGATGCCCAATCGCGGACCCCATCCGCCATACCAACCCGGAACCAAGCTGCGGCGATTCTCGCGTCCCGGACCAAAGCCCGCGAACCACAACGCACCAAGGCGTCCTCCAGCCCCCGGATTGGGGCGGTCTGGATTGAAGTCAGAATACTCATCGAGAGCATTCACAGGCGGCTGCGTCACGTCGAAACGCAAGCCATAGTTCACCACCAGCTTGCGATTGATGCGCCAGTCATCTTGCGCATAGAGGCCGTAGTAACCAAACTTCTGCCGTACGTTGCGAATGGTTTCCGTTCGTCCCAGAAACGCCTCGCCGAGCAGCATCGAAGCAAAAGAGTTACCCCCTGCGGCAGGAAAGGTCGTGTTGCCCGGGATGCTGGTGCTCAGGAAACTGAAGTCCGCGCGGCCTGCGATGTCCTGTTGTCCGAAGCCATCGGCATTCTGATCCTGATACTGGAACCCGAACTTCAGGCTATGCGCGCTGCGGATCCAACTCAGGTCGTTCTTGATCCCATAACCAGGCTGGTTTGTGCCGTTATAAGAAGCGCTGCCCCAACCCGAATACTCAGTGAAATTGACCGAAGGAAAGTTCTGGTTGCAATCGACCACGTTCCTGATGCAAACCTTGTCCTTCCAGTTTTGATCGACATTCGTCGAATAGCTGTTCTTCACAAACGTATTGCGCGCATAGGAAAGGTGATTGATCATGCGCGAGTTGATCGTCCAGTCGTGGGTGACGCGATAGGCGTCGGTGCTCCAATCCTGAATCTGGCCACTCCACAGCGGCGCCGGCAGTCCGGGAGGTCCGTTGGGGCCCGGTTTGTTAAAGAACGTCGTGGCATTCCACAGAACGCTCACGCGATGGGCGGAATTGAAAACATGGTCGCCCTTGACGCTCCACTTGTCGGTTGGCGTCACCATGGTGCCCGAGTTCACGAGATAGTTCTGGCGAACGTAGCCACTGGTTCCGGGGCCGAAGCCCGCGTTCGGCGCAACCGCTTCTCCAAATTTCGCGATCGCTGCGCCAGTCGTCGAGAAGCGATTCACCGGAATCACATTGCCCGCGAAGGGATCGCGAATCGAACCAGTTCCAGCAGGATTCTGACGCGTGGTGGCGGGATCGTAGATCGTCACCGGCCTCGCGTTCTGATCGACCCAGTTGCGGAAGTCGCCCTTGTACATTTCAGGAGTCGGCACCGAAAGAATCGTCGCATTGGCACCCACACGATTACGGAACCCTTCGAACGATACGAAGAAGAAGGTCTTGTCCTTGCCGTTGTAGACCTTCGGCACCACCAAAGGACCCGATGCGGTAAAACCATAGTCGTTCTGCCGATAAATCGAACGCGTTCGTGCAAAGAAGCCTCGTGCATCGAGTTTGTCGTTGCGTAAGAAGTCATAGGCGGAACCGTGCAACTGATTGGTGCCGGACTTCGATGCGAAGGTCATGATCCCGCCGCCCGCCTGTCCGTACTCAGCCTTGAATCCGTTGGTGTCGACGCTGAACTCAGTAAGCGCTTCGACCGACGGCGTGTTCAACGCCGCTTCGTCGGTGTCACCGGAACGGTTCGTGCCAACCGAATGTCCATCGAGTGTGGCGTCCCACTGGGCGGCTTGACCGCCGCCCAGCGACAGACGCTGTCCGCTGCCACGCGCTTCCGGAACGACTGCCACGAGATTGAATGGCGAACGCATCGCGCCACCCACAACCAGCGGAAGTTCGTCGACGAGTTTGTTTTGCACTTGCGTCGAAACCTTCGCATTCTCAGTCTGGATCGTCGACGCCGCTGCGGAAACTTCCACCTGCTCGGAAACCTGTCCCAGCGTTAACTGCGCGTCCACTCTGCTGGTTCCAGCGGCGGTTACCGTGACTCCGGTACGAACCACGCGCTTAAATCCAGCGGCGGTGATTTCAATTTTGTATGGCCCTGGCGCGAGGTTGGGAGCATTGAACTCGCCCGTTGCCGAAGTGATCGATCGGAACGCTGTGTTGGTTCCGGTGTTGGTCACCACCACTGCCGCACCCGCAATGGCAGCACCGCTGGGATCGGTGACAAGTCCGGTTACATTGCCGCGCTCACTCTGCGCACTCATCACTGCGGCGAGCAGGCACAGCGTCGCCATACACTTCCTGAACATGAAGAAAGACCTCCGAACTGGGATGCAAGCAGTTATATCACACTGGTTGTTGTGATTCGTCCTCTTGTTGACGCTGACCTGACCGACGCGCTTGCTCTTTCCGAATCAGCCGGCTGGAACCAGATCGACTCTGACTGGCGCGTGCTGTTGATGTTGTCGAACTGCTTCGGCGTCGAGGTCGACCGTCAACTCGTCGCCAGCATCGGCGTCACCTGTTATGGCAGCGATCTGGCCTGGATCGGGATGGTGCTCACT
>CAZCPL010000389.1:3232-4340 GCA_964500255.1 uncultured Solibacteraceae bacterium | reverse complement strand
AGCCAGAGCCTTCAGCGGGTGGTGGTTCGCGTCCGGTGATTGGCCCTCAACCCGCGTAATGGCGATGTTTCAGTAAAGCAATAACGGGTGCGGCAACGCACCCGTTTTCAGTTATGAATCAGATCCCACGTTTTCCAGTTTATCTATTCGACGTCGACGGAACGCTAGTGGATTCCGCACCCGATATCTGCGGCGCGATCCAGACGGTCATTCGCAGCCACGGTCGCAACGATGTCACCGATGAGTTCTTGAGAGGCTACATCGGCCGCCATCTCATCGATACGTTTTCCGATATTGGCTTTCCACAGGAAATGATCGACGATCTGGTCTCGGAGTATCGCGCCGTCTATCCGTTGCGTATGCACGCGGCAACCAAGCGCTACGAGGGCGTTCTCGAAGCGATCGTTGGCCTCACTGGCGTCCGCAAATCCACTGCCACAACAAAGGGCACGCCAACCACGCGAATCGTTCTGGAACAGTTCGCACTGCTCTCGTACTTCGATCATGTGCAGGGCACCGATGGCTTTCCCGCAAAGCCTGAGCCGGATGTGTTGCACAAGTCGATTGAGCTGTTCGGTGTGGATCCCGCCGATTGCCTGATGGTGGGCGATGCCTGGACCGACATGGAGGCCGGGCGCAAGGCGGGCGTGAAGCTCTGCGCCGTGCGCTATGGTTATGGCCGCGAAGTAGACCTTGCGCGCTATGAGCCGGAATACTGGATCGACGATCTCCGTCAATTGCTCTAACCGCGCGTCCTCGTCCCAATAGCTTACTTTGTCGGCCTCTACACGGGTCGCCTGCGGACGGGGATCCAGATTTCAAAGTCGCCGTTCCCCCTCTGCGCATCGAAGGTTTCGGGATAGCGTTCGAGCACGGGTCCACCGGTGGTCTGGTAACCGGATTCCGGAATCCACTTGGTCCAAATACTCGAGAAAACTCGCCGGATGTCAGAAATGTGCCCGGCATGCGCAAACACAGCATACGGCTGTGCGGGGATCTTGCGCGATGTCGGTTCCGCACTGAGTCCGGCTTCGCTTGCAACCTCGACACCACACAGGTAGCCGCAGGTTCCGGCGTCATCGGCGTTGGAAATCACCCCGTATGCGAC
>CAZCPL010000389.1:0-3222 GCA_964500255.1 uncultured Solibacteraceae bacterium | reverse complement strand
GAACGGACCGAAGCGCATCCACTGCGCGGGAATTCCCTCTGACGTTTCGGCTGTGTAGTGTTCGGCGGCATAGGCTGCAAAGATGGGTTCCGACACATTCGAACTGGCTCCAGCAATCGTAAGTCTGGAGGGCGAAGTGCGCGCGGTCTCTCGCGAGAAGTATATGACATGCAACACCTTGCATGCCATGATATGGACTGAGACAACCTTTCCCATGACGAACGCACTTGATTCCACTGCATCTTCGAGAAACTCGATCTTCCGAACCGCCCTGCTTGGCTTGCTTCTGGTCGCAGGTTTTGCGAAGGTCGGAGTCATTTTCTCTTTCATTCCATTCGCCTACACCGCGCTTGCTGGTTTTTCCGCAGTCAGATTGCGCGAAGATCGCTTGGTCCTTGCATTTCTTTCGTCGATTACCCCGCCCGCTGCGGCATATTCCTACTGGCACCTTAAATGGCAATTTCTCGACCTGCCATTCGCATGTCCGATGATTGGAATTATCGGCGCGACCATGTTGACACTATCGTTCATTCTGGCGTTCCGTGGCGAGGATCCCGCATGAACCGCACCAAGGTCAGGGCATTGGAGAATAGCGGCTTGTCGCTTGCGTTCGCTGGATCAACTAGGCGCGCCAGCGGACTCCCAATCCCAGTGTTTTCTTCGCGTATTCGACGCTGCGTTCCATATGCTCGCGTTGCTGATATTGCACCGCCGGCAGGAACGCCTCGGGGGTCTGTCGGCCTGGGATGTCCTCAATGACGACATGCTTTTCGTACGGCCTCCCCTTGCGGGCAAGCGCGGCGAAGCGAGCGAAATCGGCGGTGCGGGCTTTAGGAAACAGCTTCCAGAACGCATCGTCATAAACCGGCAACACCGCTGGCGGTCGTCCGGTGATCGGCTTCACATACAGCGCCACCGGCGGGCAGAGTTGCCGCACTCGTTCCACGATTTTCACGAAATCGTTCACGCCTTCCCCCAACGGAACCCATTGCACGGCGATCCCCTGGGGATGCTCATAAATCACCGAATCGCGCAGATGCACGCACACGGCGAGGTGGCCGAGTTCCTCGACCGTCGTCATGGGATCTTCCGCCACAAATACAGGATTGCCAGTATCGAGATACGAGCCGACAAATTCCTTGCCGGCGGTCTCAATAACCTCGCGCGTGGCCCATGCTTGCAAGTCTTTATGATTCTCGACGGCGAGTTTGAGGCCCGCGTTCAATGCGCGGGTACGCACGCGGCGCAACACTTTCACCGCTGTTTCCATGTGCTGTTCCACTGTGCCCGGAGGCATCGTGGCGCGCTCGCCCGCAATCAAGCATCGCACGACTTGAGATCCCAGGACCTTTGCGCGATCGATATTCCGTTCGAGGGTCTGCACAGTTGGTTCGAAATCTTCGGGAGACTTGGGCAGAAAAAGGCCGCCTCCGGTTTCAAGCCGCAGACCGAGATTGCTGGCATGTTCGCGGACTTTCGTCCAGTGCGACGGATCCCAAAGGCCGGGATCGACGGAATCCTGCAGGAAGCAGGCATCCAGCTTCAACGATGCCGTATAGTCGAGCAGCGGGATGTCTTGCCAGCGCAGAGCGCGTAGACAATAGGTGTTGAGTCCGAGGGGGATGGAACTGGCGGGCCTCTGGGCAAAGGTGGCGGATCCGAAAAGCCCGATAAAGTCGCGGCGGCGCATGTTGGTTCAATCATTACATCACTCTCACGTATAATGGAGCGGAGCGATTCATGAGCGACACCCCAACGAAATCCACGATCACGCGCCGCCAAGTCACGGCGTCGGCAGCCGCGCTGTTCACCACAAACCTTTTCACGGGCAATGTGAAAGGCGCGAACGACAAAGTCGCCGTCGGCTTTATCGGACTCGGAGCCATGGGCAGCGGCAATCTCGGCTACTCCATGAAAGTGCCGGAGATCCAACCGGTGGCCCTGTGCGACGTCTACGAACCGCACCTCGAACGCGCCGTGTCGGCGGCGAAGAAGGGCGGATATACGATCGAAGGCAAGCGTGATTTTCGCGAAATTCTCGCGGATAAGAGCATCGACGCCGTCTGTATTTCCACGCCCGATCACTGGCACCCGTACATGACGGTGGAAGCCTGCAAGGCCGGCAAGGACGTGTACGTCGAAAAGCCCGCCTGCGTCTATGTTGACGAGGGCCAGAAGATGATCCAGGCCGCCCGCAAGTACAAGCGCATTGTCCAGGCCGGTACGATGCAGCGTTCCGGTGGATTCTTTCAAAAGGCCAAGGAAATTGTCAAATCCGGCCAGTTGGGTGAAGTGACCTTCGTCCATGCATTCCAGTCGGGGATGACCAGGAAAGCTGGTTTCGCGGTGAAGAGCGAGGCCGATCTGAAGCAGCCCACCGACCTCGATTGGGACATGTGGCTTGGACCCGCGCCCAAGGTGGATTGGGATCCCTTACGTTGGGGCGTGAAGGTGACGACCTTCCCGACGTTCCGCTATTTCTGGGATTATGCCGGTGGCGCGATGACCGATTGGGGCGTCCATCTCATCGACCCGATGCATCAGTGCTTCGACGAAGTCATGCCAACGTCGATTTCCGCACTGGGCGAGAAATTCTATGTCACCGATAAAACCGACACGCCGGATACGATGCTGGCGACGTTTCAGTACCCGAAGTTTTTGGCGAGCTACGAGTCGCGGACTGCGAATCCGCTGCCTGCGTTTGGACTCGGTCAAGGCGCGGGAACTCTCGTCCACGGGTCAGAGGCTTCGATGATGGTCAATCGCAGCGGCTGTTGGCTTTTGCCCAACGATCCGAAGGTGGAAAAGACCGTGTGGAATCGCCAGTCGAATCCGGAAATGGTATCGATGAACGTCGAGCATTGGAAGAACTGGATCGCTTGCATCCAGTCCCGGCAGGCACCGGAAAGCGAAATCGAGACTTGTGTTCGCTCGTCAACTGCCTGTATCCTCGCCAATCTCTCGATGCGCTTCAAGACCCGTCTGGATTGGGATGAGAAGAACTGGACGGTCAAGCAAATAGAAGTGCAGCCGTATCTAAAAGCGAAGTACCGGTCACCGTGGAAGCTGGAAGTCTAGGTCGGCGCGGCTTCAGCTTTGGGTTTTCTTTATCAGCGGTCGGACGCAGCGGTGTCCGACCGCTGATTCTCATTTCGGCCAACGCGGAATGGAGCGTCGTAGAGAGTTGCTACTGCCGAAGAAGGTGGAACAATCGTTGGAAAC
>CAZCPL010000388.1:0-4349 GCA_964500255.1 uncultured Solibacteraceae bacterium | reverse complement strand
CTTGCGAAGCGCACCTGCAGAAGGATCTGGCGCGGATCGGGCAGCGGTGGAACGGTGATGAGATTGATCACCTTGCGCGAACGCGTCGCCGCAAGTGCTTCGGCTTTCTTCGAAGTTTCAAGATTCGGCGCGTTGCCTGTCAACACCATCGTTTCGGCGTTGCCGTTGAAGACGATGCCCGCGTCGCTGGTGACGAGCTTTAACTCCGAAGTAAAGTCGCGCTTAAATTTGTCAGCATCGTCGGTATCGGCGAGCACGTTGATTTCGTAACGGTTGAGCGTCAAGCCGGTTTCCCAGATCGCCACTGTGGTTTTGCCAATGCCTTTGGCCGCAATCATGACTTCGCGAGGCGATACAACGATGGCGTCCGCGACCGTGGGTTCCGCAACTGCGACGCGGACGGTGTCGCTCGCGAACTGCGCCAGTTCGCCGCGGCCAAGGGTCATTGTCACGGTTCTCGGCGTCACCGTCTGGGCGGTGTTTTGCGCGAACATCGCTGCTGCTGCAAGCAGCGCGATTCCTGCGAGTCGATAAGTTCTCATTGAAAGATCTCTTGGACGTGTTTGTCTCCGCGATAAACGTCCACCACAAACCTGGGTTTCACTGGTTCCTTTTTCTCAAGCGGCTTAGCCGCCGGACGGTCTGGCAACGACTCTCCTGTGAGCGAAGACCAATTCATTGCCGGGCCCTGCTTCCCTTTCAGAAACGGGTTGGGACCCGCGCGACGGACGGCATTCGGATCGTACAGATTCACCGCCGTTGTCGGAGCGTTGGTGTCTGAAGTCGACTGATCGAGCGGGTTGCGCAGAGCCAGGCTCAGCTTGCCTTGATTCTTGGCGAGTTCCACTTTTTCGGCCTGTTCCGGAGTGACCAGCAACGTGACCGCACGGGCTTGAGTGGACGATGGAGCGGGCGCTGCGGCAGCTTGTGTTCCACTGGCCGGTGACTGCGTAACTTCAGTGACCCGACCCACCGAAAGAACCGTGATGTCCTGAAGGATTGTTGTCGTCGCGGCTTCGGCCATCGAGCCTGTGCGAGTGAAGAGGACGTCGACGTGCGATCGGGGCGCAACGAGTCCCGCGGCACCGGATGAATCGTTGACACTCACCGAGACAGCGCGCTTGCCGTGTTCGATGATCGCGGCAACGCCTTCGACGCCTCCTGAACTGGCGAGCTTGTTCACGGTGATCGCCTCATTTGAGTTGACGGGAAAAAGCAGGACACGATCGAGAAGCAGTTTCTCTTCCATCACACCGCCGCGCGGGACGTCTTTGTCCAAAACTTCGACCTTGCGGACATCGGCCTTCTTCAGCCGCGTCCCAGCGGGCAGGTCACGCGAGGCAGCGTACACGGAGAGCAGCTTTTGTTGTTTGGGACCGGATGTCAGAGAGTACAGCATCCAGGTAAGCAATGCCGCGCCGACTAGCGCGACGCCAAAGATCATGAGGATCCGGTTGCGATCCAGGTTCATTCGTTCGCTCCTAGTAGCGTTGCGAGTTCGTCGCGATGGAGGACTTTCCAGCCGATCTGTTCAAGGGCTGGAATCAAAGAATACGTATTGGGCAAGAGGGCGTGGGTAAAGGCGTGCGCATCCAGCTCTTGCCGCCAGCCCGGGCGGACCTCAACAAGCTTGATGTAGCGCTTCATGAAATCGCTGCCGTAAAAGTCGCTGCGTCCATCGAAAAAGACTTTGCGTTCGCCTTGGAATCGATAGATGAGATAGCCGCCGAACTTGTCGGGAGCGAGTATGCGCGATGCCAACGGCAGCCCTGCAACGGCCTTGTTCGCTGCTTGGACAGGAAACTGATCGGCCGGAAATCCGGCGTTCGCGGTTCCCCGCGTGACCAATAGCAAAAGCATCGAAACGAACGGAGCGACAGCCCAGCCGGTAAGCTGGCGATCAATCTGACGAAGTCTCTGTGAATAGTCGGTCGCGGCAAAAAGCATACGGCGAAAACGAAGACGCAAACCGAGACCTTCTCGCAGTGCCGCACTGATGGCCCCGTTGGCAAGGGGCAGCGCGGCGAGGGCGACGAGCGGCAGTCCGCGGGCGGATCGCAAAGCGAGGGCGAGCAGAATGACGATCCAAAGAAAGTGAGCGATCTTGCCTTGCTGAAGCGCGAAAGCCGCACCGAGGGCGGTAAGGCCGAGCATGAGCAGGATCTGCCAGGATCCCGCAGCGTGAAAGTTGAAGCTCTGAAACTCGCCGACACGATCGAGTAGTTCCGAGTTGGTGAGATAGTTTGCGACGTGCCAGTGTGTGCCCCATCCATAAGGATTCAACAATGACGCCAGCCCTGCAACGCCGGCCAGTCTCGCGAGCGGAACTGTAGTTGCAGGGCGGCGTGGATCGATAAACCAACGCTCCATGAGATTGCCCACAGCAAAGACCAGAAACATCGTCGGTAAAAGAAAGAAGCTCGCGTGGATATTGGTCCAGACGATCGAAAGTGCCCCAACGATCACAGCACCGCGCACGGTGAAACTGACCTCGCGACGGCTGGCGAGCAGCAGCGCCGCCAGTGTCAGCAGCCAGCTGAAGATGTGCGGCCTTGCGAGCCAGTGAAGATTCACGGTCGAAAGCATGGGGATCACCGTGGCGCAGACGACTGCGAATTCCGATCCTGAATGCCAGCAAAGTCGCACCCAGAAATAAGTCGCGGCGGCGATTGCCAGAGCGTAAAGCAAAGCAACACCTGCTGTACCTGACGAACGGTGGGCAATCGACATCGCAACATCGGACGCCCATTCCCACGCATACCAGCGCTGGCCGGAGCGTGTGAACGAGAACGGGTCGACGTTGGGGAGTCGTTGCGTGTCCAGAATCATGTCACCCGTGCGAATGTGCCAGCCAGTGTCCGAGTCTCGAAACAGTTGCCGCCAACCGTCGAATACAAACAGGCAGTAAAACAGGGTCAACAGAGAGAATGCGAGCGCAATGTCAGGAATCCAAAGACGTTGCCTTCGGGATACACGTAGAGACACTGCGCCCGTACTCTCTTTTCGAAATCTAGATGAGACGCGCCAGCCTTATTGGCCGGACGCTCCGATGCTGGTCAAGCCCTGGGTGATGCTTGAATACAAGCTCACCACGGCGGTGGACAACTGGTTGACGGTCGTAATCAGCGCGAGGCCGACAGCGGCGACGATCAGCGCGTATTCGACGAGGTCCTGACCTTGTTCGTCACGGATCAACTGCAGCAGGAATTGTTTCATTTGTATCCCTCAACTATGTCTATTTTGACGCTCTGTGACGCCATATCCGAACCGGTGGCCGCGGCCGTCGATGCTTTGCCGCCGCGGAAAAACTGCGTGAGCGCCTTGGCCCAACTTCTGCGCTCGCTCTTCTTGTCTATCGATTGTAGTTTAAAGGATGCTGGCGCGCCATCCAACTCCGACAGGATCTGCAGGTTTTGGATTGCCGCCGAACTGTGGCGGTCGTAGTCGAGCGCTTGCTGAATTTCCCGACGGGCTTCGGCCAGTTTTCCGTCCTCGATCAACACCGCGGCGAGATTGTTGTGGGCCGCGGCGGGACCGGAGAGCGCCGACCAGTGCAGCAGCGCTTCCTTCCGGTCAATACGAGCCAGTGCGAATCCCAAGTTGTTGCGCGCGGTTTCCGACTTCGGATTCAGTTGCAGGGCGGCTTTGAACTCATGGGCCGCATCCTCGTATTTCTTCTGTTGCAGAAAGTTGAAACCAAGGTTGTTGCGCAGAGTATCGTCCGCTGCATCGGCGGCGATTGCGCGGCGGTGGTAGATCTCGCCTTCGCCGAGCGCCCCGAATTCGTCCTGGGCCATAGCAATCGCTTCGAGCAACCCCGCTGAAGCATCGGGATGGGCATCGCAGTAACGCACTTGCAGAGAGATTGCTTCGAGTGCCTCACCGCTGGCGTTGAGGGCCACAGCAAGCTTGCGGACGGCGAATGCCGAGGCTGGCTGGCGAGCCACCGCGATGCGGTAATGTTCTATCGCGAGTTCCGGTGCGCCTTGTTTTTCATATTGCGCAGCGAGTTCGTAACGCACTGCTGAATTGTCAGCATCGGCAGCAAGTTTCTGGCGCAGATAGCGGACAAAGGGATCGCCTTCGCCTGCATCGATTGCGTTTTTGACTTGGCGATCTACCGCAAGTGCCACGGCTGTTAGGGTCTTGGCGGGCTTGACGTTTCGAGTCCAAGCCGCTGACTGTGTATGGGGATTGCGCGGGGCGCGAGCGCATCCGACAAAAGTGACAATAGCGAAACAGGCCAGCAGCGACTTAAGCATCGTATTTTTCGAACTCCAACTGGTCGCCTTTGACGGTGCCGGTGCGGGCGCAAGATCCGGCACGAAGTTCGAGAACGGAATGCGCGC
>CAZCPL010000387.1:0-4369 GCA_964500255.1 uncultured Solibacteraceae bacterium | reverse complement strand
TGGCGACATCCTGCAACTGCTGTTGCGCTTGCTGCGCGAGATCCTGCGCTTGTTGCGCCGCCTGATTGGCAGCGTCGGATGCTTGCTGCAACGCCTGCTGGCCTTGCTCCATAGCTTGATTGGCCAATTGCTCGGCCTGCGCGGCGACGTCCTGCAACTGCTGTTGCGCTTGATCGAGTGCATCGGCGGCCTTGTCCTCGAGGTCGGAGACCTGCTGCGCAACTGCCGCCACGGCCTCCTGCGCCTTCGCGGATACCTCGTTCAACGCCCCTTCCACTTTGCTCTTCGCTTCGTCGACAGCTTCGCCGATCTTTTCCTTCGCTTCGTTCACCGCGCCTGCGACCTTATCGGCGATCTGCCCCGCTGTGGATGCGGCGACCTGCCCTAAATTCTGTGCCGTGGTCAGCAACGAATTGGCGGTGTTGTTGACCTGATCCATGAACGTATTCGCCATGTTGCTGAGCACATTCGTTGCGGTGTCCAGCGCGGAACCGACCATGCTGGTGACTTGGCTGGCCATCGCATTCGGATCCGGCAACGCCGGAGGTGAGGCGAGCGTGGGCATCTGCAAGGATTGCATCGGCCCGAGCCCTGGGATCGGAGGTGCGCCTGGGGCTGCCGGCATCGCTGGCATCGCGGGCATCCCCGGAACTGCGGGGGGCTTGGGCATCGCCGGCATGAGCGGTGGAATGATCACTGGCATCACCGGCATAGCAGGCGCTCCCGGGCAATTCAACATCAACATAGGAACACCCGAGATCTGAATTCCGCCGGGATTGATCTGAATCGAACTCGAACCCGCCTTGAGGGTGATCGCCACACCGGACTCGATGTTCAACTGAACGCCAGCCTTGATCGTGACGTTCATGCCGGACTCGATGTTGTAGTTCATCCCGACCTTGGTCTTCTTGTTCATCTTCACTTCGGAAAGATGATCGCCACCAATCTCTTCCTGATGTTTCTGGCTGATTTTGTTAGTCCGGTTGTTACCGATCTCGATCTTCTCGTCGTTGTCGACCTTTTCGGTACGGTCGTGATGCACGTCGATCTTCTGGTCGTTGCCAATGTCGATGCGGTCATCATTTTCGACCTCTCTTTCCATGTCCTTCTCGGCATGGATCGTGAACATTTCCTCGCCCTTTTTGTCTTCAAAGCGAAGCTCGTTGTAGTTGGCGGCCCCACCGCCTTTGCTGGACCGCGACTTGATGCCGCTCTGCGTCTTATTGTCCGGAAGGTCGTATGGCGGCATTTCGCGGGAGTTGTAGAGGCTGCCGACGACGATCGGCTGGTCCGGATCGCCATTGAGGAAGTCGACAAGCACTTCCATCTTGATGCGCGGAATATGAATCGAACCCCACTTGGTTCCCGCCCAGGGCGTTGCCACGCGCAGCCAGCACGAGCTCGAGGCGTCTTCTTTGCCGTCGCGATCCCAATGGAACTGAACCTTTACGCGACCATACTTGTCCGTGAAAATTTCTTCGCCCGCCGGGCCAACTACCACTGCGGTCTGGCAACCGATCTTGGGCTTTGGCGTGCGCCGCGGGGCGCGGAACTTCAGATCCTGCGGGATGCAACTGAAACTGTTTTCGTAATGGCTGACAGTCTCGCGGCCCGACCGGTACGATCCTTCGGTGGCCGTGTGGGAAACGCTGGCAACGATGTACGCGCCGTCGGCATTGAAGTGGCCATCCAGCGTGAACTTATGGCCTGGAACCAAGTTGCGGCAATCGCCCGCACCAAGGAATACAAGCATCTGCGCTTCTTCCTGCTGCATGCGGACATCGGCGACTCGCTTGTTCTCCTTAGTGACTTTGCCCAGTTCGGACGCTTGTTCCCCACCGCCTTTGTCGATGCCATCGAACCACTTGGCGTAGTCTCCGGGGTGCTCATAGATTTCAAACTGGTCGTTTCCGTTGAGCTTGAGTTTGTGGGTGACCGATCCCGCCGCGATCGTGTCAATGACTATCTTTTCCACTTCGTTGTGCTTGTGCGGCAACTGGAACTGATGATCCCAAAGCGTGACCTTGCCGCTTCTCCACGATTGGCTTCGGCGCAGGTCGAAAATCCGCATCGACGCATCGGCACCGCCACCTACAGGATCGAACTTGATGGTCGGCTGATCGGCGACGTCAGTGGTGAGGCGCTTCTTGTCCGGGACGGTCAGCTTGTGCGTGCCCGTCGTGAACTTGAAGTAGTAGTACATGCCTTCGTCTTCGAGCAGACGGCAGACAAAGTCCCAGTCGGATTCCTGATACTGAACGCAGTACTCACGCTTCTCATAGGTTTCGTCGAACTGATACTCGACATCGAAGCCAACAATAACCGTCTTGAGAATGTCCGGAACGTTCTTCTGCTGAAAGATGCGGCTGCGAATCTTTTGCGTGAGCGTCCAAGCTCGTGGCACCACCACCATCGAGTACTCGGTCAGCAAGATGCCGCGCCGTCCCTGCGAAACTTCAATGCAAACGCCGGAAAGGTGGCGGGCCGGCAGATCGCCGACGTTGACACCGAATGCAATGTCTTTGCCAATCAACTGGTCGAATTTCACATCGACGTCGTTCTTTGCCTCAAATTCAAGCTGGTATCGAAAGAGCTCGGACATCGCTTCGTAACCCGTGAACTGGTTGAGTTGAAGCTTGTCGTCGCCCAATGGCGTGCTGAAGTAAAGGAATCGTTCGACTGATCCGTAATTGTCTGGCATGATCTTTGCTGCTGCTCCTCTTGGTCGCTATCTTATGCACGGGCCGTCTTTTGCGGCCTTTTTGAGGGGACCGCCACCTTGGCGGCGATCCCCGGAGTTGACTGTTAGGCCGACTCGTAGACGAAGCTCGAGTCCTCGCCGACGGTGACATTGATGGACGACAGTTTGGTTCCCGCTGCCATCGACGTCAAGATCTGTCTGCTCATGTCGGGCAACATCGTATTGGTGAGGATGTTGTCGACATTGCGCGCACCCGATTCCACTTCCGTGCAGCGATTGGCGACTTCGTTCACCAGCGCTTCGGAGTACGTCAGGTTGATCTTGTGATTTTCCATGATACGCTTCTTGATTTTGTTGATCTTGAGGCGAATGATCTTCTTGAGGTTCTCGTCCAGAACCGGGAAGTACGGAATGACCACCATGCGGCCAAGGAAGGCCGGCTTGAAGATCTTGTCCAACTCCGGCTTCATCGCCTTCACGATTCCTTCGGGAGAAGGCATCGTTTCCGGATCGGCCACGAGTTTCATCAGCGTATCGGTGGCGGCGTTCGAGGTCAAGAGGATGATGCAGTTCTTGAAGTCGATTTCGCGGCCCTGCCCGTCTTCCATGCGGCCTTTGTCGAAGACCTGGAAGAAGAGTTCGAGCACGTCTGGATGGGCCTTCTCGACTTCGTCAAGCAGCACCACCGAGTAGGGTTTGCGGCGCACGGCCTCTGTCAGGACGCCACCTTCGCCGTACCCGACGTATCCAGGGGGCGAACCCTTCAGGGTCGACACCGTATGGGCTTCCTGAAATTCGGACATCGCGATGGTGATCATGTTGTGCTCACCGCCATACATCATATCGGCCAGGGTGATTGCGGTTTCGGTTTTGCCGACCCCTGAAGGCCCGACGAGCATGAAGACGCCGATCGGCTTGTCCGGATCCTCAAGACTGGCCTTGTTGGTGCGGATGCGCTGCGCGATGTGCGCCAACGCATGATCCTGGCCAATGACCCGTCTCTTCAGGATGTTCTCCAGATCGAGAATCGTCGTCAACTCGTCGCGCATCATGTTGCCGACCGGGATACCCGTCCAGGCCGAGATGATTTCGCCGACGATCTTCTGATCGACGCAGGCGCGCATCATCGGAGTCTCTCCCTGTAGTGCGTCCAGTTCGGAGTTGAGCTTCTGGTACTCGGCCTTCAACTCCGCGGTGTCGCTGTCGGGGGTGGAGTCTTCGAGCTTGTTGCGCAGCTCGCGGATTCTGCCGATGTAGTCTTTTTCCTGCTCGAAGCGGGCTTCGAGCGCGGTCAGGGATTCCTGGGTTGCGACCTTGGCCTTGGCGATCTGTTCCAGCCGTTCGGCATGATCGTGCCCGGTATTGGATTCGCGGGTCAGTACGCGTTCCTGCACTTCGAGATCGTCCAGGCGGCGGCGCGCGTCTTCGATTTGTCCCGGCGTGGCGTTCTGCCCCAGGGCCAAACGCGCGCAGGATGTGTCGAGAACGCTGACGGCCTTATCCGGCAGTTGACGGCCCGCGATGTAGCGGTGCGAAAACTTCACGGCAGCGTTGATGCCTTCATCCAGAATGCGGACGCCGTGGTGCTTCTCCAGCGAGCCGACAATGCCGCGCAGCATGATTCGGCAGACTTCTTCTGTCGGTTCTTCGATCTTTACAACTTGAAAG
>CAZCPL010000386.1:0-4372 GCA_964500255.1 uncultured Solibacteraceae bacterium | reverse complement strand
ACTGCACTGGTTGGCTCTCAAGATGACTGCCGGGCTCGGTGCTCGGCGCGCCATGCAATTGCTGCAGCAGTTCCGGAGTCCACAGGCGATCTTTCGGGCGTCGAAGCCTGAGTTGGAAGGCGCTGGCCTTTCTACATCGGTCGCGCAGAGCATCGCGAGCGGGTGTCCTTTTGAGGATGCTGTCACACAACAGCAACGAATGCGCGCGGTCGGAGCGCAGCTGATTCCGATTCACGATTCGAGGTATCCCGCGCCGTTGAAGCAGATCTTCGATCCTCCCGTTGCGTTGTATGCGCGAGGGCGTCTTGAGCTATTGCAGACTGTCATGCTGGCGGTGGTGGGTACCCGGCGTCCTACCGCATATGGTGCGGCGGTGACGGAGAAACTTGCCACCGATCTCAGTTGCGCGGGTCTTACGATCTCGAGCGGTATGGCCAGAGGGATCGACACCACGGCTCACAATGCAGCGCTGAACGCGAATGGAAATACAGTGGCGGTATTCGGATCCGGTCTGGACCATATCTATCCAACAGAGAACCGCCGTCTAGCGGAAAAACTGTTTGTGAATGGGCTGGTGTTGTCGGAGTTTCCACTTGGCACGCCGGGGTATCCGCAGAACTTTCCGGTGCGTAATCGCATCATCGCCGGTTTGAGCGTTGGGGTTTTGATTGTGGAAGGGGCGCAGTATTCGGGATCGGCGATTACGGCCCGCCTGGCTTTGGATCAGGGGCGCGATGTGTTTGCGGTTCCGGGTAACATCACTTCGAAAGCGAGTTGGGGTCCAAACCTGTTGATCAAGCAAGGGGCGAAGCTGGTGCAGGAGGCGTCGGATGTTCTGGATGAGCTGAATGGCGACACCCGTCGACACATTTCCGCGCAGCGCTCGCTCTTTGGGGGCGAGGAGCAAGTCGCTGGCGAAACGCAGGAAGAAGGTCCGATGTCGGAGCTCTACCGGACCCTATTGCGGGTTGTTCCGATCGACGCTGGAATCGGGCTCGACGACCTGATGGATACCGTCGAAGGGTGGTCTTCTTCAGAAATCATCGCCGCGCTGTTTGAGCTGGAATTGAACGGCCAGATCAAGCAGATGCCAGGGAAGCGATTAATAAAAGCTTGGCATTAAAGGACTTACAGGTAGGCTTGCATCTTTCCGCCCGATCAGCGCATCCTGTTGTCAGGTGGATGGCACCGGCGTCCCAAGATGCCTGTGCTAGTCTGAAAAATCAAACTATGGCAAAGAATCTCGTCATCGTCGAGTCACCGGCGAAGGCGAAAACCATTGGCAAATACCTGGGCAAGGCCTATGTAGTGAAGGCCTCGCTCGGGCATATCAAGGATCTCCCCAAGAAAGATCTTTCGGTGGACGTTGACAACGACTTCCGCCCGAAGTATGACATCATCGACGGCAAGAAGAAGCTGATTGCCGAGTTGAAGGCGGCGGCGAAGGGCGCAGACGCCATCTGGCTCGCAGCCGATCCGGATCGCGAAGGCGAAGCGATCTGCTACCACTGGCAGGAAGAACTGCACTACAAAAAGTCGGATACCAAGATCTTCCGGGTGATGTTCCGCGAAATCACCAAGACCGCCATTCAGAAGGCTTTTGAAAAGCCGATGGCAGTGAATGTCAATCTGGTGGACGCCCAGCAGGCTAGGCGTGTGCTTGACCGACTGGTCGGCTACAAAATCTCGCCGCTGTTGTGGGACAAGGTCCGCCGGGGGTTGTCGGCCGGACGAGTGCAGACGGTTGCGTTGCGATTGATTGTCGATCGCGAACGGCTGGTTCGGGCGTTCGTGAAGGAAGAGTATTGGTCGCTCGACGTCCATCTCAACGCCAGGAAGAATCCGATTCTGAAGGCGCACGCCTTTAAGAAGGACGGCGTCAACCTTGAGATTCCGAACGAGGCTGGTGCGACGGCAATCACCACGGCATTGGTGGATGCGACGTGGACCGTCGATTCGGTCATCAATAAAGAGAAGCGCCGGAATCCGGTTCCGCCTTTTATCACGTCCACGCTGCAACAGGAAGCGGCACGTAAGCTTCGCTTTAGCGTGAAGCGTACGATGGGTTTGGCCCAGCGCCTGTATGAAGGTGTGGAGATGGGTGAGGAAGGCGCGGTCGGTCTCATTACCTATATGCGTACCGATTCGGTGCGTGTGGGTGCCGAGGCGTTGATCGAAGTCCGCAGCATGATCGGTGAACGGTATGGCCAGGAGTATTTGCCGGAGTCGGCCAACGTCTACAAGGGTAAGAAGGATGCGCAGGACGCCCACGAGGCGGTGCGCCCGACGTCTTCGATGCGCACGCCTGACGAGGTTGCGGCCTACGTTCAGGAAGATGAACTAAAGCTGTATCGCTTGATCTGGATGCGATTTATCGCCAGCCAGATGACGCCAGCGGTTTTCGATCAGACGACGTTGGATGTCACCGCGCCTGGGAACGATGGCGCATCCTATCTCTTCCGTGCGACGGGAAGCGTCCAGAAGTTTGACGGCTTTCTGCGTGTGTACGAGGAGGGCAAAGATCAGAAGGACGAAGACGACGAGGAGCTGAAGTCGAAGCTGCCAGCTGTCGAAAAGGGCGAGGTGCTGAAGTTCAAGCAGTTCGATCCGGAACAGCACTTCACCGAGCCGCCGCCCCGCTATACGGAAGCGACGCTGGTGAAACAGTTGGAAGCCGATGGCGTGGGGAGACCGTCGACGTACGCGTCGATTCTTTCTACGATCCTCGATCGCGAGTATGTGAAGAAAGAGGGCGGCAAGTTCTCACCGACGGAACTCGGTTTCGTGGTGACCGATTTGTTGCTCGAGAGTTTCAACGATCTGTTCGACGTGAAGTACACGGCTCGAATGGAAGAAGAGCTCGACGAAATCGAAGACGGCAAGATGGATTGGCGCCAGGCGATGGCGTCGTTCTATGAGAAGTTCCAGAAAGATCTGGAGCACGCCGAACGCAACATGACGGATATCAAGCGGATGGAAAAGCCCACCGACTTGATCTGCGACAAGTGCCAGAAGCCCATGGTCATCAAATGGGGTAAGAACGGCAGCTTCATCGCTTGCACGGGATATCCGGAATGCCGCAATACACGTGAGTTGGTTGTGGATCTGCCGGATGTCGACGGTGCGGATCTCACCGAGCAGGACGCGCAGGAGTACTGCGAAAACTGTGGCCGCGAGATGGTGCTGAAGAAAGGCCGCTTTGGAACCTTTTTTGCCTGCACTGGGTATCCGGACTGCAAGACGACGAAGAAGATCGGGGCGACCGAGCAGAAGAAATCCGACGTACCGCTCGATGAAGATTGCCCGAGTTGCAACAGCAAGCTGGTGATGAAGAATGGCCGGTTCGGTGAGTTCACGGCCTGTTCGAACTATCCGACGTGCAAGTTCGTCAAGCAAAAGACGATTGGTGTGCCATGTCCGAACTGTACGGGCGGAGAAGTGGTGGAGCGGCGCTCAAAGCGCGGCAAGACCTTTTTCGGCTGCAACAAGTATCCGGAATGCGATTTCGTGGCTTGGGGCAAGCCGTTAGCGGAGAAGTGTCCGGATTGCGGCGGCGGCTATCTCATCGAGAAGTTCCTCAAGGCGGGTGCGTTTGCGCAGTGTCCGAACGCGGAATGCAAGCACAAGCATCCGATTGAAGTCGTGGAAGCCGAAGTCGTTCCGCCGGGACCACCGGTTCCGGAAACGGCGGCGCAGGCATAGCGTATGGCCGAGAACGTCGCGATCGACTACGGCATTGACGAGCCGAAGACCGTCAAGGACTTGTTCTGGAGAGCGGGGACATTCTCCGCTCTTGGCATCGGCATTTTCTTTATGAATAAGGCCGAGCATCCGGGACCGGCAATGACTTTGCTGATCCTGTTTCTGCTGGTGGGTCTCGGGTTTCTGGCTGCTGGATTCTATTTGCGCTGGTCGAGTCAGGTGGCGAAGTTGAAGATGCGGGATACGCTGCTCGATAAGATTCAATGGACCGGCGATGAGAAGGTATTGGATGTTGGATGCGGTCGTGGCTTGCTAGCGATTGGTGCGGCGAAGCGGCTGAAAAAAGGGCGAGTGACGGGCATCGATGTCTGGGATGGATCTTTTTTGTCGGGCAACAAGTTGGATGCCGCAGTTGAGAATGCCAAGGAGGAAGGCGTCGCCGATCGGGTCAAGATCGAGAACGGCAATGCTCTGAAGTTGACCTATGGCGACAAGAGTTACGATGTGGTTGTGTCATCGCTGGTGCTGCACGGGATACTGGAAACCGACGCGCGTGCGGCTGCCTTGCGGGAGATGGTCCGGGTGCTGAAGCCAGGCGGGCAGTTGGGAATTTTCGATGTGTCCACGGCTGGTGAGTACGCGGGGGTTCTGCGGGAAGCGGGGGCGGATC